>JAZQWU010000238.1:0-19448 GCA_045632505.1 Alistipes sp. | reverse complement strand
ACTCTACGCGCAGAAAAACCCAGATTTGCGTTATCTTCCAAAGGCTGCTGTTGAGCGTGCGGAGATGATTTTGCCACAGGTGAAGGGCTACAACATTTACAAGGCCGACTTCCACATTCACACTGTTTACTCGGATGGTGATTTGTCGGCTAAGGGTCGCGTGACCGAGGCTTACTACGACGGTTTGGATATTATCTCTATTACCGACCACCTCGAGTATCGTCCTTACGAGCCAAAGATGCTCAAGGCTACTCAGGGTTACCACAAGGTTCAGCCTACAGCGAAGAATTACTCAATCACTCACAAGGCTGCTGACAAGGATGGTATTCTCGCAGACTTGAACGTACCTTACGAGGAGGCAAAGAAGCCAGCACAGCGTTTGGGTATGCTCCTTATCCCTGGCGTAGAGATTACTCGTCACCCTGACAAGGTTGGTCACTTCAACGCACTCTTCATCAAGGATGCAAACACTATCTACGATGCAGATCCAGAGAAGGCAATCCGCAATGCAAAGGCCCAGAACGCGCTCATTATGCACAACCACCCAGGTTGGAAGCGTAAGACTGTTGATATGAACGACCTTCACAAGAGACTTTACGATGCAGGTTTAATCGATGGTGTTGAGATCGTGAACGGCGGTAGCTTCGGTCCGAAGCTCATCAAGCGTTGTCTCGACCACAAGCTCTTTATGGCTGCAGCTACTGATGCTCACTCTACTACAGCTCACATCTACACTGGTCGTGGTTACTTCCGCACTTGCACATTCGTGCTTGCAAAGGAGTTGACCGAGAAGGCAGTTCGCAAGGCTCTCGAGCAGAATAGAACTCTTGCTTACGCATACGACAACGTAATGGGCGAGGAGTCGCTTATTCGTGAGTTCTTCAACAACGCAGTTACAGTTAAGACCGTTTACACTTCATCGAAGGGTGAGAAGACCGTAGTCTTCACAAATATGACATCTATCCCTTACCGCTTGCGTCGCGGTGGCAAGGGCGAGGGTACTGAGCTCAAGCCATTCCACAGCATTTCTTACAAGGTGGCAAAGGATAAGGATTTGAAGTTGACCGTAACAAACTTGTGGACTGCTGATGAGGAGCATCCAAATAGCAAGTTCTTGACCGTTACTTACAAGGCTAAGGATCTTAAATAGTTGAACATATCTGGTAAAAGTGTTGCGCTTCGGCGTAGCACTTTTACTGTTTTTACCCACCAAATTCAACCCTAAAACTATGAAGAAGGCTCTTATACTCTTTATCTTCGCGTCGCTCTGCATCTTCAATGCCGACGCTCAAAAGAAGGTGCCAGACACCCATAAGACCAACAACGAGCAGAAGTATCGTCGCACCGAAATCGTTCTGCCCGTAGTTAAGGGACTCAACTGCTACAAGGCAGATTTGCACACCCACACCATCTACTCCGATGGAGATATGACTCCTCGCCAGCGAGTACGCGAGGCGTGGTATGATGGTTTGGATATTCTCGCCATTACAGACCACCTCGAGTCGCGACGCTACTCGCAGTATATGCTCAATGCGCTTGCACCATACAACGCAGATGGCAAGCCATACAAGTATCACCACGCAGGCTCGGCTCGATTGCGTGCGGATGGTAGCGATGCGGGCATCTTAACAGACCTCAACGCTACTTTCAACGAGGCTGCAGAGTGCGTAAAGAAGGAGGGCTACCCTATTCTGCTTATCAAGGGTTGCGAAATCTCGCGTAAACCACAGACTGAGGGTCACTTCAACGCGCTTTTCCTCACCGACATCCAAGGCATCTACAACATCGACACCAAGGAGACCTTCCGCAATGTTCATAAGCAGGGCGGTATCGTGATTCACAACCACCCAGGTTATCGTCGCGAGACCACTGAGAAGAATGAGTGGTTGACCGAGGTTTATAAGGAGAAGTTGTTTGACGGTATTGAGGTGGTGAATGGCTCGACATTCTACCCAAAGATGGTACGCCGTTGCATTGACGAGAAGTTGGTTATGATTGGTGGCTCGGATGCCCATCGTCCTACATCTGGTCAACAGAAAGATATGGGCTACTTCCGCACTATGACCTTCATCTTCGCGAAGGATATGAGCGAGAAGTCAATCAAAGATGCGATGTTGAAGCGTCGTACTATCGCCTACTCGGGAGGCGACCTCGTAGGCGAGGAGGAGTGGCTCGGTGCTTTTCTTAACGCTGCTATCGATTGTCGCAAGGTGTGCGAGAATGGAGGCAAGACCGGCGATTCGCACATCTACAACCTTACAAACAAGACATCGATTACCTTCCGTTTGCGTCGTGGCAAGTCAATCTACATCTTGGAGCCATTCAAGAGTATGACAGCATCATACAGCAAGAACAAAAAGGGTCAGTATGGTCGTCCTGTGTTCACGGTTGAGAATATGTGGCACATCGACTACAAGCACCCAGTCGTAGAACTCGAGCTCGACAAATAAGCCTAAAATAACGCTATAACGATGAAAAAACTTTTATTGATTTTAGCATTTGCAGGACTCTGCTTCTCGAACGCCAATGCGCAAAAGGAGATTCCGCACGTACATCGCACTTGCAACGAGGTCTACAATCGTCGCGTAGAGATTGTGTTGCCGCAAGTGAATGGTTACAACTGCTACAAGGCGGATTTCCATATTCACACCACCTATTCGGATGGTCGCGTAAACCCTGCTGGTCGCGTTCACGAGGCTTGGGGTGACGGTTTGGATATCATCGCTATCACCGACCACTACGAGGGCTATCGCAACGTGAAAAGCTCGTTCAAGGTGACTGCTCCGTACAACGCAGACGGCAAGCCAACAAAGTATATGTCGGCATTTGATGCTGGCTGTGCGAAGTTGGACTTTAACGCCATCCACGAGGAGGCGATTGCTCAGCGCGACAAGTCGGGTTACGATATGCTCATTATCAAGGGTTGCGAGATGGCACGAAGCGCAAAGGAGCACGGACATTTCAACTGCCTCTTCTTGAATGATATCAACAACCTTTACAACAGAGATTTGTCTAAAGCATTCGACAATGTACACGCACAAGGCGGTCTTGTAATCCACAACCACCCTGCCTATGTTCGTAATACAACCGATATGAGCGAGTTCCACAAGAAGGTATATGGCGCAGGCAAGATTGATGGCGTAGAGGTGGCAAATAGTTACTCATTCTATCCACCAATCGTTCGTCGTTGCGTCGAGGGCAAGATGTTTATGTTGGGCTGCACCGATATTCACGGACAGACAGCACGCAAATTTAATATGTTGGGCACATACCGCACAATGACCTTCGTCTTGGCAAAGGATATGACCGAGAAGGCTATTAAAGAGGCATTGCTCAAGTGTCGCACTATCGCATACTCGGGCGGTGATTTGATTGGCGAGAAGGAGTTATTGACCGACTACCTGGATGCTGCGGTTGATTGCCGACTCACAAGGGTTGATGAGAAGGACGAGAAACGTACATTCCAACTCACAAACACGACCTCTGTCACCTATCGTTTGCGTCGCGGCAGACTCGTCTACGAATTGGAGCCATTCCACTCGCTGACTATCGTATTGGGCAAAGACAAGGATACTGGCAAATATTTGGAGCCAAGATTCACCGTAGACAATATGTGGATTATGGACTACAAGAATCCAGTCGTAACACTCAAGATTGACAAATAAACCAAATAAAATACTAACACTACTATGAAAAAACTCTTATTAATTTTAGCATTTGCGGGATTGTGCATATCGAGTGCTGATGCGCAGAAGAAAGGTCAGGAGCAACCAAAAAAGAAGGTACCTTACACTCACAGAACTTGCTCCGAGATTGCTACAAGGCGCACAGATATCATCCTTCCTCAAGTGAAGGGATTTAACTGCTACAAGGCTGATTTCCATACCCATACATCCTATTCGGACGGCGTGGTATCGCCTGCAGGTCGCGTAGACGAGGCTTGGTACGATGGTTTGGATATCATCGCAATAACCGACCACCTCGAGAATCGTAGTGGCGAGCGCAAGATGCTCAAAGTGCTTGCTCCGTACAACAAAAGTGGCAAGGCTCGCGCAGCAATTCCTGCTGGTTCGGTTAGAATGCCAAAGGACGGCAAAGACCCAGGCATCAAGGCGGACTTCAACGCCATTCACCGAGAGGCTGAATATCGCAACGAGAGCAAGGGCTATGGTCTTTTGCTCGTCAAGGGTTGCGAGATGGCTCGTCCGAAGATTGGTCACTACAACGCACTCTTCATTACCGATGCAAGAGAGGTCTACAACAAGGATTTGAAGGAGGCTCTTCGCAACGTGCAGAAGCAGGGCGGTATCGCAATTCACAACCACCCAGGCAACACCGATAAGTACGAAACAGAGTGGCACGCATCGCTCCGCAAGGAGGGTTTGATTCAGGGCTATGAGGTGGCAAATGGTTACACCTACTACCCTGCTATTCAGAATCGTTGCATTGACGAGAAGCTCACTATGTTCGGCAACACCGATACTCACGGTGTTACAGCACATCGCTATGCGACAAATGGTTACTATCGCACAATGACCTTCGTCTTGGCGAAGGAGTTAACCGAGAGCGCTGTGAAGGATGCCGTATTGAAGCACCGCACAATCGTCTATTCGGGTGGTGATTTGATTGGCGACGAGATGTGGCTTGAGGAGTTCTTAAACGCTGCAGTTAACTGCCAGATTTCAATGGTTGACAAGGAGGCTGGCAAGCGCGTATTTGTACTTACCAACAACTCTTCGATTACATTGCGCCTGCGTCGTGGCAAGTCTACATACGTGTTGCAGCCATTCCAGGCTATCAATATCGGTTTTGGCAAAGATAAGAAGAGCGGCAAGTTCGTAAAGCCAAACTTCTATGTCGAGAATATGTGGGTTAAGGACTACAAGCACCCTAAGTTCGAACTTGAAATTGACAAATAAGAAATTCAAAAAATAAACTACAACTATGAAAAAGATTTTATTAGTTTTGGCATTTGCTGGACTCTGCATCTCATCGGTTGATGCACAGAACGCAACTGGGAAAAAGGTGCCACACTCTGCTCGATTGTCGAACAACGTACCAGCACGCCGCACCGAGATTATTCTCCCTTCTGTAAATGGTTTCAACTGTTACAAGGGTGATTTCCACATACACACATCGTTCTCTGACGGTAACGTAACCCCAGGTGCGCGTATCCTTGAGGCTTGGTATGATGGCTTGGATATCGTAGCAATAACCGACCACTACGAGGGTCAAAAGGGTATTAAGACTTTCTTCAAAGTAGCCGCTGGTCACGCTGACGAAGGTCAGACATTCAGCTACAAATCAGCATCGAAGACGGGTAAGGTATCAACTGATTTCGAGGCAATTCATAAGCTTGCAGAGGCGCAGATTGAGAAGAGTGGTCTCCCAATGTTGCTCGTTAGAGGTTGTGAGATGGCACGTAACGCACAGTCGCACGGACACTTCAACGTGCTCTTCCTCTCGCACTTCAACGACCTCTACAACAAGGATATGGCTCAGGCTTTCCGCAACGCAAAGAAGCAGGGCGCAATCATCATCCACAACCACCCAGCTTGGCGTCGTAAGACCAGCGACAAGACCGAGTTCCACCAGCAGGTTTACAACGAAGGTTTGATTGATGGCGTAGAGGTTGTGAATGGCACTACATTCTACCCACAAATCGTACGTCGTTGCCTCGACGAGAAGCTCACAATGTATGCTAACACCGATGAGCACGGAATGACCGCATCGCGCTTTGGCTCGGCTGGTTTCCACCGCACAATGACTCTCGTTTTTGCAAAGAATTTGACCGAGAAAGCTGTGAAGGATGCTCTCCTCAAGCAACGTACACTTGCCTATGCTGCAGGTACTTTGATTGGCGAGGAGTCGTTATTAAAGGACTTCTTGAACGCTGCGGTAGATTGCCGCATCACAAGAGTTGACGAGAAGAAGGGCAATCGCACATTCCAGGTGACAAATATGTCGTCTATCACCTATCGCTTGCGTCGCGGCAAGTTAATCTACGAGTTGGAGCCATTCAAATCGTTGCAGTTCTCGCTCGGCAAAGATAAGAAGACTGGCAAGTTCGTTGAGCCGAAGTTCTCGGTGGAGAATATGTACCACGTAGACTACAAGCACCCATCCATTGTGCTTGAGATTGACAAATAATTGTACAACATAAAACATTTACTACACTATGAAAAAGCTTTTTATTTTGACCATTGCTCTTGCGTTTGGCATCAGTGCATACGCAGGACCACACACATCGAAAGTATTGTATGACCGTTCGGCTGTGAGAACTAATCTCGTTTTGCCACAGGTTGACGGATTGAACTGCTACACCGCAGATTTGCACGTTCACACCAACTTCTCGGATGGTAACCTCACACCAGAGGAGCGTGTAAAGGAGGCTTGGATTGATGGTCTCGACATCTTGGCTATCACCGACCACATCGAAACACGTAAGGGCGAGCGCGCTATGCTCAAGTTCTTGAAGGGCTATGCACCAGACAAGGAGAAGGGTTTTGAGCCTATCAACACCCGTTGCTCGCGCGGTGTTCCTGCTGACGAGCGTGGTATCGTTTCGGACTTGAACTACTCGGTAAGCGCAGCTCAGAAGGCAGCAAAGGCTTATCCAGAGCTTACAATCATCAAGGGTACTGAGATTTCGCGTGAGCCAGTTCACATTGGTCACTACTGCGCACTCTTCACCAAGGATAACAACACTATCTACTCTACCGATGATGCACAGACTATCCGTAACGCACGCGCACAGGGCGCAATCATCACCCACAACCACCCAGGTTGGGAGCGTACTTCGACCGACTACACCGAGTTCGAGAAGAAGATTTACGCTGAGGGTTTGATTGACGGTATTGAGGTTTCGAACAGCCGTAACTTCTACCCAGAGATTGTTCGTCGCGCTGTAGAGAAGAAGTTGTATGTTGTATCGGCTACCGACTGTCACTCTTCGACTGCAAGCATCTTCGCAAACAAGAACTATTACCGCGATATGACCCTCATCTTCGCTAAGGACAAGAGTGAGAAGGAGTTGCGCAAGGCATTGCTTTCGCAGAAGACCCTCGGCTACTGCGGTGGTTACATCATCGGCGAGGAGTCGCTCTTGGCAAAGTTCTTCCGTGCATCGGTGACTGCAAAGAGCGCAGGCAAGACCAAGAAGGGCTACCACTTGGTACTCACAAACAACACCTCGTTTGCATACGTTTTGAACAACAATGGTTCAATCATCAAGCTCCCTGCACACAGCAGCATAACTGCTACTATCGCAAGCAAGAAGGCCGTATTCACTGTTGAGAATATGTACCACGTAGACGAGAAGCACCCTACAATCGAATTGACTATTAACAAGTAATAAATTATGAAAAGACTCTTTTTAGTATTAGCATTGGCTGGCGTATGCCTCGTTGATGCTTCAGCACAGAAGAAGGTGCCAGAGACAGTAAATCTCTTGCCAAACTCGAATCGTCGCATTGAGATTATCTTGCCTCAGGTAAATGGTTTGAATGTCTACAAGGCAGACCTCCACAGCCACTCAATCTACTCGGATGCAGAGCTCACCCCAGAGCAGCGCGTTAAGGAGGCTTGGTTGGATGGTTTGGACATCTTCTCAATGACCGACCACATCGAGGTGCGCCGTCACGAGCCTAATATGCTTAAGTTCCTGAAGGGTTACACCGGTGGTGAGGCGTTGAAGGCAGAGAACAACAGCATTCACTACAAGGCAGGAACCGACAGAGGTATCTTGGTAGACCTTAACCTCCCTACACAGCTGGCTCAGAAGAGCGCAAAGGGTTATGGCGAGTCTATGTTGATTATCCCTGGTTGCGAGATTACTCGTAATCCGTTGACTATCGGTCACTACAACGCTCTCTTTACAACTGACAACAACGCTATCTACGATGTTGACCCTATGCAGGCACTTCGCAATGCGAAGAAGCAGGGCGCACTCATCACTCACAACCACCCAGGATGGCGACGCAAGACTTGTGATATGACCGAGTTCGAGAAGCAGGCATATGCCGAGGGTTTGATTGACGGCGTTGAGATTATGAATGGTGTATCGTTCTACCCTACTTCGATGCAGCGTTGCGTAGACAAGAAGCTCTATATGCTCGGTTGTACCGATATTCACGCGCAGACCGACTCGTATCGTTTCTGCGGTGTATTCCGTACTATGACCCTCATCTTCGCAAAGGAGAATACTTCGAAGGCTATCCGCAAGGCGTTGGAGAAGGGAATGACCCTCGCATATAGCGCAGGCAACATTGCTGGTGAGGCAAAACTTTTGCAGGATTTCTTTAAGGCATCTGTAGACTGCAAGTTCCTCGGTCGTGGTAAGAAGGGTGCTGCAACCTACGCCCTCACAAACACCACTTCGATTGCTTACAAACTCAAGTATGGCAAGTACTTGGTTGAGTTGCCAGCATTCCACACCATCACCCTCAGCGTTGGCAAGAGCAAGGACGGCGTGGATAAGGACTTGGTATTTTCTGTAGCAAATATGTGGGAGGCAGGTTACAAGAATCCTAAGATTGTCTACAAATCGATGGCATACTAATAGCCTATTCCAATATCACACTCAAACACCTTTCCTTCGGGGAGGTGTTTTTTTATTTGCCTTTTTTATACCTATAAATATAAGAATTTACTCGATTATTTTACGGAACTTTGCAGTCGGAAACGTAGTCCACTCTGTGGCAAGTATATAGGATGCAACTTCACTGGTATTGCAATACAGAGATGTCTTGAAACTGAGAATAACTAACATTTAAAGAACTAATAGATATGACTAAGATTAAAGTAGATTTGAATGCCTTCTATGGCTACGGACACGGTGGATGCAGCTACGGCAGCGACGAAACCATCGAAATTGAAGTTAACGAACAGGAGTTTGAGGCTTTGCGAAAATTAGGCGAGAAGAAGGTCTCGTGCGAGGCGGTCGTAAAAGCTATTGAGAATGGAGAGTCTGTGCTTGAGTCACTCCACGAGAAACTCGAAGAGAAGTTCTACTATATGGTTGAGGAGTACTGGCTCTATGAAGCTGACAACGAGTGTTTGGAAGAGTGTCTTGCAGAGCATATTGAGCAGGACATCAGCGATGGTCTCTACACCCCTGTAATCACTAAGAATGAGGACGAGGATGAAGAGCGCGAGGAGGACTGCGAAGAGGAAGACGAAGACGATTGGGATGAGGAGCCAGAATACGATTTGGAGGACTACTATGCGTGGGTATGCGGAAATGGTCACGACCACGCCTTCGTCGCAGAGCGCGTAGGTTTGGATCTCTATGCCTGCCACGATGACGAGGTGAACTACACTATCCACCTCGCGGAATAATCCGATAGGTGGTTTCATTTGGGGCAAAGAATTTTGCGAAATCGATTTTTTTGCCTATCTTTACAATAAATATGACGTGGGATAGCCGAGGTGTGCCAAATGGCATCTAAAAAAGGTACGGATTCATAATAACAAAGGTTTAACAAAAAGGTTATCACGTTGCTTCAGGCTCTATAAATAAGCACTAGTAATTTCCCTCGTGGTCGGGCCAAGTCCAAGATGCAAATCTTGGTCGTACGTACTTGCTCCACGGCGATTCCCCGTCTTTTTTTACTACTACAATGGCACATACTCTTCTCGAATATGCATCAAATGAACGCATCCTTGACATTCTCATCAAGGAGCGAGCCAAGATTGCCATCAAGAAAAAGCTTGTACAAGACTATTCGATAGAACCAGACAAAAGACCGATGCCGACATCGTTGGTCTCTGCGATTGCGAGTATGATGCCTCCACGCAACACCTGGTTGCGCCCTCGCCGAGCAGAGCGAGTGATAATTGAGAATGGTGAAGATGACGAGAAGAAGCGCAGTGCTAAGCAGGTACTTGTTCGCACTATTACCATTACGATAAATGCTCATCGTAGGGCAGCAGATAAGGAGTATTCATACCTGAAACAACTCGATGAATTTATCGAATCTATTCGCCGAGATATTGAGTCGGAGCAGAGTTTTAAGTTCAGCTCGACGCACATTCAAGGTCAGTTCAAGAAGATTAACGACAAAGGCGAACATATTTATCGCCCAATTTGCTCGTTCAATGATTTGAGGGAGAAGGTGCTGATTACGCTGGCGAATGGATTCCTCTCCGAGAAATTCGATACGCTTCTACACGAAGAGGTACTCTCCTATCGCGTTGTTCGCACCTACCACGACAAACCTGGCGTGCTGACCAACCGCGATAACGCAATTGCTAACTTGCAAGCATACCGCCGAAGATTCTTTCGTCAGGGTATATATGTTGCCGAGTGCGACATTCAGAAATATTTCGATACCATCAACCACGATGTTATATTGAAGTATTTCGATGACTTCGCCGCAAAGGTTAAACGCCAAGATGCAGAGTTTGAATACGATGCCGCCAAGCGCATTCTTGAGGCATACCTCAACGCCTACTCCTTCTACAACAATGTGATGGTGAAGAACGAAACGTTGAGAGAAGAGCACAAAAGAGGTGCAGTTGAGTGTAAAAAATATGAGGCACCTAAGACGGAACTCTTCTTCGAGCGAGGATGCTACGATGAAGAATCTTTCGAAGCCAACAAGGGCAAGATAGGAATTCCGCAAGGTGGCGCACTCTCGGGACTTATTTCGAATGTGATTCTAAGTTCGATTGACTGCCAGAGCATCTTATGTGAGAAAGATAATCATCGTTTCTTCAGTCGTTATGGCGACGACATTTTGCTGATGCACACATCCAAGCAGAAATGTCAAGAGTTGATTACGCTATATCGCGACGCCCTCACCGAGAACAAACTCCTCTACCACGATTTCGTGAGTGTGGGCGATTTTCGTGGTGATGATGGCAGAATGGAGGCCCAAGTATGGGACCAGAAATCGCGCGAGCCATTCCTTTGGGGTCGTAGCTCCACCGAGAAAGAGGCAATGGACTGGATTGGATTCCTGGGTTATGAGATTCGATATACGGGAGAGGTGCGCATCCGACGCTCCTCGCTCAACGAGAAGTTCAAACGTTTAAAGGGCAACTACCACAAGGCGAGAAAGACGAACCTTGCCAAAGGATACGCCAATATTGAAAATGCCGAAAAACTGCACAATGCAATAGTGCGTAAAATAGACTACTTTGTAAGCGACGGTCTATCTACGGCACCAAGTCTAAACTTAAACAAGTATAGCGCAAATCAAGCTGCGCGCCTTGATGGTTATTCGCGGAGATTAGTTTATAAGCTGCTCTACAAGATATACAAGCGAAACAACCTCTCTCGAGAGGAGCTTGACTCGTATTGGCAAATAGCAAAGGAGCGCGATTGCTTCAACTACAGAAAGACCATTAAAGTTTCTAAAATTCAATAAATTATGGCAAAGACAGAAATATTCTATCACGGCGGCTACCGACTATTTGACCACTTCGTATCAAACCATCTTGGCGAAGGCGAAGGTAAGTCAAAGTTCGGACACGGAATCTATATTACATCAAGTTATGCAACAGCCGCCAAGTATGCAGCAAAG
Organism: Alistipes sp.; assembly: GCA_045632505.1. Taxonomy (GTDB): domain Bacteria; phylum Bacteroidota; class Bacteroidia; order Bacteroidales; family Rikenellaceae; genus Alistipes. Next base: position 7,920 of record JAZQWU010000238.1, on the reverse strand, counting down.
GCGGGCAAGAGGAATGGTGTTAATACATTTTATGTATATACTGTCGAAGTGCCTGTAATGACCGATGAGAACAATCTATTCTCTTGCAAACCCGTAACCGCAGAGGTAGCATCTCGCGTTGAGAAGGCATTGGGCGAGACCATCCCCGAGGAGGCGAAGGTTCTCGGAAAGTATTTTCGCAAGTACGTCGGGAATGTACTCACTAACAAACGAGGCACGGTAAATCAGATGACGGATAAGGCTACCGACGCAGCGGAAGATGCTGCGGCATCGTTCCTTAACGAAAATGGCGTCATCTATCTTGCCTACCCATATGCTCAGACCAAGCCCGATGGCGATACTAATCGCGCGGTGCTCAACGGAGAGTGCATTCGCATCCTCAAGATTGAGCAAGTAGAGGTAAACGAAAAGAACACTCTAATCAAAGGTTCACAGAAGGAGATTAAGCTATGAGTTTCTATAGCGTAGATAGATTTATCAAAGAGCATTATCCTCAGTACTGGGGCTATCAAACCTACCCCAAGGACAAGTGTGTGACTATCCACAAGGTCGATGAGGAGTGGGGCATATTCTGCAACTTTGCCCACACCCCACTTGTGGTAGAAGGGGTAACATTCAAGAGTAGTGAGGAGTTGTTTCAGCTGATGAAATTCAAGGATGCAGAGGTTCTGACTCGCATTCGTAACAACACCACGAGCAAGGGCAATACTTGCCACGCAATCAAAAAGACGGTCAAGAGTTACGAGAAAGATTTCCGTCGCGAGGATTGGGGCTCGATGTTCATCGACGCCATTAAGTTCTGCTTGATGACTAAGTATGAGCAGAGCGAAGCGTTCCGCAAGAAATTGGATGAGTCGAAAGGCTTCTACATCGTTGAGGACCAAACCACAATGCCCAAGAAGTCGCCAGATGCTTGGGGCGTAAAACCCGATGGAGAGAACTTTGTTGGTCCTAACCTACTCGGTCGTTTTTTGATGGAGCTACGCGACACCGGCTCTCTCGAATACCACCTTCCCGAAGATGCATTCGACTTTTGTAAAATTTTGAAACAATAGACCCTATTTCTATGAAGATTGACTATATAAATAGCCGACTTCAGAATTGCGAATTGCACGAAGATTTATCAGAAGTTGCAGGCGATGCTGACGCGCTGATTCCACAAAGCGAAGCGGAATTTATGGAGTTAAGAAAGTTGGGGCTCTATCCGGCGGAGCACTGTGTGCCATTTGAGACAAAGCAAAAAACACCGTTTTATCAGTTAGATAATATGGCGCTGGTGCCTCACGATGATACCGACGACCTTTTGCGTTATGGCAATATGGCGTTTTGCCAGATGGAGACGCTCTATATTATGGCTCGTATGCGCAGTAAAGAGGCTCACTTCTGGCTGAGGGACAATTTGTATTATGGCACTACTAAACCTGAAAAAATAGAGCGATGGCTGAAAAATAATCATTATTATGGTCGTGTTGACAAACGCAAGAAAGATGAGTACAAAGCCAAGTTCAAAGGTAACGAGCGTGCCGACTGGAAAGAGATTCAGAGCGAGTGGATGAAGTACTGCCTGATGCTCAAGTATCGCGACAACGCTTTGTTCCACAAGGATCTATTCGCCACACGCGACAATCTCCCAGTTGAGGACGGAACAAAAACCAACTATCCGTCAAGACTTTTTTGGGGTGCAGAACTCGTAGAATTAGATGGCAAGAAGTACTACTTTGGCTGCAATGTTCTAGGAAAGTTACTCGCCCAACTCCGCGACAATGGTGGCAAACTCGACTACACCCTACCCGAGGATTTACATCTGTTCGGAGAACCGATAAAGGAATTATAAATTGACATCATATGAGAACCTGCTTACTTAGTGGAAATTTTGCTCTTGATACGATTGTGACACGCGACTATCCTAACGGATTTGTCGTAGGCAAGAGCAATAAGTTTACCGAGACTATAGCGACAGAATGCGTGGGTAACACCTGCGGAAATGTTGCTTGTATGCTTGCGCACCTCGGTGTGCAGACATTTCCGATTGCACACCTCGACCTCTCTGTGCAAGGTCTGCAGATAAAGAGCGACCTCCAACGATATGGTGCAGATGTGCGTTTCGTGGAGAATAGCGCACAAGGCGGCACTACCCTACTTCGCTGCACCCACAAGCGCGACAAGATGACGGGCGAGCACACAACCTCGTTCCGCGCGACCTCGCCTGGTAGTCGTTTCCCAAAGCGCAGATTTCTTCGTGTACGCGACGAAGCACCAGCGTTTATTGAGAATCTCGACTTTACTCCCGATATTTTCTTCTTCGATGCAGCAGAGGCAGGACTTCGTTATTTGGCAGACGAACTCCGCAATAGAGGTTCATTGGTCTACTTTGAACCCGAGAGCGATGCTGACAAAGGCAAGTTTTTGAAGGCAGTAGAGGTGAGCGACATTGTAAAGTTTAGTCACGAGAAGGTTGGCGACATATCGTTCACAACTGAATACAATAACAAACTCTTTATCCGCACATTGGGTGCTGAGGGCCTTGAGTTTAACCTCAGCGGACAGGGCTGGGTAAAGGTTAATTCTGTTCCAAACGACAATGTTGTAGATTGGGAAGGTGCTGGCGATTGGACAACAAGTCAATTTATCGCTTGTCTCTGCGAGCGAGACATTCTCTCCATCGCACAAATGTCTATCGAATCCGTACGCGAGTGTCTGAAAATTGCTTGCAAGACGGCATCACGCTCGGTTTCCTACTTGGGTAGCAAGGGTATGATTGATGCTGAGAATAAAAAATAGCAATTCGGTCGCATAGCAATAGCCGATTAAAACCCTATACTCAAGCACCTTTCCCTTTGGGAAGGTGCTTTTTTTGCAGATAGTTTTATGCTTTCGAAATAAATCGTTATCTTTGTGGTATGAAAAAGTTATATGCACTTATAAAGGTTGGGTTGCAGAGATTGCGCAAGTATATCTCGCCCGTATTTTTGGCGATGCTTGCAGTATCGTTCACATTGTGGTATATCTCGAAGTTGAACTACACCTACACCACCGACTTCAATATCAAGGTCAAGGTCGATGACCAGCGCATCGTAGTTCCTTGCGTTGTCGAGGGTAAGGGTACCACCCTTTTCGGCTATGGTTTCTACGCCTCGCGCCGAACAAACATTCCTCTTTCTGAGTTGAATCACGAGGTTATCGAGTTGCCTGTAATCAACGAGCAAGGCGTTGTTGATACACTCGCCAAGAACTATAGGGTGCGTATCTCGCCTCTCTCTATGCAAGATGCTATTTCGGTGCGTTTCAGCGACTTGAAAATAGTTTCAGTTGGTGATTTCCAAGATATTGATTTGACTAAGAATGATTAAAGTAGCTATTTGCGGAGGTATTGGCAGTGGCAAAAGCACCATCTGCCAGATGTTCAAGGAGCGCGGTGTGGCAGTCTACGACTCGGATGCACGCGCCAAGGCGTTGATGAACGAATCAGCCACATTGCGTGAGGCTCTCGTTGCTGAATTTGGCGAAGAGTGCTACGCGAACGGCGAGTTGAATCGCGCAGCGTTGGCAAGCAAGGTTTTCGGCTCGGCGGAGCAACTTGCAAAGCTGAATGCGATTGTTCACCCTGCCGTTAAAGAGGATTATCTGCGTTGGCACGAGGAGCAAGAGGGCGACTACACGATTTTGGAGTCGGCAATTCTCTTCGAGTCGGGATTCGATGCATTGGTGGATAAGAGCGTTGCTGTGTTGGCACCTATGCCGTTGCGCGTGATGCGTGCGATGGAGCGCGACGGCGCAACGAAAGAGCAGATTGAAGCTCGCATCAAGGCACAGATGAACGACGACGAGTTGGTGGCACGCACCGACTTTGCAATAGTAAATATCCACCTCGAGGATGTGGAGAAGGATGTGGCGGAGTTACACTACCGCTTCAAGATGATGACTAATGAGTAAGCTCGACAACATATTGTGGCAGAGAGGCGTTATGGCGATTGTGAACGCAACGCCCGACTCTTTCTATGCATCGTCGCGCACACAGTCGCACAAGGCGGTGGCGGAGCGTGTGGCGAAAGTGCTGGCGGAGGGTGCTACGATAGTGGATGTCGGCGGATACTCCTCGCGCCCCGATGCTGAGGATGTCACAACCGAGGAGGAGTGGCAGAGGGTTGATATGGCTCTTGCAGCAGTGCGCGAGGTGTCACAGGATGTGGCAATTTCGATTGATACATTTCGCGCGGAGGTCATTCGTTGCGCCTACGAGAAGTATGGCGAGATTATCGTGAACGACATTACGGGCGGTCTTGGCGATGCTGAGATGCTCGCAACTGTAGCAGAGTTGCAGCTGCCATACATCGCTATGCATATGCGTGGCACTCCGCAGACGATGCAGCATCAGACGCACTACAACGACATTGTGACGGACGTTATGGCGGAGTTACGAGAAAGTTTGACCGCGATAGATAATGCTGGCATTGACCGCAAGAAGGTTGCGTTAGACCCAGGTTTCGGATTTGCAAAGACGATGGAGCAGAACTACGAGTTGCTTGCTGGGTTGCACCGCCTGACTGCATTGGAGCAGCCGCTTTTGGTAGGCGTATCGCGCAAGTCGATGATTTACAAGCCGCTGGACATTACGCCCGACGAAGCTCTCGCACCTACGCAGGCTCTGCATTGGGAGGCGTTGCGACAGGGTGCGACCCTACTGCGAGTGCACGATGTGCGCGAGGCGGTGCAGACGATAAAACTATACGAAAAATTTGAACAAAATGATAAAGGTCAATAACATACACAAGCGTTTTGGCGAATTGGAGGTTTTGCGAGGCGTATCGCTCGAGGTCAAGGAGGGCGAGATTGTTTCGATTGTCGGTGCGAGTGGTGCGGGCAAGACTACCCTACTACAAATTATGGGCACGTTGCTCTCGGCAGATAGTGGCGAGGTCATTATTGCCAACACCAACGTCTTCGGACTGAACGAGAAGCGCACAGCCGAGTTCCGCAACCGCCATATCGGTTTTGTATTCCAGTTTCACAACCTTCTGCCCGAGTTCTCGGCTCTCGAGAATGTGATGATGCCGGCACTCATCGGTGGCACATCGCGCAAGGAGGCGAAGCAGCGCGCCGTGGAGTTGCTCGAGGCGGTGGGATTGACCGACCGTGCCGAGCATAAGCCAGCACAACTTTCGGGTGGTGAGCAGCAACGTGTGGCGATTGCTCGCGCCTTGATAAATCGTCCGTCGGTGCTTTTTGCCGACGAGCCTACGGGAAATCTCGACACCCACAACCGCGACGAGATACAGCAGTTGCTGTTCGACATTCGCGCCAAGTTTGGGCAGACAATAGTTATGGTAACTCACGACGAGCGATTGGCGGAAATGGCTGACCGCAAAATAGTTATGAGCGATGGACAGATACTCTAACCTCTCGACAGAGGAGTTGCACGACCTACTCGAAACGCTCCACAACCGCTACAATCGCGCCGAGTTCATCGAGGCTGACCCGATAAGCATTCCGCACTCGTTCGAGCGCACCGAGGATAAGGAGATTGCAGGATTTCTCGCCGCGACCATCGCGTGGGGCAACCGCAAGGCAATCGTCAAAAGCGCACGTCGTATGGTCGAGATGATGGATAATGCTCCGTTCGACTTCACAATGGGGGCTTCGGAGGAGGACTTGCGACCTCTGTTACGCTACGTTCACCGCACCTTCAATGGTCAAGATTTCACCGATTTTATAGTTGCTTTGCGTGGCATCTGTGCGAAGTGGGGAAGCTTTGGCGAGGCAGTGCAAGGGTTGTACGAACGCGAAGGATCGATAGAGCGCGTATTGGCGGAGTTGCGACGTGAGTTCTTCGAGGCGGAACACTCGACACACTGCGAGAAGCATTTTTCATCTATCGCGAAGGGGGCTTCGTGCAAGCGACTCAATATGTATTTCCGCTGGTTTGTGCGCCAGGATAATCGCGGCGTCGATTTCGGATTGTGGCAACGCATCCCAACCTCAGCACTCTATCTCCCGCTGGATGTTCACACGGGCAATATGGGACGTGCGTTGGGCTTACTCTCGCGCAACTCGAACGACTGGAAAGCCGTTGCCGAAATCACCTCCGCCCTCCGTCAGCACGATGCGAATGACCCAGTTAAGTACGATTTTGCATTATTCGGGGCGGGAATTGAAGGCTTCTTGAAATAGTTAGATTTATGGGCGGTTTCAGATTTAAGCAGTTTGCGGTTGAGCAGGACGACGTGGCGATGAAGGTCGGCACCGATGGTGTATTGCTCGGTGCGTGGGCTGATTGCGACGGTGCGAAGCGTATCCTCGACATCGGGACAGGTACGGGCGTTATTGCGCTGATGTTAGCACAACGCAACACCGAGGCTCAAGTGCAAGCCGTAGAGATTGACGAGGCTGCAGCCAAACGTGCGCGTGCCAACTTCGACAACTCCCCCTGGGCGGAGCGACTGAACGTTGAGCAGACGGCTGTGCAGGAGTTCTCTCCAGCCGAAAAGTTCGATCTCATAGTGTCGAATCCACCATATTTTGTCGATTCGTTATTGCCACCCGATGCCAAGCGTTCGACGGCTCGCCACACCCACGATTTGACATTCGAGGAGTTGGACAACGCAGTCGCTCGTCTGCTCGCTGACGACGGAAAATTCGCATTGATTCTCCCTGTCACCGAATTTGAAAAATATCTGACATTCACGCAGTTGCACCTCGCTCATCGTTGCGATGTGCATCCGATTAAGGGCGGTGCGGTAAAGCGCGTTATGGCAGAGTTCGTGAAGCATCCAACTTCCGAAATTGTACACGAAAATATCGCAATCGAGCGAGGTAAGCGCGGTGACTACACCGATGAGTATCGTGCATTGACCAAAGAATTTTACCTTAAATTTTGATAATCAGACGGAAAAAGCGTATCTTCGTGGTGCGAAATAATAGAATTATGAAGAAGATTTTTGCAATTTTGGCACTTGTAGGCATCGCCACAACCGGCGTTGCTCAGACTATAAAGGCGGGTTTGTACGACAAGCAGGGGGTCGCGGTTATCACCGAGGCTGAACCTGTTGTCGTAAATATAACCCTTCGCGTTGCTACCGAGCATTTCAAGCCGGGCATCTATGCTCGTTATGCACAAAAGTATCTCGGTAAGCGCGCTACCCTATCGGAATATTCGTCTATCGAGTTGATTGATGGTCGATTGGCACTCGGCGCAGTTGAGAAGGTCGCACCGCAGTTGGAGCAGGAGGCATACACCCTTCCATTACCTCAAAACCGAACATCAGCAACTGTGCAGACCACCGAGGAGCAAGCAGCAGCGACCGCTGAGATGATATTCTCATTGCGCAAGCATCGTCTCGATCTCATCACTGGTGAGGCTGGCGAAAATGTATTTGGCGCGGGATTGAAGGCTGCTTTGGAGGAGATTGCACGCCTCGAGAAGGAGTGTCTCGATATGTTCTACGGCACAAAGAGTTCTAGCGAACAGACTCACAAATTCAATGTGACAATAACACCAGACAAGAGCGAGTATGTTGTATGTCGTTTCAGCGACAAGGCGGGCGTAGTACCGGCAGATGATTTGTCGGGCAAGCCAATCGTAGTAAAGGTGGAGACTGCACCGCACAAGGAGTACTCGCAGTTGCAGGCGCCTGGTCCGAAGGATAAGGTTTCGGCAGAGTATATTATCGTTCCGCAGTCGAAGTGTTCGCTTGTAGGTGAGGCTACATTGATGGATACATTGGAGTTCGCGTCTCCACTCTATGGCAAAAGCGTAACCGCACTCCCAATCAAATAGTATGCTGGAGCAGAAAAAACGACTCCTACTCTATCGTCTTCGCAAGGAGATGAATGGTGCTGCGCTCGATACGATGTGCTATTTTGGCGCGGACTACGAGCGTAACTATGGCGTGCAGATATATGCCATTCGCAACCTCGCACGCG
>JAZQWU010000237.1:0-3596 GCA_045632505.1 Alistipes sp. | reverse complement strand
TCCGGATCCGGAGGCAGATGCAGCAGGCGTTGACTACAAGGTAGGATTCGTTCACAATGTTCTCTTCGAGAACTACCTCAAGAACCACGAGGATCCAGAGGGATGTATCTACCTTATGTGTGGACCTCCAATGATGGTCGGCGCGGTAGAGAAACTTCTCGACTCACTCGGCGTGCCACCGGAGAACATCCTCTACGATAACTTCGGCGCATAAAAACGCATTTTAAGGAGCGTATGCTTCCTTATCTTCAAAAAATGAGATGGTTACATACCTCGTGTATGCGCCCATCTCATTTTTCTTTGATAGCGTTGCAACCATCTTCTTAAAAGTGCGTTTTTTTATCGTCGTGACTCTTTGCTCTTATCTGCTTAAAATGCTTTTTATCGTTGTGCTAATCTTGTTATGCTGCTGCGGACTCGCTTTTACGTGTTGGGTATTTTGCGAATGCAAATTCTTAGGGAAATTTAAGAATTTAGGGGGTCTAATGATGCGCAATCCCTAATCTCCTTAAACTCCTTACAAAATTTTGTCCCCCGAAGTTAGGGGGACGAGCGAAGCGTAGGGGGGCTGTTATCTCTCAACTTCATTAGTTGTCACTAAAAACTTCTATCTTCCCTTAATTCCCCTTATAACCGCGCACAAAAAAAAGTGGAGAGAATATACTCTCCACTCTCAACTCTCAACTCTCAGCTCTATTTGAAGGTGTGAGAGTGATTAACTTTACCCTCCATATCAACAACCTCAATCTTGATGTTGTTTGGAGTGACATTTGCTCGCAATGCTGTGCTATTGCCATTCACGAGGATTGGGAATGTTGCGCCTGTCTCCTCAGGTTTGTTGAACGAATACTTGTGGGTGTGTCCCGAGAGCATCACGGTGATGTTCGCCGTATTCAAGATTGGGAAGAAACACTCACCTGCGTGCTTAGGGCCGTGCCAAACGTTCTTACCGCCGATTGGAGGCATATGCATAAGTACGATGCGATATTTCGCACTCTTGCACTCCTCGCTCTCAATAACCTTCTTGAGCCACTCAGCCTCCTCCTTGCGGTAATTGTCATACTGAGCAGTCTCGTAGTACTCGAGGCAACTATCTGGCTTATCCTCGCCACCGTCCAACACGATAAAGAATACATCGCCCTGCTTCATTGTGAAGTATGGCTTGCCCGTTGTGGTAGGGAAGTAGGTCAAGAAACTTGTTGCGAAGAGTCCGCGAGTCTCGTGGTTTCCGCGAACGAGGTAGAACGGCACCTGCTTAGCAAAGCGACGCACTGCTGCATCTACGAAGCCCTCGAAGAGGATAGCCTCGGTTGGCACCATACTAACCATATCGCCATTGAAGAATACCATATCGGTCTTGCCCTCCTCGTAGGTATTGAGCAACGCCTCGAGCTTCTCCTGCTTGGCGTGGATGTCGTTTAAGACGATGAACTTCAAGTTCTTCTTCGACGAATCGAGTGTCGAGAAGATGTTGTTGAAATCCTTGGCATAGACCTTTGTGGTTGCCACGTGACCGTAGGTTACGCGGTGTCCCTCGATGCCGATAACCTCCTTCGACGAGGTTGAGTAGCGGTACTTCTTGCCTGGCTCAAGTCCCGTAACGCGAATCTGATGCACTGTACCATATACGCGCTTGCCGAGGTAAGTCTGATAGAACTGCGGACGCTCGATGTGGTAGAAGTTAGTGCCATCGTCTGGTGCAATCTCCACCCACGACAACGCCTTCGTGTCGGTCACCCACATAATTGTAGCCTCGGTATCCGAAACCGCCTGAAGATATGGTCCGTGAATAATCTTTACCGCCTGTGCCGAGTAGACTCCGCACAAGAGCATCGCTGCAAAAAGAAGTTTTTTCATAGTTGTAGTCTATTTAGTTTAGCATAAAATTATCGTTGCTCGCATCGCTCCGTGCGCACCCATAACCAACGCCTGCTCGATGTCGGCAGTCTTCGATGGTCCAGAGATGAATGCTCCGTAGCCCACCGCCTCGAACGATGAATGTGCCACCGCATCGTGCATTGTGTCCACAATCTCGCTCTTGTCAAGCACGATGACAAGGTGCTTACACGCAAAGAGGTGTGCCTTGCGATTGCCCTCCACAGGCACCCACACCGCACCATTCTCGGCTACGCCAATCTTACCACGCACCACCGAGGTGTAGTCGCCACCCAACTCGTGAACATCGGCTACGGCATCGGGGCTTACAGCCTCTGGCAACTCCGCCAACGGAGAAACGAGGTTTGCACACTCTGCACCGCACGCAGCAAGTGTTGCTTCGAGCGACTCTGTCAACTCTACGACCTCACCACCAACGGCCTTCACCATCTCGGCAAAGTGCGCTACCTTATCCTCGAAGCGAATCTTTGCAATCGCATCGAGTTGCGGTTTCTCCGCCTCGGTGACATTTGCGCCACGAAGTCTATTTAAGATATTATCTTTTGCGCTCATCGTTACTCCTCCTTCTTGATTTTACCATCGTTCCATAGCACGCGGAAACTCTGCTTTGCGAAATGCGGCATCTCGCGTCCCGAACTGCACCAAGGGTTTATACCATTATTATATACAAAGCGTGGGATGTATGGTGCTACCCTCAACGCCGAGTTGAAGAGCTTTGGGTTGCGCATCATCAGATTCATCATCTTCACCATCATCTTTTTCTTCGGGTCTGCCACGCCGAGCGGTGACATCTGCTGTCGCCACTTGTAGATTTGCTCCGCCAAGTCGACCTTCGCTGGGCATACTCCAGAGCAGGAGTAGCACAACGAACAACCCGACACATTGCCACCATACGCCTCCGGCGAACGCAACATACCGAGATTTATGCCAAGTGGACCAGGTATGAAGTATGAGTAGGAGTAACCACCCGTACGACGATAAACAGGGCAGGTGTTCATACACGCTCCGCAACGCATACACTTGAGCATATTGCGATGCTCCTCGTCAGCCAACGATGCGGTACGACCATTATCTACGATGATAAGGTGAATCTGCTTGCCCTCTTCGGGTTTGCGATATATCGAGGTGTAGGTTGTGATAGGTTGTCCCGTTGCCGAACGTGCAAGAAGACGTGTAAATACTCCGAGCGATGCCATATCGGGGATAATCTTCTCCAAACCCATAATGGCGATATGCGTATCTGTGAACGATGTACCCATATCGGCATTACCCTCGTTGGTACATACGGCAAAAGCACCCTCCGATGCGATTGCGAAGTTCACGCCGGTCATCGAAACATCTGCCGAGAGGAACTTCTCGCGGAGGTGTTTACGCGCCTCGTGCGTAAGATATGTAGGGTCAGAGTTACCCTTTTCGGTTGAGAGCTTGCGCTCGAACAACTCGCCAACCTCCTCGCGCTTTACGTGGATTGCAGGCAGAACGATATGGCTCGGTGCGCACTCCATCAACTGCACGATGCGCTCACCCAAATCGCTCTCTACAACCTCCACACCGCGCTTTTCGAGGTATGGTGCGAGGTGGCACTCCTCTGCCAACATCGACTTCGATTTGACAAGGTGCTTAGCATCGCGCTCCTTGATGATTTTCGCAACGATGGCGTTCATCTCCTCGCCCGACTCTGCCCAATGCACCACAATACC
>JAZQWU010000236.1:0-4891 GCA_045632505.1 Alistipes sp. | reverse complement strand
AAGACTCTTTATAGATGAGTATTTCAGGCTCAAATGGAAATGATAAATGCGGGCAAATACCCGCATTTATGTACTATTTTTGACCAATAAACAAAAACAGCCCTGATTTTATGTACTATTTTGACCAATAAGCCACTATTTGGCTATCAACACAATGCTTGCCATTGCGCAGCAATTTGTCTCCGCATCTCCATCACAGACTAGTCTGCCGAGCCGCCACAGGAGCAACGTCCCCGGCGAAGGGGTATAACGAAAAAAGAGAAGTCCTTTCGAACTTCTCTTTTTTGTACCCAGAGCCGGGGTCGAACCGGCACAGGGGTGAACCTACTGGTGTTTGAGACCAGCGCGTCTACCGATTCCGCCATCTGGGCTTGCTCCACTCTTGTGGTTTGCGGTGCAAAGGTAGTAATAATTTTTGTATTTACAACTCAAATGCAAAAAAAATGTAAAAAAATTTGCATTTACCCTCTCTCTGCGCCCTTTTCCGCCACAAAAACCAAGGATTAAGGCTACGCAAAAGGCGTCGATTGCTCGACATAGGCGCACCTACGCAAGCAACTCAACGCCCTATTCGTAACGCAGAAATTCGCCTTTTATTTGTTTTCTGCCTGAGCCTTGAATACCGCAAGCACAGTACCATTCTGCATCAACATCAACATATCGTAGTCGATATCGTAGTGAGTGGTCTTGGCAAGAATCTGAGTCAAGCGAGTCTCGAGTGCCTCGTTGTGAGGGCAGAGCATCTTGGTAGAACCGAGGTGCGAGAATCGCAAGGCATACTTATCGCCTGTAGCGTACTGACCAAGCAAGCTATTGCAAGCAGCGCGACCACCGAGACCATTCTCGTTGAGAATGATATTGAACTCGTCAGCAGGGAGAGTAAGGCTCTCGCCACCAATCTTCACCAAGTGCCACACAGTACCCTCGAGTGGTTTCGCATTCTTAACTCGCGAGCGGCAAGTTGAACAACATCCGACGGTCAAAACCGCCATCAACATAACTACTAAAATCTTCTTCATAACATTTAATTATTTTGCGACCTCGCGGCGATTCATCAGCGCCTGCGTAATGGTCAATTCATCAACATATTCGAGTTCATCGCCGAAGCCAATACCTCGTGCGATGGTGGTAATTTTGAGATGCGGAAAACGCTTGAGGCAGTTCATCAGGTAGAACATAGTAGTCTCACCCTCCACCGATGCCGAGATGGCGATAATAACCTCCTTCACCTCGCCCATTGCGATGCGGTCGAGCAACAAGTCTATGCGCAAATCCGACGGCGCAATGCCCTGCATAGGCGATATCACACCGCCAAGAACGCTATAGACACCACGATATTGGTGGGTCTTTTCGATTGAGAGAAGGTCCGACACCTGCTCCACCACGCAGACCGTTGTTTTGTCGCGTAGCGAGTCGGCACAAACGTCGCATATCTCCGTATCCGACAGGTTGTTACACTTGGCGCAGCGGCAAATCTTCGTGCGGAAATCTATAAGACTTTCGCCCATCGACACCACATCCTCCTCGTCCATTCGCAGGATGTGCATTGCCAAGCGCAATGCCGTTCTGCGACCGATACCAGGCAAGCGAGAAAGTTCGCCGACTACATTATCTAACAATTTCGCCATCGTTAAATCTCCTCCACATTGCTTTTGAGAGTCCAGCCCTTCTTGCCGTCGGCAATAACGACCTCGCACCACTCGTCAACCTCGGACAACACCTTCACCTTCGTGCCTTCGTGCAACACGAACAAATCGGTAGCCGATGCGTCAGGCGAACTCTTGACCGAGATAGCCGAGCCCATCACAATAGCCTCATCACGATTGAGCATATCGTTGCGCGAAGAGACTGCAAATGAGGTCAATGCAACAAAAAGGATTGCACAACACAATGCACCATAGAAGCCCAACTTGCGCCAGCGAATATGCGACGCGAGGAGGAACAACAACGCAAAGGCGAGCAACACACCCAACGCAACAAGCGACAACGCACTCCACGCGGTGCAACTCATTGAGTTGCGCATCGTACGCAACCAACGATTGAGGAAGAACTCAGGCACTACCGCAATTCTATCCTTGGTTTGCGCCTCGGCAATGGCGAGATTGTGGCGCACATCCTCCTCCGATGGAGCGATGCGCAACGCCTTATTGTAGTAGAGTATCGACTTGCCGACGTTGCCCAACTTGAAGTAGGCATTCGCCAAGTTGTAGTACAATTTCATCGAGTACTCGCCACCATCCAAAATGGCGTGATACTCCTCCACCGCCTTATCGAAGTTGCCCTCGATGTAGTGCTTATTTCCCGCCTCCCAACGCTCTGCCGAGGTAGGAGTTGCCGACACCGAAAGCGTCGCAAGGAGTGCTATTATATATATGGTTATACGCTTCATCTTCTCTACTTTTTAATTGCCGCCTCAATTTTCGATACTGCATCCACACCCTCCTCGTAGATCTCGTGCATCTCCGAAGATGCTTGTGGCGAATATTGCGCCTCTTCGCATCGTGCAATCACGGCGATAATGCTCTCCGCCTCTGCCGCCGCACCTCGCTTCTGCAACTCGGCACGAACAACCTCACGCGTGAGGTCTGCTACTGGGATGTTGAACTTATCACCGAGATAGCCCCACATCGCACGCAGCATCTCCTCGTAGAAGGCGCGACGATCCTGCTCGCGCATATACTTCTCGGCAATGCGGAATCGCTTGATAGCCATCTTGTTGGCGCGTTTACCCTTAACGAGTACCACGTTGCGGTTATCGCGAATATGTTTGCGAATAACAAAGTATGCCACAACCACCACCAGCAACATTGCCAGCACCACTAACCAATATGCCGTCGAAAGCACAAACGGCAAAACCACCGAGCGCAACGCTGGTGCGCCAAGTTTTATAAAGCGGATATCCTCGCCGAGGAGTCGCACATCCTCGCGCTTAACACCCACAGCAACGGTCTGTTGCGATGCGGCAGCGTTCTTGTCAGGCGTCACCACCATATTCAACGCTGGCGTTGTGAGGGTTACATACTGCTTCTTCTCGAGGTCGAAGTAGGTAAACTCTACGGGAGCAATCTCGTAGTCGCCCTCGGCACGCACGATAAATGGATAGTCGAAACGGCGATAGCCTACGCTACCCGAGGCATTATTCTCAATCTTCTCCTCGCTCTTCACGTCGTACAACTCGAATGACGACGGCAACGAGAGCGTTGGAGCAGATATAAATTTCAGATTTCCTGCGCCCGAGATGGTCAGTTGCAGAGTCACTGCCGAGTTCGCTGCGACCTCAGCCGAAGAGAGGCGGTGCGACATTGTGTAGCGACCTACTGCGCCCGAGAATGATTCCGGAGCGCCCGCAGGGAACTCCTTAACCTGCACCTTCACCTCTGGGGTTTTGAGTGCGCGACGCACATTGTAGACCTCGTGGCCTCCACCGAAGAATGGATCGTAGTTACGATTCGACTGCACCACCACCTGCGCCACTACGGTTAGTTCCGCTGGATCGATGGTGAGTGCTCCACTCTGCTGTGGATAGAGAATGTACTCTGCAATGTTGTACGCCTCGTAGACCTTGCCGTTCAATGTTTCGCGGAAAGGGCCCTGCTCGATATCGACCTGCTGACTCCAGAAGCCATTGAATGCTGGCATCTTGGAGGACTCCGAGCCGGCGATATTCACACGGCTATACAGCTTCAAGATTGCACGCACTGGCTCACCCTTGTATACCGATTTCGACGAGAGAACAAGACGCAGGAGAAGGTCATCCTTCTCGATTGTGCGGTTAGCACGACTCTCTGCCGACTCGCTCTGGGTGCGAGCGTTATTTTGTTGCGTTGCACCCTTGCTTTGCGCACCATCACGCACCTCAATCATTGTTCGCTGCGTGGTGTAGTTTTTCTTTTTGACACCGATTGTCGCTGGCGCAATGGCGAATGTTCCAGCCTTCTGCGGCAGCAAGACGTAGGTTATGGCGTAACTCACGCTCTTGGTCATCTCGCCATTCACAATCTGGATGGACGAACCTTGCGACACCGAAGGACCTGCCAAGACATCGAAGTTCTCGAATGTCGGCGGCACAAACGAATCACTGTCGGGCTTGGCATTAAGCTCAAACTCCACACGAAACGCCTCACCCACCGAGGCAATCATCGGAGCATTTACCGAGAATGACACCTCCTCGGCAGCTTGCACCGTAAAGAGAGCAAATAGAGCTACGAAGGTAGCTAAAAGTGTTTTGAAAGTTATTTTCATCCTATAACAACAAACGCAAAAATTGCAGTTTTATTTTGTCAAAGTAGAGGGTAATCAGCCCTCTACTTCGTAATCGGAAAGCGGAAAACGGTTTTTTCACTTTTTCCTCGTCTCCTTATTTCAATGGTTTAACTAAATAGCCACCACTGAAAATTGCTTATGAGTGAGGGAATTTTGTGCGTTACAAGGCGCTGAGTGCGCAGCATAGTAAGCCTATGTGAGCAACTCAGCGACCGAAGTAAGGTGCAAAATTCACCGCTCAGAACAATTTTAATGAGCGAATTCTGCGAAGAAATCATTACCCTTATCATCGACAATGATGAAGGCAGGGAAATTCTCAACATAAATCTTGCGAACAGCCTCCATACCGAGCTCTGGGAAGTCTACGACCTCGACACTCTTGATAGAGTTCTTAGCGAGGATAGCTGCTGGACCACCGATAGAGCCGAGGTAGAAACCACCATTTGCCTGGCAAGCATCGGTAACAGCCTTAGAACGGTTACCCTTAGCTACCATAACCATAGAACCACCAGCCTTCTGGAAGAGGTCTACGTAAGAGTCCATACGACCTGCAGTAGTAGGACCGAACGAACCCGAAGCGTAACCTGCAGGAGTCTTGGCAGGACCTGCGTAGTATACAGGGTGATTC
>JAZQWU010000235.1:0-18982 GCA_045632505.1 Alistipes sp. | reverse complement strand
ACCTTATCCACCTCGGCAGCATACTGCTCAAAAGTCCAACCCTTACGCTGGAAAGATGGTGCGCCATCCCAGAATCCGTGGAGATTAGCACGCTTGCCATTGCGATAAATCTTACGCGAGCCAGCAGGATAGTCGTGGAGTTTAACGTGTACGGGGCAATGCATATCGGGAACGTAGTGCAACATATTGATGATGCGCTGTCGCACTACCGAGTCGGGCAGATTCTTGTAGTTGCCATTGCCAAGCTCCTCGAGCGCACTCTTGAGGTGACCCATAACGCCACCCACAGGAGTATCTGTCTCCAACCACGCAAGGCGACCATTAGCGTCCTCGCGGATAGTATGCGGATTGTTTATATCCTTATACTTCTCGACTCCACGCCAGAAATCCATCCACGTCGAGTGGTAAGGCAGTGTATGCTTGAGATAGTAGCGACACTTCGCCTTTGCTTCGGGAGTGAGGTGTTGCTCGGTAACGTATACTATAGCACCGTGAGCAAAGATGCCCCACGCCATCGCGCGTTGCACGCCCATAACGGCAACGAGCGACAAAACGAGAGTTAAAAATTTATGTTTCATACTAATATACTACTTTATAGTTTCGTTCAAAAGTTTCGCCAGGCGGTAACCTGCGCGAGCCATCATATCGTAGTTGAGATAGTCCAACTCGAGATATCTGCGAAGTGTCATAATATTCTCGGGGTTAATCTCCGAGAGCAATTCGGCTGCCATTGCACCATTTGCCGCTACCCAGTCGTGCAACTCGCCCTTCGTGAACTCCGCCTTATGCTTTGCGTGGCAAACATCCATATCCTCAGCCCACAAATCGGCGTGGAACACTCCAAGACTATTACTCAACTTAAGCCAGAAGGTTGACCACTTATAGGTGAGGTACTCGGTTGGTTTATACTCACTACGCTGTCGTTTGAACGAGAAATCAGCTTGCGAATAAGCAATATTCTCGATGCGGATATTCGAGAAGTTATGAATATCACACATTAGATTTATCACATAACGGAGTGCCTTTTTTACCTCTGCGTTAGAGTGCGACTTGTGAGCGCGCAACACATTTAATGACTTCTCGATAACAGCTAATGCATCGTCACCCTCAACGTTCAATGGCTGAAAGTTTTTATCGAGATGGAGGTAGTGTACCTCCTTTGTAAAGAATGCCTCCTTCTTGCGCTCAAGGGCATATATATAGCCACAATCATCCTCGTAAGTTGTGCCCAAATGCTTGTCTACGATACTCTTAGTCTCAGGAGTCAAGTGCTTCACAGCCAAAGCTACAACACCCGCATTACAGTTCTTATGCCACGCACTTGCCACCGACACGGTCAAGGCAAATGCCACCAATAAAAATATCTTTTTCATACCACTCTACTCCTTAAAAATTGTATTCAACACATAAGCCAAGCGATAGCCACCAATAAGTATAGACTCATCTGCCAATTCGTGCACCTGTGCCTTCTGCTCATTTGTTAGTTTAGCCAAATCGGAACCCTCCGGAAGAATGGCATAGGCGCGATGAGCACGCTTAATTATACCCTTACCCCAGCTGTCGATACCCTTTTGGAGATCTTTCTGTTCGAGGCCTTTCTGCCACTTTTTGCTCTGCTTTGGCGATACTACATCGACCATATCGGCATACTTCTTCAGGGTTATATTCTTGCGCATATAAGCGGGCGAACCATCCCAGAAAGAGTGGAAATTGGCAAACTTTCCGTTGCGTTTAAGATTATACTTAGAGGCGAGTGGATAGAACTTTTCAGGGAAACCGCAGTGCGATGGGCAGTGCATATCAGGCACATAGTGAATCATATTGATAAGTCGCTGACGCACAACAGAATCGGGCAACTCCTTGTACTTGCCATTGCCCAACTCATTCATCGCATTGAGGAGGTGACCCATAGCGCGTCCCGGAGGTGTTGGCACAGCATTTCCCATAGTCGATGAGGTAAGAGCCTCCCAACTAATCTTGCGACCGTTATCGGTAGTTCTAACCGAGTGACCATTATTAATCGCCTCGAACTCCTTGATACCACGCCAGCGGTCCATCCACATCGCATAGTACGACAAGGTGTGCTGGAGGTAGTGACGAGTCTTCTCCTTCGCCTCGGGGGTAAGGTGCTGCTCGGCAATGTAGGCGGCACAATGGTGTCCCACTGTGCCCCACGCCATTGCGCGTTGCGCTCCCATTGCAACTACAAATGAGAGAGCAAGTATCAAAACGCGTTTCATATCCGATTACTGCTTAAGAGCATTATTCATCAACGCAGCCAAGCGGAAACCTGCCTTTGCCATCATCTGGAAGTGCAAGTCCTCCAACTGGAGACGCTCGATACGAGACATATTAGCATCTGGCTGAACATTACCGGTGTAGAGTCCCAATGCGATTGCGCCATTGTTCGATGCCCAGTCGCGCAAGCCGCCCTTAGTAAACTGGGCGAACTGTGCACCGTGGCAAACCTCCATCTCCTCAGCCCACAACTCACCAAAGTAGCCCTTGTGGTAACCTGCATACGAGTTCCAGAATCCCGACCACTTTGTAGGAGAGTACTCTTTAGCCTTGCTACCCGAAGCAGAACGCTGAACATTAATCTTGAAATCCTGACTTGTGAATGGTACGCTTGCGATGCGAACATTCGAGAGGCAGTGCATATCGCACATCAAGTGGATGATAGTGCGCAAAGCAGCAGTAACCTCTGCCTTTGAAGTAGTCGAGCAGTTCTGCACAACCACCAACGCAGCCTCGATAGCTTTCACTGCATCATCACCCTCAACCACTGCTGGCTGAAGATAGCCATCAAGATGGAGATAGTGAACCTCGTTCGAGTATGGCGAACGCTTACGCTTCTCGAGGGTCGAGAGGTATGCTACATCATCAGCATAGGTACCACCCAAGTAGTGGTCAAACACCTGCTTTGCAGTTGGTGAGAGGTGCTTCGATGCCACGATAACCACGCCCTCGTCCTGCGCTTTGTTCCAAGCACTTGCACTCAAAGATACGAATGCAAGCATAGCAACCAATAATATCTTTTTCATAATTTTCTCTTTTTCAAGTTAAACAATATCTACTTACTCGGCGAAAATTGTATTGAGAACATACGCCAAACGATATGCGCCCTTCATTGCCATCTCGTCCGAAAGCTCGTGTACCAAAGCATCGTCCTTCTCGGTGAACTGCGCTACGTCGCACTCGGCAGTAGTAATCTGGTAACAACGGTGAGCCTGACGGATAATGTCGCGAGCCCAATCATCAAGCGAGCCCTTCACCCACTTCTTTGCCTGCTTAGGAGTAACCTTGTCAACCTCCGCAGCATACTTTGCAAGATTCCAACTCGAACGCTTGTATGCTGGCGAGCCATCCCAGAAGCCGTGGTAGCTAATCTTCTTGCCCTTTCTATATATATTATATCGGTAGTGCGAGAACTCCTTCTTTGGGAATCCTACGTGCACTGGGCAGTGCATATCTGGCACATAGTGCACCATATTGATAAGACGCTGACGAACTACCGAGTCTGGCAAATTCTTGTACTTGCCATTGCCCAACTCACGAAGAGCATTGTCGAGGTGTCCCATAACATAACCGCGAGGGTTACCATTCTCCCAATCGAGGCTTCGTCCGTCCGGCAACACCTTGTTCGAGTGAGGGTTGTTCACACTCTTGAACTTTGGCACCGAACGCCAATGATCCATCCACGAAGCGTAGTATGGAAGGGTGTGTTTGAGATAGTAACGGCACTTTGCCTTTGCTTCAGGGGTGAGGTGCTGCTCAGCCACATAAGCGATTGCGCTGTGACCAAAGCCGCCCCAAGCCTTTGCGCTCTGTACGCCCAACATTGCAACAAGGGCGAGAGCAATAATTGAAAGTTTCTGTTTCATAGTTGTAGTTATTTAACGATTGTATTCATAATTGCTGCTAAACGATAGCCAGCGGTGCCGACCATCTCCAAGTGCAAGTCCTCGAGGTTGAGACGAGGCTCATTGCTCAATACCATATCTGGCTTAGCCCACACGTAGAGAGGTTTTGCACGAAGACCTACAAGGTGTGCCCACTCGCGGACATTGCCCTTCATAGCCTCCTCGCGCAACTTTCCAAAGCGGAGGTCGATGTCGTAGGCGTAATACTCCGATGACCAAGCCTGATGCCAGTAGCAGAAGTTGTTGTTCCAGAGTTGATGCCAACCCATCGTGCCACGCTTCTCATACTTCTTCGAGCCCTCCTTGCCAGCGGTCCAAGTAAATCTAAAATCGTGTTGTGAGTGTTCCTCGCCCTCGATTCCGATGCGCGACATAGTGTGCAAATCAATGATCAAGTGTTTCAACTCGAACAATGCCACGAACTGCTCCTGCTCGCTGTGATTTGCGCGGTTGCGGAGTACGTCGATAGCCTTCTCGATGCGCACGACGATATCCTTCTCGTCTGTTGCAACCGACTGCAAGTCTGCATTCAACATTGCTCGTACTTCCTTGTCGAGAGTCCACTTCATATCGTATGTCTTGTGCTGCGCCCAAATGCGATTGTACTCAGCAAGAGCCTGCGGAGTCATATACTTCTTCGCAATGATATACGAAGCCTTATTGAGCAGACCTGTCCACGCCTGCGCCGAGAAAATTGTTGCCACGAAGGCAATCATAAGAACTAATCTCTTCATATCTCGCTCCTCCTACTCTTTGAAAATGTCGTTAATAATATACGCCAAGTGGTACGCACCCTTGAGCATCATCTCGTCGGTGAGGGTGCGAATCTCGGTCAACTTATCCTTAGGAATCTTGTGTATTTCCATATCCGCAGGGGTGATGTCGTAGACACGATTTGCCTGACGCACTGCATCGTTCGCCCACTTCAACACATTACCCTTCATATACTTCTTCTGCTGCTTTGGCGAGATAACATCCACCTCCTTGGCGTAACGCTCCATAGTCCACTTCTCGCGACCTACCGACATCGAACGATCCCAGAAGGTGTGCAACGAGAACTTCTTGCCCTTCTGCTTCAACGCATATTTGCGGTCGGTGTGCATACCCTTACCAAAGAAGGTGTGTACAGGGCAGTGGAAGTCTGGCACCATATGAATCAAGTAGATAAGATTCTGGCGCACCAACGAATCGGGAAGATTTTTGTAGTTCTTCATCTCCTTCCAGATGCGCTCGGTCTGATACTCGGCATACTTCTCCTTCGAGGTGTCGAGTTTCCAATTCTCGTCTACGTAGATGACGTGCCAAGCATTGGTCTCCTTGTACGGGTCAATATAACGCCACTGGTCCATCCACGAAGCGTAGAATACGAACGAGTGCTGGAGATATTGCTCGCACTTTGCCTTAGCCTCAGGTGTGAGGTGCTGCTCGGCAATGTATGCGGCACACGAGTGACCGTAGCCGTTCCAGCCCTTCGCAGTAGAGATTGTTGCAACAATCGCTACCAACAATAAAAGTTTTTTCATCTTAGAGTTTGTTTATGGGTTTATTTCAATGTCTCGTTCAACAACGCCGCCAAGCGATACGATGCCTTACCTACGCACGACATACTGAAGAGGTCGTACGAGTGAATCGTAGCGTGAAGGAAGTGGTTGTTGTCCTGATACAAACGCGCGTAGATAGGCTTCGAGTAGTTACCAATATCGCCAACCCACTCACGCAATGTACCACAAGAGAATTCAGCCTTCTTCTTACCGAACATCACCTCCAACTCCTCAACCCACATCTCTGGCGAGTAGGCTGCGTGGAAACCTGGGTAGCGGTATGTCCACAAAGTCTTCCAGCGATATGGAATCAACTTGCCACCCTTACCACGAGCCGAGCCTTTAGTCATCATAAACTCAAAGTCGGTACCCGAAAGTGGGAACTCCTCAAGTGCTACATTTGAGAGGTTGTGCATATCAATCATCAAGTTCATAACGGTCTTGAGAGCGAAAGTAACCTCAACCTTGCCGTACTGATTGCGGTTGCGAATAATCTCCAAAGCCTTCTCAATCTGCACCAATGCGTCGTTCTCGTCCTTTGCCGATGGCTGCAAATTTTTATCGAGGTGCAAGGTGTGCCAACCCTCGGTGTGGAGCATACGACCTGCCTTACGCTGCGCTGTGAGGTAGCCCTCAACTGCAGTGATATCGTCGCCAATATACTCCGCTACGACGCTCTTTGCCTCTGGTGTAAGATGCTTCGATGCGAAGAGCAACACGCCCTTATCCAAACTATGTGTCCACGCTCCAGCCGAGAATACGCCAGCAAAGAGCACTGCTGCCAATAAAACTATCTTTTTCATACTACTCTCTGAATATTTCGTTCAACACTCCAGCCAAGCGGTATGCGCCCAACTGCATCTGTCTATCGGTAAGGGCGTGAATAGCCTTACGCTCCTCCTTGCTCAACTTCGCTACATCTGTTCCCTTTGGAGTCAACACATAGCACTGACGTGCTGTGTTTGCGGTCTGCTGAGTCCAAGAGTAGCCATCACCCTTCTGCACCTTTGCTGCTTGCTTTGGTGTGAGTTGAGGCATCTTCTCGTAGAACTTATCCGCAGTCCAGCCCTTGCGCCAAGCTCCAATCGAACCATCCCAGAAGCCGTGGAAACCCTGCTTCTTACCCTTCTTTGTCAACGAGTAGAAGTACTGTGGGTGCGACTCCTTGTTCCAACGCACGTGTACTGGGCAGTGGTGGTCGCCAATCATATGAATAAGGTACTGGATGTTAATCTTTACCAACGAGTCTGGCAGCTGCTTGTACTTGCCACCTCCCATCTCCTTGCGGATACGCTCGATGTGGTATGCGCCAGTAGTAGGCAGTCCCTTTACGACCTTACCCTTAGTGTCGATATTTGTACTGTGCCAATCGTCGCAAGCGGTATAAGGCTTGATTGAACGATATGCATCCATCCACGATGCCTGATAGGTGATGGTTGTGCCGAGATATGCACGGACCTTCTGCTTGACCTCGGGGTCTACCAACTGCTCCGCAGCGTATGCGATAGCCGAATGGCCAACGCCGCCCCAAGCCAACGCCTCGGTAGCTACGGACATTGCCAAAGCCACGAGTGCGATTTTAAGAGTTAATTTTTTCATATTGTTTGAGTTTTAGTTGATTGCACCATTCAACAATGCTGCGATGCGATACGCTGCGCGTGCCACACCTGCATAGAAACGCTCCTCCTCTTCGGCGTGAGCCTGACGCGAGAGCTTACAATCGGGAGCTGCCCACTCGTACAACGGCTTTGCGAGTGCACCCATATCCGATGCCCAATCGCGCACCGAGCCAGCCATATACTGCTCCTTATAGCGACCGTGGCACACCTTCAAGTCGCGCACGTGCATCTCTGCCGACCAGTTCGAGTGAAACACCGAAAAACCGTACGACCAGAAGTGCTTCCACTTGCGAGGGCGGAACTTCTCCTTCTTGCCATAGCCACCTTGCGACTGCTGGAACTCGAAATCCTCCTTCGAATATGGGAACTCCTCGAGGTAAACATTCGCAATGTTGTGCATCTCGATTGTGAGTTCAATAACCTTATGGATGGCAAATGCCACCTCCTCGTTGCTCTTCGAAGCGCGATTCTTGATAACCTCCACTGCGCTCACAATCTGCGCGATAGCATTCTTGTCGTCTGCCACTACGGGCTTCAAGTTCATATCGAGCGACACGGTACGCCACTCGGCTGTTTCGAGTAACTGGCCCTTCTTGCGAGCTTGCTCGAAGGTCTGAATCTGCTGGCGGATATTCTCGCCAAGGTACTTCTTCACCTCGATTTGTGCCACAGGTGTCAAATTCTCATACGCCAAGAGCCAAGCAGCCTGGTCGTAAACCCAGTTCCAAGCCTGTGCGCTATATACACCCAATACAAGGGCAAGCATAATAACTATCTTCTTCATATCGAAAGCCCTCCTATTTGCTAAAAATTTGATTCATAACATACGCCAAGCGATAGCCAGCCTTCACAGCCTCCTCATCGCAGATTCGGCGCATCTCCTCGCGGTCCTTCTTCGAGTACTTCTGCACGTTCGAACCCTTTGGTGTCAGCTCGAATGTAGCCTCCGCATTTGGCAAACTTGCAACTGCCCACTTGTAAGGTGTACCCTTGCAAATCTTCTTTATCTCCTTCTCCGAGAGTGTCGCCATCTTGTTGGCATAGGTTGTTGCAGTCCACTTCTTGCGACCATAGGTAATAGCCGTATTATCCCAAAACTTATGGAAACTCTCCTTACCACCCTTGTTATTTGTGAGGTGGTAGCGATATTGCGGATGTGACTCCTTTGGCCAAACATTGTGACAAGGGCAGTGCATATCTGCCACCAAGTGAATAAGATAGAGCAGATTCAATCGCACCTGCTCCTTAGGCAGATTTTGATAGTTCTTCATCTCCTTCCAGATGCGTGTGGTCTGATATGCAGCGCAGAATTCGTTGCTCATATCCACCGCGCCATTAGCATCCATCCAGTTGCTATGCCACTTACCCGATGGGCGATACGGATCGGTATAGCGATACTGATCCATCCAAATTGCATAGAAAGGCAACGAGTGATTCAAATACTCGTGAATCTTCTCGCGAGCCTCGTCGGTGAGGTTGCGCTCCGCAATCTCGGTGATTGCCGAGTGAGCGAAACCACCCCAGGCCATCACCTTATTGATCGACAGCAACGCTACAGCCGCCAATAAAATTAAAAGTCTCTTGTTCATAGTAGTTCGTTTGTTTGCTATTTAAGCACTTCATTAATCAGAGCCGCCAAACGGAAGCCCGCCTTTGCCATAAGACGATCATTGACCCTCTCCATCTCCAATATTTCGAGTTTATCGATAACCATATTAGGCCTTGCGCCTTCGAGTTGCTTCGACAACTCGGCTCCTACATCAGCTGCCCAATCGCGAATCGTACCGGCCGAAAAGGCCTCCTTATCGTCGCCGTGAGCGATGGTCAACTCCTCGGCATACATATCAGCCGTATAACCGTAGTGGCGAATCAGGATACCTCGATTCCACAATGTCTGCCACTTATAGTTGCGCATCTTATTATTCTTCTCATCAGCCGCTGCACCCGGCGAGAGCTGTATGATAAAACCCTCGGTCAACTTATTGCCCTTGATGCGAACGTTGCCGAATGTGTGGAGGAGAATCATATTGTAGGTTATCGTTCTCATCGCCTCAATCTGCTTCTTCTCGCTGTGATTTGCACGATTGCGCAACACCTCGGCCGCCTGCTCCAACTGCACCACAACATCGCCCTCGTAGGTTGTTGTTGAGCGCAAATCATCATCGAGCAACACCTTCGCCCAACGTGGATCTTTTGGCTTCACATCGCTGACATCACTCTTCTCAACGGGATACTTCTTATTCAGTCGCCATATACGGGCATACTCATTCTGCACCTCGGGATTTAGAAAGCCCTTTGCTAAGATGCGAGTAGCCTGATTGCCTATACCGCTCCAAGCTTGCGCCGAGAGGATGGTTGCAAGAGAAAGCATAAGTAGAAATAGTCTCTTCATAGTCTCGCCTCCTACTCCTTGAAAATATCGTTAATAATGTGCGCCAAACGATACCCTCCGCGCAGAATCTGCAAATCGACAATCTCGGTCATTCGCTCAATATTCTCCTGCGGCATCTCGCTAAGCTCGGTGTGACGGATAAGCAACGAATATGGCTCGCGCATCTCCTTGCCATTCTGCTTTGCCCACTGCTCAGGCGTACCCTTGCATATCTTCGCAATCTGCTTAGGTGTCAGCACGTCAAGGTTCTTCTGATAGTCTTGACAAGTCCAACCCTTGTGAAAATAGGTCGAGGCTGAGCTATCCCAGAACTTATGCCAGTGCACCTTCTTGCCCTTGTGGAAGATTGAGAATCGCTTAATTCTTGGATCAGAGTCGTACATATTGTGCGACGGGCAGTGCATATCGCCCACCATATGCGTCAAGAGTTTGAGATTGACTATAATGGTCGAATCATCGAGCCTCTTGTAGCCGCCATTGTGCATCTCTTTCCAGATGCGCGAGATGTGGGTGATGGCATTTCGGCCATCACGATACTCGAAGCGATTCTTCGCATCGAAACGTACCGAGTGCCAAAAACGAGTCTCGGCATACTGAGTTGCCCAAGCCACCTCATCCTGCCAACTTGCATAGTAGGCAAGGGTGTGATGAAGGTAGTGATTGCGCTTGGCCTTAGCCTCTGGGGTGAGGTGCTGATCGGCAATATGGCCAATAGCGTTATGTGTGAGTCCACTCCACGCCAACGCCTTGTCCGTAGCAAAGAGTACCACAAAGGCTAAAATCACAAATAGTTTTCTTTTCATTTTATGGTTGGTTTTTATCTCAAAATATCATTCAATAGCACAGCCAAGCGATAGCCAGCCTTTGCCATAAGGCGGTCGTGGATGAACTCATACTCGTTCACACACTCCTGTGTGAGGATGTGATTCTCAGCAAGTTTCTCCGAATAGATTGTGCGATACTCCTTCGCTACATCGTTTGTCCACTCTGCGAGCGAGCCCTCAACAAACTTCGCGCGATACCTCGAGTGGAAGAGGTCGATGTCGTAGGCATACATCTCGGGGGTGAAGAGATGGTGACGAGCAGGGAAATAGGTATTCCACAACCATTGCCACTTGGCTTTCGTATAGCGAGCCGCGCGACCTTCACGATTGTTCCAACGGCGCACTATGTAGTTGTTATGCGAGAAGTCGTTGCCCTTGATACGGACATTTGACACGCAGTGCAAATCGGCAACAGCCTTGACAAGCGTCAATATTGCCTCACCATCGTTCTTGTTACTACGAAGACGCGCCACGCACTTCTCCGCAACAACCAAAGCATCCTTATCGTCGCTTCGCAGTGGCGCAAAATTCTCGTCTAACGAGAAGAGGCACAACTCCTTATCCGCAATAGCCGCCGTCGCAAAATCTACTCCGAGCGTCTTTTTTAGTGTGCTTGTTACCTCTGGCGTGAGTTGCTTCGAGGCAAGCGTCATAATAGTTGGGTATGACACCTTATTCCAAGCACCTGCCGAAAGCGCAGACACGAGCAAAGCAAATGTTAAAATTAGTCGTTTCATAAGCCGTTACTCCTTGAAAACATCGTTAAGAATATATGCCAAGCGGTAGCCTGCATAGACCATCTGCTGATAGGTCAAAGCAATGAGTTGCTCGCGCTGGCTCTCGCTCAACTTGGCAATATCGGTATCGCGCGGAATGAGCTTGTAGGAGCGGAGCGTAGCCTTCGCAGTAGCATCGAGCCAATCGTTAGCATCGCCGCGACAAATCTTGGCGCGTTGCTTTGCGTTATAGGTATCTATCTCCTCGAGCCAGCCCGGGATATTGCGCTTCGGAAACAAAATAGCGGTAATGCTATCCCACATCGCGTGATAGGAGTACCTCTTGCCATTGCGATAGAGGCGGTAGCGATTATAGACCGTAGTCTCTTCGTAAGTAGGTTTATCCTCGACAGGAAACGCCACGTGCGCAGGGCAGTGCATATCGCCCAACATATGTATCAAGGC
Source organism: Alistipes sp. (assembly GCA_045632505.1). Classification (GTDB taxonomy): domain Bacteria; phylum Bacteroidota; class Bacteroidia; order Bacteroidales; family Rikenellaceae; genus Alistipes. The sequence continues at coordinate 7,502 of JAZQWU010000235.1, read as the reverse complement.
GCGTATCTTGAACGCCACTAACGAATCGGGCATCTCCTTGTAGGAGCTACGCAACTCGTTGTGGAACTCGTTGATACGATAGGCTGCACTCTTTTGTACCGACTCTTGCTTTATCACCTTATCACGATAGTCGCCCGTATATTGACGATTCGGATAGGCATAGCCTATGTGCCAATGTGCCGTTCCCTTCATATGTTTGCAGTAGCGCCAATGATCCATATACGATGCCTCGTAGGCAAGGGTATGGTGGATGTAGTGATGACACTTCTCCTTCGCTTCGGGCGTAAGGTGCATCTCGGCAAGATAGCCGATAATCGAGTGCCCCGGACCACCCCACGCCATCGCCTCCTTCGCAAAGAAGGCGAGGCATAAAGCGATGATAATTCTGAGTTTCATAGTCTGCGACTATTTTGCAAGTTCGTTAAACAACGCTGCCAAGCGGAAGCCTGCGCGAGCCATCATTTCGTAATTCAGCATCTCCAACTCATTGCGCTCACGACGGGTCATAACATACTCAGGATTGATGCGAGCATACAACTCTGCCGCCTTCTCGCCGATATGCTTTGTCCAGTCGGTCAAGGTGCCCTGCGAGTACTCAGCGAACTTCGAACCGAGGCACAACTCCAAATCCTCTGCCCACAAGTCGCCCGAGAAGCCACCGTGCCAGTATGTGTACGAATGCCAGAAGTTAGCCCAACGAATCTTCATCGTAGTCTTGCGCGAGCCGATGTCACCAGCATAGCAAGTGAAGATAAATGGTTTCTGCGACTGAGGGAAGCCCTCGATGCGAACATACGAGAAATTATGCATATCGCACATCAAGTTGATAATCACACGGAACGCCGTTGTCACCTCCTCCGCAGAGTGTGAATTGCGTGCGCGTACAACCTCCAACGACTTCTCGATTGCTACCAACGCATCCTCGCCCTCGCCTCTCAATGGCTGGAGGTTGCTGTCGAGGTGGAGGAAGTGAAGTTCGTGAGTGTGCTTAGCCGTTTTCTTCTGCTCGAGCGTATTCAAATAGCGCACATCGTCGTTATAGTTCTCGCCCAAATATTTCACTACCATAGCCTTAGCCTCGGCAGTAAGGTGCTTTGTAGCCAACAGTACGACACCTTCGTCAGGACGCTTCTCCCAAGCATTTGCGACAGAGATGGTCAAAACGAGCGATAAAACAAGAAATATCTTTTTCATATTCGTGACTCCTTTCTACTTAAAAATCTCGTTCAACACATAAGCAAGACGATATGCCGCCTTGATTGCCATCTCGTCAGAGAGTGCCAACACCTCGGCCTTCTCCTCCTTGGTGAGTTTAGTCACCTCCTTGTCGGCGGTAGTGATAGTGTAGGCGCGATGTGCCTGCTGCACGATATCGCGTCCCCAATAGCCGAAGTTACCCTTCTTGACAATCTTCTTCACCTGCTTTGGAGTGACATTGTCCACCACCGAAGCGTATTTCTCGTAAGACCAACCCTTGCGAGTGTATGCTGGCGAGTTGTCCCAGAAGCCGTGCATCTTCACAGGTTTGCCCTTGCTACGAATTGAATATTTGTACTCCGGGAAATCCTTACGCGAGAAACCTACGTGCACAGGGCAGTGCATATCTGGCACCGAGTGTACAAGGATAAGCAGATGGTGGCGCACCAACGAGTCTGGCAAGTTCTTATACTTACCATTGCCCATCGCATCCATAATATTGTGGAGCTCGCCCATAGCCTTACCTTTGCCCTTCTCCCAGTTGACATCGCCATCAGCCGTAGCCGAGAATCCGTGCCAAGCATCGGTTGGATGGAAAGGTGGCACTGCACGCCAGTGGTCCATCCACGAAGCGTAGAAAGGAAGAGTGTGCTGCAAGTAGCGGCGCACCTCCGACTTTGCCGTTGGGGTAAGTTTCTGCTCGGCGATGTAAGCTATCGCTCCGTGACCGAATGTACCCCACGCCTTTGCGCTCTGCACGCCCAAGATAGCGACGAGTGCTAGAGCTATGATTTGAAGTTTCTGTTTCATATTTAGGTTTAATTTTGTGGTTTCGACTCTCCTATTTGAAAATATCATTCAAGAGTGCAGCCAAGCGGTACGAAGCCTTACCCATACACTTCACGTGGTTGTACTCATAGAGCTGGATGGTCTGTGTGCGTACGCTCTCTCCTGGCTGGAAATCCTTGAGTGCGCGAACTACATCCTCGCCTACGTTCTCTGCCCAGAAGCGAGGTGTACCCTTCTCATACTCCACCTTCTTTGCGTTGCAGTGGATGTCGATATCGTTTGCGTGGTAGTCGATAGGGAAAATCTTGTTGTAGCGAGCGAAGTAGCCGTTGTTCCAGTGACTATACCACTGCGACTTCCAATCCTTGCGACTCTTACCCTCAACCTCGTTCCAGTGGTAGAAGATAAAGCCCTTAGTCTCCTCAACGCCCTCGATGCGGATATGCGACAAGCAGTGCATATCACCCACAAGGTGAATCACTGTACGCAACGCATCCTTAACCTCGTCTGCGTTCTTATTAGCGCGGTCACGCAATACTGCGATAGCATTCTCGAGAACTACTACACCATCGTTCGCATCAACAGTGGTAGACTTGCCCTGCTCGTCAAGGCGGAAGAAGTGCCAAGCCTTAGTATAAGCGGTAGCCTCGTTCTTGCGGAGGGTATTGAGCCATACAGCCTCGGTAATCATCTCGCCACCGAGAATAGCCTTCACCTCGTTCTTCGCGCTCTCGGTGAGATACTTATTTGCCAAAGTCACAATCGACTGGTGTCCCATCTCGTTAAATGCGAGAGCCTCGTTTGCCATCATCACCAAGGCAAACATCACAAATATAATCTTTTTCATCTTCGTTCTGTTTTTTGGGGGTTAGTAAGCAAAAATCATATTGAGTGTAGTAGCCAAGCGGTAAGCCGCATAAGCCAACTGAGTGTGCATCAAGTCGTTGATGCGCTCCTTCTTCTCCTTGCTCATCTTCGAGAGCTCCTCGTGACGAGTCCAGAAGTCGAACATCACAACCTCGCGCTTTGCATTCTCCTTGCTCCACTTGTAGACATTGCCCTTGCACACAATCTTCTTAATCTCCTTCTCCGAGTAGGTGTCGCACACCTCGCGGTACTTGTACAAATCCCAAGTTGGGTGCATCAATGCAGGTGCTGCATCCCAGAACTTGTGGTAGTCATACTTCTTGCCCTTCACGAGGATTGAGTTTTTCTTGTAACCTCTTGCCTCGCGGAAGTCCTTCGAGTACTCCATATGGCAAGGGCAGTGCATATCGCCCACCATATGAATGAGCAACTTGAGGTTTACCTGCACCAACGAGTCGGACATCTGCTTGTACTTGCCACCCGACATCTCCTTAACGATGCGGTCAATCTGAGTTACGGCATCACGCGAAACATCGCCCTTGATACCTACGGTCTTAAAGCTCTTGTTCACACGATTCATATGCCAGTGGTGAATCTCCTTGAACGGGTCGCTATTACGCCAGTAGTCCTGCCACGACGAGTAGTGTGGGAGTGAGAACTGAAGGTACTCGCGGCACTTAGCATTTGCCTCAGGAGTAAGATGCTGCTCGGCGATGTAGGCAACGATGTGGTGACCTCTACCACCCCAAGCCATTGCGCGCTGCACACCCATAGTGGCGATGCACGCAAGAATAAGAATTGAAATCTTCTTCATAATATTTTAATTTTTAAGTTTGATTTGTCTGTTATTTGAAAATATCGTTCAAGAGTGCTGCAAGACGATAACCCGCCTTCGCCATACACTTGTTATGAATATCCTCGTAGCGGTTGTGAATCTCTACTGTAATCAACTCAACGCCAGGGTATATCACTTCGAGGCAACGAACTACATCCTCTCCAACATTCTCTGCCCAGAAGCGCGGTGTACCCTTCTCGTACTCAGCCTTCTTTGCGCCAAGGAAAAGTTCTACGTCTGCCGCATAATATTGCGGAGAGAATACATCGTGACGATTGGTATAGTTGTGCCACAAGGCGTGCCAAGTAGTTTCAATCGTTTTTTTCTTAGCTGCTTTTACGATATAGTTAAAACCTTTAGTCGCCTCGTTACCCTCGATGCGGATATTCGAGAGGGTGTGAATGTCGCCTACAACCTGAATCACAGTGCGCAACGATGCCAACACCAACGAGTCGCTCTCATTCTTGCGGTTGCGGAGTACCTCAACAGCCTTCTCGAGTACAACGACTGCATCGTTCTCGTAGGTAGTCACCGACTTACCCTCGGCGTTGAGCGTTGCAACCTGCCACTGCTGAACGTGTGCCAACTCGGGCTTGGTGCGCAACGAGTAGAGCCACATCGCGTGCTTGGTCATATCCGACTTGAGAATAGCCTTAACCTCTGCCTTAGCATTCTCGGTGAGGTGCTTTTCGGCAATAGCCGCGATGGTCTGGTGTCCAATTGCCTTGAATGCATATGCCTCATTCGCCATCATCGCCAAGGCAAACACCACTGCTATAATCTTTTTCATAGTCTGTTCCTCCTCTTATTATTTGAAAATACGGTTAAGAATGTATGCCAAGCGGTAGCCTCCGTAAGCGAGCTGCTGGTGAGTCAAATCCTCAATCACCTGACGCTTCTCCTTGCTCATCTTCTTGAGTTCCTCGTTCTCGTCGTAATAGTCGAAAGTCTCGACCATCTTGCGAGCATTCGCATTGCCCCACTTGTAGGTGTTGCCCTTGCAAATCTTCTTTATCTCCTTCTCGGTATAGGTGTCGTAAGCCTTGCCGAAACGCTCTATGTTCCACTTCGGATGGAGGAGCATAGGTACTGCATCCCAGAACTTGTGACGCGCATACTTCTTACCACCAACCTTGATAACCTTCTTTGTTGGGAACTTCATATCCTTCGGATAGGTCACGTGACCAGGGCAGTGCATATCGGTGGTCATATGGATAAGGAGCTTCAAGTTCATTGCCACGATAGAATCTGGCATATTAAGATACTGCCCCTTCTCCATCTGCTTCATAATCTTGTCTACGCGCGACACAGGGTCACGATCAGGATTACCACCCTTGCCATAGAGGTTAAAGTTGTGGTCTACATAGTGTGAGTGCGCGGTGCAAGCATCCTCAAAGCCCTTGCAGCTGCGCCAGTGATCCTGCCACGAAGCGAAATAAGGCAACGAGTGCTGCAAGTAGCGACGACACTCTGCATTCGCCTTTTCAGTCAAGTGTTGCTCGGCAATATAAGAGGAGATACGGTGACCCCACTTACCCCAAGCCATTGCATTCTGCACACCCAAGGTGGCAATGAACGCAAGAATAAGAATTGAAATTTTCTTCATAATATTTTAGTTCTAGTTTCTGCTATTTGAAAATATCGTTCAAGAGTGCTGCAAGGCGATAGCCCGCCTTTGCCATACAACGATTGTGTACCGGTTCCTGACGCTCGTTCATCTGTGCCGGAACCTCCTTGCCAGGCTGGAATGTCTCGAGTGCGCGAACAACATCCTCACCTACATTCTCAACCCAGAAGCGAGGAGTACCCTTCTCGTACTCTGCCTTCTTCTCGTTAGCGAAGATGTCGATGTCGTCGCCATAGTACTGCGGTGAGAAGATGGTGTAGCGTGTAGCAAACTTATTCTCCCAGAGTTTGTACCAGCTCGAGTCGAAGGTCTTGCTGCTATAGAAGCCCGTACCCTCAGCAGTAAGCTCGTTCCAAGTCTTGTAGGTGAAACCCTTAGTCGGCTCATTGCCCTCGATGCGGATGTGCGAGATGCAGTGCAAGTCACCCACGAGGTGAATCACAGTTTTAAGCGAAAACTGCACCAACGAATCTGGCTGATTTGCGCGGTCACGCAATACGGCGATAGCCTTCTCGAGTACCACTACGCCATCGTTCTCGGCAGTGGTTGTAGACTTGCCATTCGCGTCAAGTGTAGTGAAGTGCCAATCCTTCGTATATGCGGTTTCTGCACCCTTGCGCAACGAATTCAACCAGGTCGAATTCTTGACTACATCGCTCTTCAAGATTGCCTTAACCTCCTTCTTCGCGTTGTCGGTGAGATACTTATCTGCTAACGCTGCTATCGACTGATGTGCGAAAGGGTGAAATGCCAACGCCTCGCCCATCATCACAACTGAAGCCATTATCAATATTACAATTCTCTTCATATAACAATCCTCCATCCGTTATTTGCTGAAAATTTTGTTGAGTGTTGCCGCCAAGCGATAACCGCCATACGCCAACTGCTCGTGCAAGGTCTCGTCAATCTGCTTGCGCTGCTCCTTGCTAAGTTTGGTGAACTCTGCACCCTTACCCCAGAACTCAAAGGTCTTGGCAATCTTGTGTGCATTCTCCACGCTCCACTTGTAAGAGTTACCCTTGCCAATCTTCTTAATCTCCTTTGCCGAGTAGGTGTCGTACGCCTTAACAAAGCGGTCAGCCTTCCACTTTGGATGCATATACTGAGGACCAGCATCCCAGAACTTGTGACGACCGGTCTTCTTGCCCTTCATATAGATGGAGTGTCCCTTATAGCCGAAATCCTTGGTGTAGCAAGCGTGGCTTGGGCAGTGCATATCGCCAACCATATGGATGAGGAGTTTCAAGTTCACTGCAACGAGCGAGTCAGACATCTGCTTGTACTTGCCCTTGCTCATCTCCTTGGTGATGCGGTTTACCTGGTATGCCGCATCGCGAGTAACATCGCCCTTGTAACCGATGACCTCGTAGTTCTTGTTCACATAGCTCGAGTGCCAGAAGCTAATCTCCTTGAAAGGGTCGCTGTGACGCCAGTAGTCCTGCCACGACGAGTAGTGTGGTAAATTGTGCTTGAGATAATGCTGACACTTCTCCTTTGCCTCAGGTGTGAGGTGCTTCTCTGCGATGTAAGCAGTGATGTGATGACCCCAGCCACCCCACGCCATTGCATTCTGCGACACCACGAGTGCCACGAGCAGAATTGCTAAGTTGCGTAAGTTCTTCATAGTAGTAGTTTTATTTTAACGTTTTGTTCAATAATCCAGCTAAGCGGAACGCTGCAGCATACATCGCCGCATTGTTCACCTCCTCCAACTTCGGCACCTCAACCATCTCGATGAGTTCGTCCGACTTGAGTTTATTGATGGTCTGCATCACGCGCTCGCCCGACTCCTCTGCCCACTTGCGAGGTGCGATAGCCTCCTTCTTGTACTGCTTTGCCAAACCCTTGGTCGCAAACTGCCAGTCGTAGAGATACATCTCTGGCGAGAATGCACCGTGGCTTGCGTGGTATGCGCTATGCCACACATCCTGCCAGCTCGACTTCTTCACCTTATAGTAGCGGAAGGTGATACGCATCGAGTTATGACGCTTGATAACAAAATCCTTCTCGAGGTGCTTGTCGATAAGAATATTTGCGAGGCAGTGGATATCCACAGTCATCTCCACCGCAGTGAGCAATGCCGACTTGCGCTCCTCGGCTGATGCACTCTTGCTCTCGAGCGTAGCAATCGCCTTCTCGAGCAATACCACTGCATCCTTCGCATCTACAGTTACCGACTTGCAATTC
>JAZQWU010000234.1:0-9072 GCA_045632505.1 Alistipes sp. | reverse complement strand
TATGAAAATCAAGGACTCGCGCCACGCCGGTACATACTTTGACGAGATGCCATCCGAGCCAGCATTGATAGACTAAATCGTTGCGGAAGAGAAAATTCTCAACTCTCAACTCTCCACTCTCAACTTTTTTATTTATCTTTGTGCCAAACAAACACCAAAAACGATGAAAGCAAAACATATTTCGATACTTGTAGTAGTACTGCTTCTGGCAGACCAAATTCTCAAAATATGGGTAAAGACCAATATGCATCTCGGCGAGGCTATCGTAGTGATTCCTAATTGGTTTCAACTTCTCTTTGTGGAGAATAACGGCGCTGCTTTCGGTATGCAGATTACCTCTGCGGGCAGTTTCGATTGGGGCAAACTGGCCCTCTCGATTTTCCGCATCATCTTGGTTGGCGGACTACTCTACTACACCTTCTCGCTCGCTCGCAAGAAGGCTCCAACTGGAGTGCTCGTGGGCTTGACCCTCATCGTAGCAGGTGCGCTCGGCAACATCCTCGACAGCGCATTCTACGGCCTTATATTCTCGGCTTCGACACCAGCACAGATTGCCGAGTTTGGTGGCAGCTACGCGCCATTTATGATGGGTAAGGTTGTGGATATGTTCTACTTCCCTCTCTTCCAATGGAGCAACCACCCAGAGTGGCTATCATTCCTCTTTGACTCTCGCGGATACTTCTTTGGCCCCGTATTCAATCTGGCAGATACATATATCTCTGTAGCGGTAGTATATATGCTTATATTCCAGTATAAGTTCTTCAAATAGAGCTTCAAAGAGCAATGCTAAAGCCTATTCCTTCATTCATATATAGTAGGGCAAATCAGATTTCTATGATTCTGTTTGTCCCCATTTTCGCGTTGATTTTTATCAACATCTACCGACCACTCGACTTCGACCGCATAGATGATAGTCTTCTCAAGGGACTAAATATCTCGCGCAATGCCTCTATACAACTTATAGCCATAATGTTGGTTGCTGGAGGTATGGCCGTTGCCGCAATCAGTCGAGTCATTCTGAGAGCCTACACCAACCGACGCGCCATCTCTTATATAGGTTACATCGTATGGATATTGGGTGAGATTTGTGCAATGGCCTCAATCTTCACACTTGCAGCACTCTTCACGGACACGGACAGATCCGTAACGGAGATTTTCAACAACTCTTTCATCAAGACCTCGCTCATACTACTCATCCCATACACTATGTGCTACACATACTTTGTGTGGCAGGAGAATCGACGAGAGCTAAAGATGCTACGCAAGCAGATAGACCGCGACGAAACGGTACTACAAAAGGCATATGTTCAGATTCTTGACGAAAAGGGCGAGATGCGTCTATCAGTTCGTCGTGAAAGCCTCGTTTTGATAGAGTCGGCAGATAACTATGTTTGCGTCTACTATCTCAATGGCGACAAACCCAAAAAGAGTATGATTCGCAACACATTGAGTCGCGTAGCCGAACATCTGCAAGGCACACGCATTGTACGTTGCCATCGCTCATATATGGTAAATCTCGACCACGCCAAGATTCTCCACCGCGATAAGGAGGGCGTATTCATAGAGATTGGAATTGACGGCATTCCAGACATACCTATTTCTCGCACTTACGCCGATAATGTGCGAGAATGGCTAACAGACAGAGATTAGGGATAAGTGGCGAAATCGTAAATTTCGCCACTTATTTTAACATTTTACCCCCTATAAGGATTTCGCCCCTATTGCCCTCATATTATACCATATATTTTTGAGTTTGAGTTTGACTCACGATATTTGCACCGTCAAATATTTTCAAACCAAAACACAAGAATGAGACACTACCTTGACCGTTTGCAGGAGTCGATGATTGCCAAATGGAATACTGAGGCTTTATCGGACTACCGAGGTGAAAATTTCACCTTCGCAAACTTTGCAACCGAGATTGCTCGATTGCACACTATTTACCGCACACTTGACGTAAAGGGCGGAGATAAAATTGCACTTGCAGCTAAGAACTGCTCCCGTTGGGCTATGGCATTTCTTGCCACCACAACCTATCGCGCCGTAGCAGTACCAATTCTTTGCGACTTCACACCCGAGGCTATCACCAACCTCACAGCCCACTCTGACAGCGTGGTACTCTTCACCGAGCAACGCATCTGGGACGAGATGGAAGTTGAGAAGATGCCAGAGCTACGCATTGCAATTAACGTGGAAAACTACTCTATAATCTATCTACGCGACAAGGAAAAGTTGCAGGAGATTGAGAGCAAGTTGGCAGAAATCCCAGCCGTATACCCAGAGGAGATGAAGCACGAAGTGGTAAACTATGGCAACCTCTACCTCAACGACCTTGCCATCATCAATTACACATCGGGAACAACCTCGCAGCCAAAGGGAGTAATGCTCACCTCGGCAAACATCTCTGCAAACATCGACTTTGCATTGGACAATATCCCTGTTGAGGAGGGCGATAAAATCATCTCGATGTTGCCACTTGCCCATATGTACGGAATGGCATTCGAGTTCATCTACCCTATTTGTGGCGGTGGTCACGTATACTTCCTCGGCAAGACCCCTACCCCAACACTGTTGATGCAGGCGTTGGCAGATGTCAAGCCATATTTGCTCATCACCGTACCTCTCGTTATAGAGAAGATTTTCAAAGGTAAGATTTTGCCTATACTCGGCAAGCCTATTATGCGAATTATGACTCACACGCCAGGCTTGAGCAAGGTGATTTACAGCAAGATTCGCAAACAGTTGCTCACAACATTCGGAGGAAATCTCCGTTCAATAATTCTCGGAGGTGCTGCGCTCAACCCTTCAATCGAGAAGATTATGCGCAAGGTTAGACTACCTTACACTGTTGGATATGGTATGACCGAGTGCGCACCACTGTTGTCGTATGCTCCGTGGGATAAGTTCAAGTCAGGCTCGTGTGGTCGCGCCATCGATGGTATGGATCTCCGCATCGACTCTAACAACCCACAAAAGAAGGTGGGCGAGATTCAGGCAAAAGGCCCGAACGTGATGATTGGATACTACAAGAACGAGGAGGCTACTCGCGCAGCATTTACCGAAGATGGTTACCTCCGCACTGGTGACCTCGGTATCATCGACAAGAGTGGCAACGTCTTCATTCGCGGACGTAGCAAATGTATGATTCTCGGCGCAAACGGCCAAAACATCTACCCAGAGGAGATTGAGGCTCTACTCAACACAATGCCTCACGTTGCAGAGTCGTTGATTGTAGAACGCAACAAGCGTTTGGTGGCATTAGTTGCACTTACAAACGAAGATTTAGCTATTGATGAGGCGACAATAAAAGCCGAGTTGGAGCAGACTCGCGTGGAGGCGAACCTACTTCTCCCGGCATATAGCCAGATTGCAGCAATAGAGATTATCCGCGAAGGCTTTGCACACACTCCTAAGCAGTCTATTAAGCGATTCCTATACCAATAAACAACATTGAAAATTTCATTAAGAGGGATGCAACAAATGTAGCGTCCCTCTTAATTATTAAAAATAACACCCCAAAAGAGATAATTTTTAATTCTTAATTTTTAATTCTAAATTATTATTTGTATCTTTGGTGCGGTATATTTTATTTGACACTGCAAAGAAGATGAAAAGCAAGGAGATTATAGAGGCTTTGACCGCCGATGTTGAGCGATTGATTGCATTGCACGACAGCGCAATGGAGGAGATTGCCTCACTGCGTAAGAAGGGCGAGGAGCAGAGCGTGAAGATTCGTTCTCTTCAGGAGCAACTCCGCGATGCAAAGGCGCAGACTGCGAAGATTGCAGCCCGCGAGGCTATGGCCGGCAGTGTGTCGAACAAAGCGGCAGCACGAGCACAAATCAACCGTTTAGTGCGGGAGGTTGACAAGTGTATTGCAATGGTGTCAAGTCAGATATAATAGATAATTTTCAGTTACACTATGAGCGAGCGACCACTAAGCATAAAGATGGATATCGCAGGTAAGCCCTACGAGATGACCATCGACCCTCGTAACGAGGAGATTTATCGCCTTGCAGCGCGTGAGATAAACAATCGTCTATCCATTGCGCAGCAATCTCGCGTGGATGGTTTTGGCGTACAGGACTATCTGGCTATCGTGGCTGTCGATTTGATGATATCGAACATTCGCTTGGAGCGTAAGAATGGTGTGGAAGATGGCGATTTGAAGGCTCTTGCCGAGTTGGCAGAACGCTTATCGAAGCACCTCGAGAAGTAGATTACGGTCGATGTTGCCCGACTTTAAGGTGACAATCGTTCTTTTAAATAACATAAGGAAACGATATTATGGCTACTGCCATAATGTTTATTGAACTAACGCGGCTTGCTTTGCACTCGCAAAAGGCGAATACAAAGCAAACCGTTACCCGCATAGATTCCTTTCAACTTTGCGAAACTGAACACTTTTTATATTGGGGTGTACTTCGTTACTCAAAATCAGGCCTAGTAGCCCTTCGGGGTGAGTACTGCGGTACCGTTGGACGATTGCGATATTTGGGGAGCCCCACAAATGACGATTTCACAGCTTCGTCAAACATAGTAAAGGAATTCCTATGCGGCGTTTTTTTTAATAGGAAACAAACCATTTAAACTTAATAGAGAAAATTAAACTATGGAAAATTTGATCATCATCGCTATCGCGGCAGTCATTGCAGCTGTTGTCGGAGGATGTGCAGCATACTACGGAGTAAAACTTCGTGCTAAGGCTATCATCGACAAGGCGGAGCAGGACGGCGAGATGCTGAAAAAGGAGAAGGAGTTGCAGGCGAAGGAGCGCTTTATGCAACTCAAGAGTGAGCACGACCGTCACGTGAACGAGCGCAACCAGAAGCTCAACCAGAGCGAGCAGCGCGCAAAGCAATTGGAGAACCAGTTGCAGAATCAGAATCGTGACCTCGAGCGCAAGATTGCGGACAATGACCGCTTGAAGGAGAAGATGGAGAGCCAAATTCAGTCTCTCGAGGAGCGCAAGGGCCAGCTTGCACAGCTGATGAGCGAGCAGAACGCACGTCTCGAGCAGATTTCGGGCATCAGCTCAGAGGAGGCTAAGAGTATCCTCATCGAGAATATGAAGGATGAGGCTAAGAGCGAGGCTGCAGCCTACATCAACGAGACTATCGAGGAGGCTAAGCTCACCGCAACTAAGGAGGCTAAGCGTATCATCGTAGCGTCGATTCAGCGCGTAGCAACTGAGACTGCTATTGAGAATGCAGTGACTGTATTCAATATCGACTCTGACGAGGTTAAGGGCCGTATCATTGGTCGCGAGGGCCGTAACATCCGCGCACTCGAGGCTGCAACAGGCGTAGAGATTATCGTGGACGACACCCCTGAGGCAATCATCTTGAGTTGCTTCGACCCAGTTCGTCGTGAGATTGCTCGCCTTGCATTGCACCAGCTCGTAACCGATGGTCGTATCCACCCTGCTCGCATCGAGGAGGTTGTTGCGAAGGTTAAGAAGCAGATTGAGGAGGAGATTGTAGAGGTTGGTAAGCGTACCGCCATCGACCTCGGTATCCACGGCTTGCACCCAGAGTTGATCCGTCTTATCGGTAAGATGAAGTATCGTTCATCATACGGTCAGAACCTCTTGCAGCACGCACGCGAAACTGCAAACTTGGCAGGTATTATGGCTGCAGAGTTGGGACTCAACCCTAAGACCGCACGCCGCGCAGGATTGTTGCACGACGTTGGTAAGGTGCCTGATGATGAGCCAGAATTGCCACACGCAATTATCGGTATGAACCTCGCCGAGAAGTACAAGGAGAAGGCAGACGTCTGCAACGCTATCGGTGCTCACCACGACGAAACAGAGATGACCTCGATGATTGCACCTATCATTCAGGTGTGCGATGCTATCTCGGGTGCTCGTCCAGGCGCACGCCGCGAGGTTATCGAGTCGTACATCAAGCGTTTGAAGGAGATGGAGGGTATCGCCCTCTCGTACCCAGGCGTTGTTAAGACCTACGCTATCCAGGCTGGTCGTGAGCTTCGCGTAATCGTAGGTGCCGACAAGTTGTCGGATGCCGAGAGCGAGAGCCTATCACACGACATCGCAAAGAAGATTCAGGACGAGATGACATATCCAGGACAGGTGAAGATCACCGTAATCCGCGAAACTCGTTCGGTAAGTTACGCGAAGTAACCTATAGCGAATCATATACAAATAATGACGCCACGATTTCTCGTGGCGTTATTTATTTTCGGTATTAAGGATTATTTCAGCTTGGCAGCTTCAACGCCCTCAAAAGACATTTTGATTGGGAGAATATTTCCGTTCTCGCCAAAGTGCATCTCGTCGATGCAAGTCACACGATTGTTGCCGTCGGTTGCGCCGAGTGGGTGGCGGTGATATACGATGTAGTACTTGCCATTCTTCTCGTTGTAGATTACCGAGTGGTGACCTGCGCCAGTAGCAATCTCTTTGTCGGTCTGAAGAATTACATCGCGTTTCTCGAATGGACCGAATGGCGAGTCCGCAATCGCATACGCCACGCGATAGTCATCGCGCTTCCAGCGGCCCTCGCTCCACATAAAGTAGTACTTACCATCCTTGATAAACATAAATGGACCCTCAACATAGCCGCTTGGAGTCACCTCCTTGAAGATTGTACCATCCTCGAACGGCACAAAGCCTGTGAAGTCGTCGTTCAACTTCGCCATATTGCAGTGCTTCCAGCCGCCATAGTAGATGTAGTACGAGCCATCCACATCTTTAAATACGAACTGGTCAATCGGCTGTGCGCCATTAATAATCTCGCCAATGAGAGGCTTGCCGAGGTAGTCCTCGAATGGTCCGGCAGGGTTGTCAGCAACGGCAATACCGATACCGCCATACTCGCCTTCGTGGATGTTGTTCGCACCGAAGAAGAGATAGTACTTACCACCCTTCTCGATGATAGATGGAGCCCACAATGCCTCGCTAATCCACTTCACGCGAGTGTTGTCGAGGATGCGTTCGTGCTTTGTCCAGGTGACAAGATCTTTCGACGAGAAGCAGTCGAAGTGGAGTTGTTCCTTGAATGGTTGCGACCAGGTTGGATATACCCAGTAGGTGTCGCCAAAGATTACACCTTCAGGGTCGGCATACCATCCCTCGAAGATAGGATTACCAGCACGCTTGGCTGTACATCCCGCAAAAAGAAGTGCCACAAGGGCAAGTTTGATAGTGTTTCTCATAGTTCGTTAGGGTTTATTCGAAACAAAGATACAAAAAAACGGAAAGCGGAAAGCGGAAAACGGAAAACTTTTTTGTTTTTCGGTTTACGCTTGAAGTGGAAAACGGAAAACTTTTTTTTCAGTTGAGAGTTGAAAGTTGAGAGTTGAGAGATAGTAAGAGTATTCGAAAAAAGAACTCATCAAAACTCTGCAAACAACAAAAAATCGTCGATGATGAGATTATTTTTGTGCGTTGCGAAGTGGCGGAAAGCGCAGCATACTTGGGCGTATGTGAGCATTTACGTCACAAGTAAGGTGCAAAAAGAACTCATCAGAACGATTTTTTTATTATATTTGCCCAAAATATAGAAGAATATAAAAATAGGTATAGCAATGTTTTTGGAAAATAGTACACAAAAAGGTTGGATTGAGGTAGTTTGCGGTTCGATGTTCTCGGGTAAGACAGAGGAGCTGATTCGCAGATTGCGCCGTGCGGAGTTCGCACACTTGAAGGTTGAGATTTTCAAACCGCAGATTGACGTGCGCTACTCGGAGGACGAGGTGGTGTCGCACAACCATTCGACAATTCGCTCTACGCCAGTAGAGTCACCACAGCAGATTCTGCTGATGTCGTCGGATGTGGATGTTGTGGGTATTGACGAGGCACAGTTCTTCGACACAAGCATTATCGATGTATGTCGTGAGTTGGCAAATCGTGGTGTACGTGTTATCGTTGCAGGTTTGGATATGGACTTCTTGGGTAATCCGTTTGGACCTATGCCGGCATTGATGGCTATTGCCGAGTATGTGGATAAGGTACACGCCATCTGCGTACACTGCGGTAACCCAGCACAGCACTCGCACCGTTTGGCAAAGAGCGAAAAGTTGGTGATGCTCGGCGAGAAGGATACCTACGAGCCGGTTTGTCGCCACTGTTTCCTTCGTTTGCGCAAGGAGCAGGAGGAGGCAGCACAATAAAACGAAAAACATTGCGTTAGAATAGTACGACAAAATTAATCGAACAAATATATGAGTGAAATTATCAACATCAAAGAGTTGAACGAGCGCATCGAGCGCGGGAGCCTCTTTGTAGATACATTGCGCACAGAGATGGGCAAGGTCATCGTAGGTCAGCAGCACCTTGTCGATACGCTTTTGATTGGATTGCTATCGAATGGTCACATCTTGTTGGAGGGTGTGCCAGGTTTGGCAAAAACTTTGGCCATCACCACATTGGCAAAGGCGGTAGATGCCGATTTCTCGCGTATTCAGTTTACGCCCGACTTGCTCCCTGCCGACATCGTAGGTACATTGATCTACTCACAGAAGTCGGAGGATTTCACCGTAAAGAAGGGCCCTGTATTTGCGAACTTCGTATTGGCGGATGAGATTAACCGTTCGCCAGCAAAGGTGCAGTCGGCTTTGTTGGAGGCTATGCAGGAGCGTCAGGTAACCATTGGCGACAACACCTACAAGTTGCCCGAGCCATTCCTCGTATTGGCAACCCAGAACCCACTCGAGCAGGAGGGTACATATCCTCTCCCCGAGGCACAGGTTGACCGTTTTATGTTGAAGGCAAAGATTACCTATCCGAAGCGCGAGGAGGAGCGCGACATCGTGCGTATGAACCTCTCGGGTGCGGGTATGCCCGAGCCGAGCAAGGTTATCTCGCCCGAGGATATCGTGAAAGCACGCAAGGTGGTCGAGGATGTATATATGGATGAGAAGATCGAGAAGTATATCGTAGACATCATCTTCGCAACACGCGAGCCAGCATCGTACAACCTCGAGAAGTTGCAGTCGCTCATCGCCTACGGAGGTTCGCCACGTGCAAGTATCTCGTTGGCTAAGGCAGCGCGTGCATACGCCTTTATCCGTCGTCGCGGATATGTTATTCCGGAGGATGTTCGTGCC
>JAZQWU010000233.1:0-3508 GCA_045632505.1 Alistipes sp. | reverse complement strand
ATTAACACAAAAGACAATGAACAATCTTAATCTTATCAGCAATTTTGCCGAGTTCAAGGAGTTGAAGAACATCGACAAAGCAACAATGATTGGTGTATTGGAGGATGTATTCCGCCACGCACTGCAGAAGCAGTACGGCACAGATGAGAATTTCGACATCATCATCAACGACGAGAAGGGTGACCTCGAGATTTGGCGCAACCGCGAGGTTGTAGCAGACGAGGACTTCGAGGACGAGGTGTCGCAGATTGCCCTCTCGGAGATCTTGAAGATTGACGATTCGTACGAGGTAGGTGACGAGTACACCGACGAGATTCCATTCTCGGCATTCGGTCGTCGCGCAGTATTGTCGTTGCGCCAGAACCTCGCATCGCGCATCTTCGATTTGGAGAACGCAAGCATCCACGACGAGTACGCAACAAAGGTTGGCGAGCTTATTTCGGGTGAGGTTTACCAGGTATGGAAGCGCGATATGCTTATCCTCGACGAGGACGAGAACGAGTTGGTATTGCCAAAGAGCGAGCAGATTCCTAACGACTTCTACCGCAAGGGTGACACCATCAAGGCTATCATCAAGAGCGTAGATATGGTGAACAACAAGCCAAAGATTATTCTTTCGCGTACCGCAAATCTCTTCCTCGAGAAGTTGTTCGAGCAGGAGGTTCCTGAGATCAACGACGGTTTGATCACCATCAAGAAGATTGCCCGCATCCCAGGTGAGCGTGCTAAGGTTGCCGTAGAGTCGTATGACGACCGCGTAGATCCGGTAGGAGCTTGCGTAGGTATCAAGGGTGCTCGTATCTACACCATCGTAAAGGAGTTGCGTAACGAGAATATCGACGTTATCCAGTACACAGCAAACACTTCGTTGCTTATTCAGCGTGCATTGGCACCTGCAAAGATTTCGTCTATCACCGTTGACGAGGAGAAGAACACCGCACAGGTTTATCTCCAGCCTGATCAGGTTTCGCTCGCTATCGGTAAGGGTGGTTTGAACATCCGTCTTGCTAAGCTTCTCACAGGCTTCGACATCGACGTATTCCGCGAGTTGGACGAGGAGGATGTAGCTCTCACCGAGTTCACCGACGAAATCGACGGTTGGATTATCGAAACCCTCCACAACATCGGTTGTGACACTGCAAAGAGTGTTCTCGAGATGAGCGCAGAGACTTTGGCTCAGCGTGCAGACCTCGAGGTTGAGCAGGCAGAGAAGGTTATCGAGATCTTGAAGGCCGAGTTCGAGGAGTAATTCTCCCCCGATTAAAAGCCAATGGCTATAATGGCTAAAAGTTAATAGCCTCAAATGATTGTTGAATAAGTAAAGAGAAATAGATAATGGGAAACGAAAAGAAGATACGCCTTATACGCGCAGCCAAGGAGTTTAATGTTGGATTGAACACCATCACAGACTTCCTGCACGGCAAAGGCATCGAGATCGATTCGTCGCCGAACACGCCGATTGATGCCGACACCTACGCCATTTTGGAGAAGGAGTTTGGAAAGAATCGTCCAAGCGGTAGCGAACTCGACTCTGTTCGCGAAAAGATTAACAAGAAGTCATCGGTAAGCATCGAGCCGGCACCACAACCTAAGGAGGAGAAGCGCACTATCGAGATTAAGAACGAGGTTGTACAGCCTAAGATCCTCGGCAAGATCGACCTCTCGCCAAAGAAGAAAGAGGAGCCAGCTCCACAGCCTAAGGTTGAGGTTAAGCCTGAGCCAAAGGTTGAGAAGGAGGAGAAGCATGTAGAGGTAAAGCCTGCTCCAGCACCACAGCCAAAGGTTGAGGAGCCAAAGGTTGCAGAGGTGAAGAATAACGATGTATTCCGTGCTTCGGAGGCCCCTACCCTCTCAGGTCCGCAGATTCTCGGCACAATGGATGTTTCGGGAATGGTTGCAGGTGGCAAGCGTCATCGCAAGCGTCTCGAGAAGGCTAAGGTTGACATCTCGAAGCAGCAGAACAACGCTCCTAAGGGTGGCAACAACCAGCAGGGCGACAAGAACAATAACAACAATAAGTTCAACAAGCAGAACAACCAGAACCAGCAGAATCAGGGCGGTGGCAAGAAGAACAAGCAGAAGCCACAGCCAAAGCCGGTAATTCGTCCGGAGGTTAGCGACGAAGAGGTTTCAAAGCAGGTGAAGGATACTTTGGCACGTTTGACTGCCAAGGGTGCAAAGAATAAGGGCGCGAAGTACCGTCGTGAGAAGCGCGAGGAGGTACGTGAGCGTATGAACGAGGCTTTCGAGCAGGAGGCAGCAGAGAAGAAGATTCTCAAGGTTACCGAGTTCGTAACCGTAAGTGAGGTGGCTACAATGATGAGCATCTCACCGATGGAGGTTATCTCGGCTTGCATGAATCTCGGTTTGATGGTATCTATCAACCAGCGTCTCGATGCTGAGGCTTTGGTAGTCGTTGCTGAGGAGTTCGGCTTCAGTGTCGAGTTCGTATCGGCAGAGATTCAGGAGGCTATCAACGACGAGGAGGCAGATACTGCTGAGGATTTGCTCCCACGTCCGCCAATCGTAACCGTAATGGGTCACGTAGACCACGGTAAGACTTCGCTCTTGGATAATATCCGTAAGACAAACGTTACCGCAGGCGAGGCGGGAGGTATCACCCAGCACATCGGTGCTTACTCGGTGAACCTCAATGGCCAGAAGATTACATTCCTCGATACTCCGGGTCACGAGGCGTTTACAGCGATGCGTGCGCGTGGTGCGAAGATTACCGACGTTGCAATCATCATCGTAGCAGCCGACGACAAGGTGATGCCACAGACTGTCGAGGCTATCAACCACGCTCAGGCTGCAGGCGTACCTATGGTATTCGCAATTAACAAGATCGATAAGCCACAGGCTAACCCTGACCACATCAAGGAGCAACTCTCGCAGATGAATCTCCTCGTGGAGGATTGGGGCGGTAAGTACCAGAGCCAGGACGTTTCGGCAAAGCAGGGACTCAACCTCGACAAGTTGCTCGAGAAGGTACTCCTCGAGGCCGAGATGCTCGACTTGAAGGCTAATCCTAACAAGAAGGCTAAGGGTACCGTAATCGAGTCTACATTGGATAAGGGTCGTGGTTATGTTTCGACCGTACTCATCCAGGAGGGAACACTCCGTGTCGGTGATGTTATCCTCTCGGGTATCTACACCGGTCGTGTAAAGGCTATGTTCGACGAGAATGGTAAGAAGGTTACCGAGGCAGGTCCTTCGACACCTGTACAGTTGCTCGGTCTCAACGGTGCTCCACAGGCGGGTGATTCAATCAACGTGATGGATGATGACCGCTCGGCTCGTGAGATTGCAAACAAGCGTGAGCAGTTGCAGCGTATGCAGGGCATTATGACCCAGAAGCACGTAACTCTCGACGAGATTGGTCGTCGTATCGCTATCGGCTCGTTCAAGGAGTTGAACATCATCGTTAAGGGTGATGTTGACGGCTCGGTTGAGGCTATGTCGGGTTCGCTCATCAAGCTCTCGAAGGAGACCGTACAGGTGAATGTTA
>JAZQWU010000232.1:0-7077 GCA_045632505.1 Alistipes sp. | reverse complement strand
TACAAAAAGAAGTAAACGATTCATTTATAGTTTAATTAAATTATTCAATCCTGAGACAAAGATATGTAAATAAATCGAGAAAAAAGCATTAAAATTCAACAATTTTCAGTCGCTTATTATTCGTTAGTCTACCATTTTTTTGTATCTTTGCCAAAATAAAACCCTGAAGAGAGTATGAAGTATATTATTCTGGCTTTGGCATTGCTATTCTCGCAGAGCATCTACGCAGCAGACAGTGTCAAGGTGAAAAAGGTGAAGAAAGAACAGACTACCGACACCGTCAAAGTGAAGAAGGTGGAGAAGGTGAAGGATGCCGACACCGTAAAGGTCAAGAATACAAAGAAGGCAAAGGAGGCAGACTCCGTAAAGGTTGTTCCGCCACCACCGCCGGCACCACTCTTTACCGATATCATTCCGCAGCCTCTCTCGCTCGTTAAGGGCGAAGGTCGCTTCACCATCGACGAGCGCACCATCATCCTCTGCGACAAGAAGTTCACCAAGGCGGCAGACTACCTCCGTCTCTACATTCCGATTGAGCGCACCAAAGGCAAGAAGAACAATGCTATTCGCCTTGTTCTCAACGAGACTCTCGGCAAGGAGGAGTATACGCTCACCATCAACAAGAAGGGTATCGAAATTCAGGGTGCTGACTACGGAGGCGTATTCAACGGCATCCAGTCGTTGTTGCAGTTGCTTCCGCACGCCATCTACAGCAAGAGCGCGCAGTTGCCTATGGAAGTTTCGTACATCGAGGTTAAGGATGCTCCGCAGAACCACTATCGTGGCTACCTGCTCGATGTTGCTCGCACCTACCAGCCAGTCTACGAAATCAAGCGTGTGCTGGACTATATGGCGTTCTGCAAGTTAAATAAGTTGCACCTCCACTTGGTGGATAACCCTGCGTGGCGCATCGAGATAAAGAAGTATCCGCACTTTGCCGAGATAGGAGGTTTCAGAGGCGGTGATTCGCCACTCCACCCTATTTACGAGCGTTTCAAGCAGAAGTATGGTGGTTACTACACCCACGAGGAGTTGCGCGACATCGTAGCCTACGCTGCCGAGCGCAACATCGAGGTTATCCCCGAGATTGATATGCCGGGACATAGCAAGTCGCTCGGTACGGCACATCCCGACATCCGTTGCAACTACAAACCAGACCTTTCGGCATATAACGACATCGACATTCGCAACGTATGGTGTGTAGCCAAGGAGAGCAACTACACCATTATCGAGGATATTATCAAGGAGGTTGCCGACATCTTCCCATCGGAGTATATCCACATCGGTGGCGACGAGGTTAAGTTCTCGTGGTGGGAGCCTTGCCCAGATTGCCAGCGACTGATGAAGGAGAAGGGTCTAAAGAATGGACCAGAACTCGAGCAATACTTCATTGGTCGCGTGACCGAGATTCTCGCAAAGTACAACCGCAAGCCTATCGTTTGGGACGAGGCTGCAGTCAAGGGTGATTTGTTGCCAAAATCGACCTTGGTATGTGGCTGGCGACACAATAGCAAGGGCTGGCAGACCTCTATCAAGCGAGGCTATCCGACCATTGTGATGCCATCGACATTCTTCTACCTCGACAAGCGTCAATCGACCCACGAGCGCGGTCATCGATCCTACTCAGGCGGTCTTGACCTAAAGAAGTTGTGCAACTTCAACTACAGCATTGGCGGATTCACCGACGAGGAGTTGAAGAATATTGCTGGTGTGGAGTGCGCCTTTTGGGGTGAGATATACCTCGAGAACATCACCTCGCGACGTCACTTCTCGGACTACCTCGAGTATATGACATTCCCACGCATCTTCGCCGTATCGGAGGTTGCGTGGAGCAAGACTCGCCGCACCTACGACGAGATGATGGAGGTGCTGAAGAGCAACTTCTACCACAAGTTGCACCGTATGAGTGCGACATTCCGCCTTGAGTCACCAGAGGTAAAGGTGGAGTTGGGCAAGATTTTCGTCACCACAAACGATGGCTCGAAGATTTACTACACCGACATCCGCAACAACAAGACACAGGAGTACACCGTACCTTTGAGTGCCGACCTTGCACCATATGTAACCTTCCGCAGTCAGTTGATGACGGGCTACAGCAACGATGTTGGCGCACCCGCTTACTACGACTCGCGCAAACCGAAGGTGAAAGTCACCTCGTCGATGCCATTCAACGAGAAGCACCCTGCATCGCAGTGTGCCGAGTACAAGAAGGCGGCACAGACCACTCGTTGCGCCAAGAAGGGCGACTGGGTTGAGTTCCGCTTCGCCAAACCAATCAAGTACTCGTACATCAAGGTGCGCACTGGCTGGGAGCATCTGCACCGCTGTGTAATCTACGACAGCAATCTCGAGGCAAGCTACGACGGCAAGACCTTTGTTCGCCTCGCTACAACCCGCAATGGCGAGTTTATCATTCGTCCAAGTGGCAAGAACAGAAACAAGCCTATCCACGCCTTGCGCATCGTGGCAAACGGCATCAGCGATGCTGAGGACCGCGTAGTGATTCAGCCGTTGGTTATCAAATAGAACCGTTTCGCACCTCAGCTTCAGCTATGAGAAGAAGGGTTTTCATTATCATTCTGTTTCTGTCTTGTCTTGTTGCGTCTGCATACGCGAAGAGCGACAATTCAAGAATGCTGATGTGGTACGACCACCCTGCCGACGAGTTTATCGAGGCGTTGGTTATGGGTAATGGTCGTATGGGAGCCATCATCTATGGTGGAGTTGAGCGCGAGTTGATAAACCTCAACGACATCACCCTCTGGTCGGGCGAGCCAGTAAAAGAGAGTATCGACCCTGCCGAAGCAAAGGAGGCTCTTTCGGCAATTCGCCAGGCATTGCGCGAAGAGAAGTATCGCGAGGCTGACCGTCTGCAACGCCGTTTGCAGGGTAAGTTCTCGCAGGTCTATATGCCAATGGCATCATTGCAAATCGACTTCGAGGGGGCGAACGAGGTAAAGGATTATCGTCGCGAACTCGATTTAGCGAAAAGCATAACAAGCGTTCACTACACCATCGGCAAGACCGAGTACAACCGAAGATACTTCGTGTCGCACCCCGACAAGGTGATGGTCGTGGAGCTAACAGCCAAAGGCGACAAGAGGATAAATGGCGAAATTTCGTTGGGTAGCAAACTCCACCACACAGCATTTACACAGCAGAATCTTCTCGTCGCAGAGGGTTACGCCCCATACGATATAAATTTCCGCAGCAAGAAGATTTCGTGGGGCGAGAGTCGTGGTACTCGCTTTACGACGATTGTTAAGCCTATCGAATACGACGGCAAGGTCGAGGCGACGGATGACAAACTCCGCATCAAGGAGTGCAAGCGAGTTGTTCTTCTCATCTCGGCAGCGACAAGTTTCAACGGCTACGACAAAGACCCTGCAACGGAGGGTTGCGACTACAAGGCTATCGCTCGCAAGCAGTTGGCTAAGGCAGAAAAGTTCTCCTTCAAGGAGTTGAAAGCACGCCACATCGCCGACTACACGTCACTCTACAACCGTATGGAATTGAATCTCAACGGCTCCGACAAGTCGCACATTCCAACCGACAAACGCTTGCTCGCCTACACCGAGGGGGCTGAGGATAGGGATTTGGAGGCGAAGTATCTCCACTTCTCGCGCTACCTGATGATTTCGGCATCGCGCACCAAGTATGTGCCGATGAATCTGCAAGGCATCTGGAATGAGGAGTTGTTACCACCTTGGAACAGCAACTACACCATAAACATCAACACCGAGCAGAACTATTGGCCAGCCGAGGTGCTGAATCTCTCGGAGTTGCACGACCCACTACTTTCGTTCCTCTCCATCTTGGCAAAGGAGGGGGTAAAAACTGCCCGCAACTACTTCGATTGCAGCGGTTGGTGCGCTTGTCACAACTCGGACATCTGGGCTATGACACACCCCGTAGGTGAGCACAAGGGCAACCCTAGGTGGGCAAATTGGAATATGGGCGGTGCGTGGTTGGCGTTCCAATTATGGGAGCATTATCTCTACTCGCAGGATAAGAAATATCTCGCCGAGCGCGCCTATCCGATATTGAGAGAGTCGGCTAAATTCTTGAACGATTGGCTCGTAGAGGATAAGGATGGTAAACTTATAACCTCGCCATCCACCTCGCCCGAGAACGACTTCAAAGAGCCAACATCGGGTCGCAGAGCCGCAACCTCATACGGCTCAACCTGCGACATAGCTATCATACGCGAGATATTTTCATATACGATTGCTGCTGCGAAGATTCTTGGCGTAGACGCATCGTTGCACGAGCAACTGCAAAAGAGCCTCAACCGCCTCCCCGACTACAAGATAGGCAAACGTGGTGACATTCAAGAGTGGTACCACGACTTTGAGGCACGAGATCCTCACCACCGCCACTTGTCGCACCTTGTAGGAGTATTCCCAGGCAACCAAATTTCGCCCGAGAAGAGCCCTGTGCTTGCGAAAGCTGCAGCACGTTCCATCGAGTTGCGAGGTCCTCGCTCGACAGGTTGGTCAAAGGGTTGGCGCATTGGCTTGTATGCCCGTCTGCTCGATGGAGAGAATGCCTACGCATCGTACCGCTCTCTATTGACCTACACACGCGCACTAAACACTAAAGTCAAAGCGGCGGGCGTAATAGGTGGCACATACCCAAATATGTTGGATGCGCATCCGCCATTCCAGATTGATGCGAACTTCGCAGCCCCTGCAGGTGTGGCGGAGTTGTTGATGCAATCGCATCTCGGCTCAATAGACCTTTTGCCAGCACTACCAAGCCAGTGGAGCAAAGGCTCGGTGCGAGGCTTACGCGCTCGTGGAGCATTCGAGGTTGATTTGAAATGGCGAGGAAGCAAGATTAAGAATGGTTCGATACTCTCGCTTGCTGGTGGTAACTGCACACTACGCAGTCGCACCCCATTAAAGTTGAAGGGCGTTAAAGCGCACGAAGCAAAGGTTGGCGAATGGTACACCTACGAATTTGGCGCAACAAAGAATAAATACTATAAATTCAAAGCGAAGTAATCATATTTTTCGTATATTTGTGATATAAAACCGATATTTATGGAGAAGAAATTAGAGGCTACGGCGCGACTTATCGAGGTGATGAATCGCCTGCGTGTGGAGTGTCCGTGGGATAGAGAGCAGACCATTCAGTCGCTGCGCAACAACACCATAGAGGAGACTTTCGAGTTGGTAGATGCAATCACCGACAACGATATGGATGGCATCAAGGAGGAACTCGGTGACCTCTTCCTGCACATCGTATTCTACTCGAAGATTGGCGAGGAGCAGGGCAAATTCGACCTTGCTGACGTAGCAAACGGAGTGTGCGACAAACTCATCTATCGCCACCCTCACGTCTATGGCGACGTATTAGCCGAGTCGCCCGAGGAGGTAAAGCAGAACTGGGAGGCATTGAAGCTCCGCAAGAAGGCACGCAAGAGTGGCGTGCTTGGCGGTGTGCCGCGTTCACTCCCGGCAATGGTCAAGGCGTTCCGCATCAGCGAGAAGGCTGCTGCCGTAGGTTTCGACTGGTCGTCAGCCGAGGAGGTTTGGGATAAGGTAAACGAGGAGATTCGCGAGATCGAGGTGGAGATTAAAGAGCAGAACAAAGCCAATCTCGAGGCTGAATTTGGCGATTTGTTCTTCGCCCTTATCAATGCTTGTCGCAAGATGGGCATCGACCCGGAGAATGCATTGGAGGCAACAAACAAGAAGTTTATCCACCGCTTCAACCACATCGAGAAGCGCGTAGCCGAGCAAGGCAAAATGGTGAGCGAAACTCCGCTTGAAGAGTTGGAGTCGTATTGGCAAGAAGCGAAGCAATAACGCTAAGTTTTTGCAAGTTAAAAGTTAAAAGTGCAAAATTAAAAGTTGATAAAATGGCATATATTAAATCTGTAAGAAATCATACTCCCGAAGTGGGTGAGGGTACATTTGTGGCTGAAACAGCCGTGCTGATTGGCGATGTTACCGTTGGTAAGGATTCGTCGTTGTGGTACAACGTGGTGTTGCGTGGCGATGTGAACAAAATCACCATCGGTGACCGTACAAACATCCAAGACGGAACTGTCATTCACACCCTCTACGACAAGTCGCCAAAGCCGTCGCAAACCCACATCGGCAACGACGTGTCGGTAGGTCACAACGCAACGATTCACGGTGCGATAATCGAGGATAACTGCCTTATCGGTATGGGTGCAACCATTCTCGACAACGCAGTCGTGGCTTCGGGTTGCATCATCGCAGCAAATGCGTTGGTATTGTCAAACTCGAAGTTGGAGCCAAACTCGGTATATGCAGGTGTACCCGCAAAGAAGGTTAAGGAGGTGACACCGGAGCAGCGTCAGGATATCATCCAGCGCATTGCTAACGACTACCGCCTCTACGCTTCGTGGTACGAGGAGGATAAATAAAAACTACTATGTTCGCTGCGTTCGCTGCACTAAAGAGAGGTAAGAGTCGCTTTCTTGGCTATATCATTATGGCGATAGGAATAAGTCTTGTATGTAACTTTTCCTATCTCTTGCTATTGGTATCAAACCAGAACGATGGCAATATCCGCGTAAACGGCAGACGCAACCGAAATGCTGTATCGCAAATCGAAGAAGGTTGGCTTTCGGTACACGGGGATGGCTACGGCTATGTCATAACCGAGGAGGGTGACAGTCTCTATGTAGACTATCGCAGAGTATACCAGCTGGGGCTCGCCGATGGCGACTATCTCGAGGTTGAGGCAACCGAACGCTCATCCTTCGAGGCGGAACATCTCTTCGTGCGACACATCATCGAGCGCAATGGCGACAAATTCGACTACGCAGCAATCTACCGAGGCTCGGAGCAGTGGAGCACTCTGCTCTATCAGTTCTTGTTCTACTTCGCGCTCTCGTTCCTATTGCTCGCGACAATGAACTTCAGAGGGCACGACGTCTCGCTCAAGCAGTTCCTCTTCCGTTCGGCAATATGTACGCTACTCGCCTTTGCGACGTACTTCATCTCGCCGGTGCCGATTCTCCATACGGGCGAGATTATCCCCGTATTTTTGAGCCGCCACTTGGTGGAGCTTGCCGTAATCTTGAAGTCGTGTTTTATG
>JAZQWU010000231.1:0-5647 GCA_045632505.1 Alistipes sp. | reverse complement strand
AAAATCGCTGTACGGTTACTCTGTTGACTGACAACACCTTACACATTCAACTCCACGACCCTCTCACCGCCATCGCCCCGGGCCAAGCCGCCGCCTTCTATCGTGGCGATGTAGTCCTCGGTGGTGGAATAATTGTGGAGGAGTAGGTTTGCAACACAAACTAGCGAAAGAAGTGATATAAAAACAAAAAGATGTCGCTTTGCGACATCTCCTTGCTTCGTTTGTTTCGTTCGGGTGGAAGATGGGATTCGAACCCACGACCTTCGGAACCACAATCCGTCACTCTAACCAACTGAGCTACATCCACCATCTAAATCCCTTGCGGAATCGGGTGCAAAAGTAATACACTTTTTTGCAATGTCCAAATTTTTCGCGAAAAAAATTGCAAAATATCAGACTCCTCGCTATCTAAACTCGATTTTTTACCAAATATATGGCAAGATTCGCCATTTTACGCGGGTGCAATACTCCACATATCCGTCGAGATTCTCCCTCAAGAAGCGCTCCTCGTCAAGCGTTCTAATCACAATGATTGGGATATAGAGCAAGAATGCCATCGCTGCCCACCACGATCCGAGAATGATAGGCATCGTCAAAAACAACACGATTGTTGCAAGGTACATCGGATGGCGGACAATGCCATAAAGCCCCGTAGAGATAACCTTCTGATTCTCAGTAACCTCAATAGTGCGCGATAACCATTCATTCTCTCTCACAACCTCAACATAGAGGGCGTAAGCCACGAGGAATACCACCGATGCAACCACCTCAATCGCCAACGGCATAGCGCTCCAGCCATAGCGGTGGTCGAGTCCAGCGACCACAAAGCCAGCAATAAACATCAAACCCGAGAGGCGAATCACCACACTCTGCTTCGAGCGCGACTCCTTCGACTGCAGTCTGCGTTGTAGCAGTTCGGGCGAAAGAAACAACAATGCCACGCCTAATATAAGCATCGGTATAAAGAGCAACGCCAAAAGCAACCACGCGCCACGATAGTGGAGGGTGCCTGCAGGGAGGAACAACAATAGTCCCATAACGAGAAGTCCCACAATGCACTTCAGCGTTGCGGCGACTGCCAATTTTGCTTTGTTGGTTTGTTCCATATTCGTAGATTTACAGCGCCCTCAGCAGGTCGCAAGGGGCGACGGCATATTGTTCGGGCGAAATTCCGCGCTCCTCCAATGCTCGTTGTATCAGCGGGAAGCGCACGGTGAAGTGTTCGTTTATCTTGATTGGTGGGCAGAGTTCGATGCCCTGTTCCTTGTAAATCAGCCACACCAACTCCGAGCAGTAGACCTCCTCGTTGTCGAAATTGAACTTCAGGTCGTACCAGCGGCCAAGCCATTTCTGCTGGTCGATAGGTTGTTGCAGGGTCTGTTCGGGGCGTTTGATGATATACTTTCCGCCCACCGACTTATCGACAAATCGCTCGATGGGAAGTATGCGTACCGTAGTGTCCGCCTCCATAATCTGCACACCCTCGGGAGTATTTACCGCAATACCGCAGTGGCTCCATATCGACATCATACCAATCTTTATAAACTTCGACTGGAACGACCTAGTTTCGATAAAGAGTATGTCGCCCTCGCGCAGAGCCGACAAATCGCCACCCCTACGGCACGAGCTACATAATAGCACCAACAGTATTAACAGTAACTTTTTCATAGTTCCTTATTTAATTGATAATTGACAGTTGACAATTGATAATTATAGGTAAAAACGATTTCGTTTTTGAAATTTATATTATAATCTCTTTTATTCTCAATTTTCAATTCTCAATTTATCTCTCTCCCCACTCGTAGCGTTCTCCCGCGATGCCGAGCATTGCTGTGATACGTTCGGTGACGGTTTGGCACAAGGCTTCGATATCTTGTGGATGCGAGTAGAAGGATGGTGTAGCGGGTAAAATCACCGCACCAGCCTCGGTCAGCGTGGTCATATTGCGCAAGTGAATCAGCGAATATGGCGTTTCGCGCACCACAAAAATCAGTCGACGGCGCTCCTTGAGCATCACATCGGCAGCTCGCTCAATCAGCGTCTGAGATACCCCCGATGCTACGCGACCAATAGTGCCGACACTCGATGGCACAACCACCATCGCATCCCAACGTGCCGAGCCACTTGCTGGCGCAGCGAAGAGGTTGTTGTTATCGTACTCCTCAATCTTTGCTGACTGGGGCATCTTTTCGCCCTCGTGTGCCACCACGGCGCGAGCATTTGCGCTATAGATGACCGCCACGCGCTCCACCTCATCGCTTACGATGAGTGCGTTGAGGAGTTGGCGTGCATAAATCGCACCACTTGCCGCTGTTATTGCTACTACAACCTTCATTACAACTCTATTGCTTTACATTTAAGACCAAGTTCGTCAATGCGCTTCAATGTTCGAGGAAGCGCGTAACTCATATTTGCGAACGACTTTTCGCTATCGTGAAAGAGAATTATCGCACCCGCTTTGATGTGTGGCAACACACCTTGCAAGCACCTCTCGCCCGAGATTTTGCGATTGTAGTCGCGCGAGATGACGCTCCACATCACAATCTTGTAGCGTTGTGCTACGGCTCGCAACTGCGACGGCGTGATGCGTGCGTAGGGCGGTCGAAAGAGGTCGCTCTGCACGAAGCCCGATGCGAAATCAATATCCTCCAAGTAGCGTTCGAGCGACATTCTCACACCCTTTTGGTGCGAGTAGGTGTGGTTTCCCACGCGATGCCCCTCGGCAAGAATCTTCTCGTAGAGGTCGGGGTACATCTCCACATTCTTGCCCAGCACGAAGAATGTTGCCTTGGCGTTGTATCGCCTCAGCGTCGCCAAAATCCACTCCGTAATGCCGGGCGTAGGACCATCGTCGAAGGTGAGATATACTCCTCTCTCATCCTCGATTTGCCAAATCAAATCGGGGAACATCTTGCGAATAAATTTCGGAGGAGTAATCTTCATTGTTTCGCACCATTTTAATCCCCACAAAGATAAGTATTTTCCAACAAAAATTTTGCTGTTGCACGAAATATGCGTAACTTTGTATATTAAATATCATTTTTATGAATCGTATTTTATCTCTTTTCATCGCAATAGCAACCACCCTTTCATTTGTCGGTTGCGATAGTTTCCGCTCGCTTACGGGGGCAAAGAAGACCGCACAAGGCTCGCCTTACGAGGTGCTTGTCGTGTGTGACGGAGCGGAGTGGGAAAGCCCAATTGGTGCGGAGTTGAAGGCGGTGCTCGAGACTCCCGTTGAGATGCTCAACCAGAAGGAGCCGATGTTCAATGTTGTGCGCATTACTGCACGCGATTTCAAGCATTTACTCCCATCCTACCGCAACATATTGAAGGTTAAGTGTTCGCCTGATGTGAAGGAGACCACAATACTTGCGCAGTATGATGTGGTGGCTGCACCGCAGATTGTACTCACCTTCCAAGGTCCATCCGTAGCATCTATGGTCGACTACCTCAAGGCAAACGGCGCGAGTCTGTTACAGGTGCTCGAAATTGCCGAGCGCAATCGCACCATCGAGTTTGCTAAGAAGCAGGGTGCCAAGGCGTTGGAGAAGATTGTCAAGGATGAGTTTGACGTAGATATGCACATCTCGAATGGCTACCTCTTCCGTGCTCAGAGCGAAGATTTCGTATGGGCATCGAACGAGTATCCCGTTGCGAGTCAGGGATTTTTCGTCTACACCCACCCATTCAACGGCAAGGCAAGCATCACAACTGAGGCTTTGGTAAAGGCTCGCAACGAATTTGCGAAGCGCATTCCAGGTCCATCCGATGGTTCGTATATGACTACCGTCACACGACTTCCAAATATCGAGGATGATGGCTATGTGAACTTTATGCCCGAGCGCAAGGTGCTGAAAATCAATGGTCGCGACTGGGTTGTTCTGCGCGGTTTCTGGGATGTGGAGAAGGACTTTATGGGAGGTCCATTCGTAAGCTACACCACACTTGACGAGCGTACTGGCAAACTCTTCACGCTCGACTGCTACGTCTACTCGCCAAAGTATGGCAAGCGTAACTTCTTGCGCCCACTCGAGCATCTGGTTTATAGCGTAGAATTTCCAACTAATAAATAGAATATGAGAAGATTACTAACCCTTTGTACAGCGCTCTGCTTTGCCGTTGTGGCATTCGCACAGAGCGAACAACCACTGCCAAAGATGTTTGCACATCGAGGTTGCTGGAGTAAGATTTGCCCCGAGAACTCTGTTCCTGCCGTTGCTCGCGCCAAGCAGCACGGATATATGGGTATCGAGTGCGACGTGAAGTTGACCTCGGATGGCAAGATGGTCATTATGCACGACAAGACCATCAACCGCACCTGTCGTAACGCCTCGGACTACTCGAAGATTGAGGGAAAGGTGAAGGTTGAGAGTTTGACCTTCAAGGAGTTGCGCGAGAACTATGTACTCGCCTCGCCAAACCCAGAGTTCCGCACCCCAATTCCAACCTTGGAGGAGATTCTCAAGGAGTGTAAGAAGCAGGGCATAGTGCCGATGTTGCATAGCAAGTATGTCGAGTCGTACCGCCTTGCGCAGAAGATTATGGGCAACAACTGGATTTGCTTCACTAACAATGTGGAGGGAATGAAGGAGTGTCGCAAGTTCTCTAAGTGCTTGATGCTCTATGGAATAAAGCCTAATACTGCTGAGACTGCATTCGAGGTATTACCACAACTCGGTGGCAAGGTTGGCGTATCATCAATGGAGCGCGAGGCTTTGACACGCGACCGCATTGCACGCCTTCGTGCTTTGGGATATGAGGTGCAGGCGTCAATCTACCCTCAACCACGCGATGTATATGCTGTACGCGATGGTGTAACCTATGTATTGTCCGACTTCTCGCTTATGCCCGATCCGAACAACAACCCAGCGAAGGTTGTGACACTCGACCCACGCACCTTGGCGCAGGGCGAGACAATCCGCATCGTAGCCGACAAGAAGGTTCAGGATGGCGGTGTAGCAATCGAGATAGAGTTCGAGGGCGTTGTTGAGGTTGCTTTTGCGAAGAAGGATAATATCTACACTCTCCACAGCACTGGCAAGCAGAGCGACCGCCTCGGAATGCGCTTCATCAATGCGAAGGGAATGGTTAACCTTCACGGCGTTGAGGAGAGCAAAATCAAATCGGCAAAGATTTACTTCTACGAGTTCTAAGACTTGACGATAAGGCAAACGAAAAGAGGATGTTTCCATTGGCGGAACATCCTCTTTTTCTTGTTAATTATCAACTACTTATCGCGTTTGATAAGCAACACGCCATCGGCATAAGAGTGGAACTTGCTCTTTGGCGATGTGAGCACCACCTTGCCCTTGGTGTTTGGTTTGAAGGTGTATGTTCCAAGGCTAATCCACTCGCCCGAGGTCTGTCCCACCAACTTTATCTCGCGGAGGTTCATATCCTTCTCAAGACGCTCCTTGCCCACCTGTACCTTGATATTTACACGCGGGTTGAGTTTGCCCTTTAATCGCTGGTAGGTAAAGAGTTCCCACTCGCCCTTCAAGCCCTTTGGAAGGGTGTAGGTCACCGAGCTCTCCTCCGATCCAGCAAGGCGCACCAAGTAGGTGAGTCCGAAGCCACGATTACCCGACTTGCGAATCCAGCCCTCGCCGAGCGATGCCAACTCCGAGTTATCGTCGATGAAGAT
>JAZQWU010000230.1:0-3547 GCA_045632505.1 Alistipes sp. | reverse complement strand
TTGGCGCGTCGCGCGATGAACTTGAAGCCGCGTTGTTTCTTCCTGCGCCCTCAGCACGTCTGCACGCCAATGTTCAAGAGCGAGTGTATGGAGGTCTACTCGAAGATGCCTGCCGAAATCGCAAAGACTGCGGCATCGCGTGTGCGTGACGAGTACAACCTCAACCAATATCTCTTCCTCGACTATATGTACTTGAAGGGGCGACTCGTCAAGAAGCGTCTTTCGAAGAAGCACTTCTCGGTGGGTATTGTATCGAGTGAAATGTTGCATAAATTCATCACCAAGCCATCGCACAAGTTGGTATGCGTGAATGACGTACAACTCTCGGAGGAGCGTTACGCAGAATTGCGCCACGCCCTGCTCACAGCCTTCGAGGAGCGATTCCCACAAAAATCGAAGTACGAGAATGAGTAATCGCTACAAAATATCTCTCATCGCCCCAATCTACGGGGTGGAGCCATATATCCGTCAATTTGCCGAGAGCGCATTGTCGCAGACCTACGACGATGTGCAGTTCATCTTCGTGAACGACGGCACGAAGGATCGCTCGATGGAGATTTTGGAGTCGCTCATCGACGAGAAATTCTCACACCTAAAGGAGCGCATCGTAATCATTAATAAGGAGAACGGCGGCTTGCCATCGGCTCGTAAAGCAGGTCTGGAGCGTGCCGAAGGTGAATATATCCTCTTTGCCGACTCGGACGATTGGCTCGATACGGATGCCGTAGAGAAGGTTATGACCGTAGCAGAGCGCACAGGTGCCGACATCGTCTATTTTGACCTTGTGAAGGAGTATGGCGAGGGCAAGCAGAGCGTCAAGCACGAACGCCACTACACCGCCAAGGAGCGCGTATTGTGGATTGAAAATATGTTCAACTACCGCTCGTTTGGCTACACCGTAACAAAGTGTTTCCGCCGCAAACTCTACACCGAGAATAAGATTGTATTTCCGAAGTTGGGTATGCACGAAGATATCTGCCTAATGGCGCAAATCATCTTCCACGCCCAATCTATCGTGCAACTGCCCGAGGCGTTGTACCACTACCGCAAGGATAACCCTGCCGCAATGTGTTCGCAGAAGCGCAGTGTGCGTCACATAGCATCCTCGCGCAATATGGTGGGCGTTGTCGGAGAGTTCCGCGACAACCTCAAAGGTTCGCCTATGGAGGCAGTAGCCGACGGCGTGGTGCTGCGTGCTGGTTGGCACTCGATGATTCACGACTGCGACCTCTTCGCCGAGTTTCCGTGGTTGGGTGATGCCATAAAAAAAGCAAAGGTGAGCACTCGCTATCGCACACCTCTGCTATTTCAGATATTTGTCAAACTCTACAACGCCTTTCGCAAGAGAAAGTAGCGAATGTAGAATCGAATCATTCGCGCCTTCAATGGCAGGCGAGTACCCTCGGGAATAAGATTCAACTTTTTACACCACGATAGAGCCTCCGAACGCTGTTCGGGGGTTTTTGCTTTTGCCAACATATGGCGCAACTTACGCAAGAACGAATCTGCCGAAGCCGATGCTACCGCTGCCATCTCCTCCTTGGCAAATACGCCCGAATGGTTGATAAACTCCAGTCGGCAGAGGTTTGCAAAGGCGAAATCGCGGAAGTGTTTCCAGCCATACGAACGGCTGATGCTACCATCGCGGCAGTAGTAGCGGTAGTAGGATTTGTAGACGATTGCACCCTTGCCACACGCCGCCGTAAAACGGAATGTCGAAGCGCGATCCTCGTAGTAGATATTCTCGGGGAACGAGAGTGTATCGAAGAGGTCGCGACGGAAGAGATGGGTACAAACATACGACGGACTCTTGTCGGTGAGGTTGAGTGTGGTCATCTCCTTTGCCGAGAGCAGTCTGACGCTACCATCGTTCGGATAGATATAGCGATCGGCTCGGTCGTCGTAGACCTTGTGCAACATAAAACAAACCACTCCCAAATCGTGCTTTGTGGCGAGGTTGTAAAGCTCCTCGCACATCTCCGCCAACACAGTGTCGTCGCTATCGACAAAGGCGATATATTCGCCAGATGCCACTCTCACGCCCTCGTTGCGTGCGGTCGAGAGGTCGGCTTTGTCGATGCTCAATACCTTGATGCGTGAGTCTGCTGAAGCCAACTCGTGACACAACGCCAACGAATTGTCGGTCGAGCAGTTCTCGACCAGCACAATTTCTATGTCGCGCAGTGTCTGCTCGGTGAGCGAGGCTACGCACGCGCGTAAATAAGATTCGGTATTGTGTACCGGCACGATGATTGAAACCTTTGCCATAGCCCTACAATGTCAAATTCTCGGTTTTGGCAGAGGTGTAGCCGATAAGGTCAGTCGGCGAGAGTCGCAACTGCAAACCGCGCTGACCTGCACTGATATAGATGTAGTCGAAGAGCAAGCACGTCTCGTCGATGAAGGTCGGAAAGGGCTTCTTCATACCGATAGGAGTGCAGCCACCACGAATATAACCCGTGGTGGGCAGCAACTCCTTCATAGGTATAAGATCGCACTTCTTGTTGCCCGACACCTTAGCCGCAACCTTCAAGTCCACCTCCTTGTCACCCGGGATGACGCACACGAAGTGACCATTGCGGTCGCCCTTCAGCACCAATGTCTTGAATACGCGCTCGATAGGCTCGCCCAGCGACTCCGCCACGTGGGTTGCCGCCAAGTCATTTTCGTCTACTTCGTACGGAATCAGCTCGTAGCCGATTTTCGCCTTGTCGAGTAGTCGTGCAGCGTTTGTCTTATTTATGCTCTTCGCCATATTTTGTATTACAATTTACTCGGGCTTAACCGAAAGGAACGAACAGCCATCGTAGTTCGAGCCGTCAGCCCATACGGTTTCGCCGCCATAGATGTAGTTGTGGAAATTCTCTGCAGTGAGTTCCTCAACCTTTGGCGCGTAGGTTACTATGCCTTCAGAATTTTCCTGATCAGCCATCTCCAAAGCGATCGAGCCACCAACCTTAGCATTTGTAGCCACAACAACATCCGAACGAGGCGAGCCAGTCACCATACCTACGCCCTCGCAACCAGCACCTACGATGTCGCTATATACGATTGCGTTAGGAATTGCCGATACGCAAGTACCAAAGATACCTCCTGCATAGCCAGAAACTGCGGTCAACTTCTCGCCCTTGAATACGAGGTTGCCAGTCCACTCCAGACCCTCAGCCAATGGGTTAGCCTGGCAGAGTCCAATCAAACCGCCGATATAAGCCTTTCCGCCATTTACCTCGCCATCGAAGATAACGCTGCCGCTATTGGTGAAGCCTCCTGTCAATTGCTTGAAGGTCTGCATATTGCCAACCATTCCTCCAATGTAGAGATTGTCATCAACTCCTCCATCGCCACACTTACCGCTGAAGGTGAGTGTTCCGCTATTTGCCGAAGGTGTAGTTTCGCTTCCCTCGACGATGGTGAGGCTTGCAGAGTCGGTCTTTCCGATAAGACCACCAAGCTCAACATAGCCCTTCACCCACGCATTCTTGGTGAAGGTGATATTACCGCTATTCACCCAATGCTTCTTGATACCCGAGTTACCGCCACCCATTGC
>JAZQWU010000229.1:0-7127 GCA_045632505.1 Alistipes sp. | reverse complement strand
GAGCTACAGCCTTCTCGGTAGTTGCGCAGAATGCATCTACATACGACTCAACAACCTTACCAGCCAAGTAGCCGAACAATACTGGCTCAACATAGTCCCACTGACCCGAAATCGAGTCTACGCCGTAGTTCTCCCACAACTCCTTCAACACATCATCCTTGCTTGCGAAGAGCGAGGTGAAGTCGATAAGGATTGCGATAGGGTTACCGCAAACGTTCCAACGACCAATGCGAACACGGATGCCATCGTTGTAGAGAGACTGTCGCCACGTCTTCATCAACATAACATCCTCAACGAACTCCGAAGAGCCACCATCCTGCGAAAAGTCAGGACCGATGGTGATATACTTATCGCCCATCTCCTTTATAACGGTCAAAGCCTTAGTAGCCAACACGGTGTGAATACCGCCGACCTTGTTACATACCTCCCAGCTGACCTCAAAGAGAACATCTGGGTTTAATTTAATTTCACTCATAATTATCTAATAATTTATTGCTTTTATGTCAAAAAATTTGTGGCAAAAATAGTACTATTTCGCAACAAATCAAAGTATTTATTAAATTTTTTTAATAAATTATACCTTATATATATTATTGCAAGCTACGCCCTCATTAATGCAGTGATAATCAAATCCGAAAGCAGCATCTTTTCGGGGGCTATTCGCAGCGTGTCGTCATCGTTTATCAATAACGACGCAATCGCCTCCACAGACGCTTCTCGAGCCAATCTTTCGCGCTCGGCAACGCCAAAATCGCGTTCCACCTTCTCGAGCGACAACCCTTCGGCGCATCGGAGCGAGGTCATCACATACTCATTCACTCTATCCGTCACCGAGAGTTCCTCCGAGCCATACTCTACTCCACCAATATACTCCTCAATTGGTTGCTCACACCAGCGGCGCACCGCACCATTGAACGAGTGAGCACCAGCACCAATGCCGAGATACTCCACGCCACGCCAATACGACGAGTTGTGCTTCGAGCGCAAGCCTGGCAGCGCGTAGTTCGACACCTCGTAGTGTTCGAATCCCGCTTCGGTCAGAGCGTTATGTACCTGCAAATACTCCGCCTCACTGCGTTCCTCCTCGGTTTCGTGCATCTCGCCACGCGCAAGCATACGCCCAAAGCGAGTACCCTCCTCTATCGTGAGATGATATGCCGAGATATGTTGTACGCCCATCGCCAAGATGCCTTGTAGCGTACGCGCCAGCACCTCCGCGCCATAGCCCTCAACGCCAAATATCACATCCACCGAGATATTGTCATAACCAGCCGACTGCAAGAGTTTGACCGCCTCAACGGCTTGTTGTGCCAAGTGGCGACGACCCATAAACTTCAAGCAGTCATCGTCGAGCGACTGCACGCCCATCGAGATGCGATTCACCGATGTTTTGCGCAGTTCCGCCACATAGTCGGGGGTTATATCGTCGGGATTGACCTCGATAGTCACCTCCTCCAACTGCGAGCAGTCAAAAAGCCCACGCGCCTGCTCGATGAAACATTCAATCTCGCTTGGCGCAAGCAACGAAGGTGTTCCTCCACCGAAGTATATGGTGCGAATAGTCTTGTCGTGCAGAAAATCGCGTTGCGCATTCAGTTCAGCACGCATAGCCTCGACCACCTGCGGTATGTACTTCAGTTTGACACTGCGATAGAAGTCGCAATATCCGCACAGACGCTTGCAGAATGGAATATGGAAATAAATCGAGGACAAGTGCTTATGTAGTTTATTTGAGAGTCAAGTCTACTACTACAGGGTTGTGGTCCGATGGATAGTACTCCGCATCGCCATACTTGAACTTATCGCGGTTAACCTCGTACGACTTAACCTTGATATTACCCTTATCGGTCGAGTGTACATAGATATGGTCGATACGACGATGCTCCAAAGTGAAGTTCTTATCCAAGCCAGCCGCGCTGTTGAATGTACCAACATTGCCACACTTCTTCTCTGCTACGAGGTAGCAATCCTCAAAGTGCTTGAGCATATTCTGGTGGAAGCCATCACCTGGGCGAGAGTTCATATCGCCCACAACGATTGTTGGCAAGCCCTGAGTGTTATACTTCTTGTCGAACTCAACGAGAAGGCGACCTGCGTGAACTTTAGCCTCCTTAGCAAGAGGTCCGTGAGTAGCGATGAAGAAGAACTTCTTGCCGCTCTTCTTGTGTGTCACAACCGCGGTCAATGCTGCACGATAGTAACGCTTCTCATCCCAGCCCTTCGACATCACCTCTGGTGTAGGCGAGAAGTAGTAGATATTTCTATCCTCCACCTTAAACTTCTTCTTGTTGAAGAATACGGCATTTCCAACCACGCGACGGTGAGTCTCCGGATAGGTATTCACCCACCAAAGTTCGTACTTCTTACCGCCCGACTTCTTCACGAGCTTCGCCAAGTCGTCGCGGCATACGCCCGACACCTCCTGCATACCGATAAAGTCGCAATCGAGCTTTACGATAAGGTCGGCAACAGCCTGCTTCGAGTTGTCCCAGGTGCGACCCTCGGCAGCCTTGCCCTTCTTTACCAAACCAGCGCGAGCATAGTGCGCCCACACGTTATAACTACCGATACGAAGGTCAATCTTCGAATCCGACTGCTTAGGTTTTGCCTCCGATGCAAACGCCATCAAGATGGCTACGATTAAAAGAGTTAATTTTTTCATAGTATTGTTTTTTTAGGTTTATAATTATTGCTTTGACAACATCATACAAAGTTATAAATAAATTTATAAAATTCAAATTTTTGGACAAAAAAGTAAACAAAAAAGGGTGTCCAACTTAACGTTGAACACCCCCATTACCTACAAAATTTACAGATTGACTTAACCTATAGGGTTGAAGTCTTCCTTGGTTACGCCACAAATAGGGCAAGTCCAATCCTCGGGAATATCCTCAAATGCTGTTCCGGGTGCGATACCGCTATCAGGATCACCCACTGCAGGGTCATAAATCCACGCACATACTGTGCAAACGTACTTTTTCATAAAATTAAGGTTATTATAAATTGTTAAGGTTTTCGCTTTAATGTAGCTCGTTTTCTTGCGGTATTCTACCGCATTTACAATTCTACCCGCCCCTAAATCCCCTCCGAGGAGGGGACTTGGTCGCAGAATAATATTCTGCTCCGAGTGCAACAATCGAGGTCAGTAAGTTTTGTTTTTCTACCGAAAAACGGGATAACACCTTCGATTTATATCAATTTATTTTTCTTGCGGTGTGACACCGCACATATCCGACCCCGAAAAATCGTAAATGATTAGGCTATTTTTGTGCGATGCAAGGCGACGAAAGCGGAGCATAGTCCTCCTATGTGAGCATTTCGGCGTCCGAAGCACTCGTGCAAAAAGAGCCAATCAGAACGATTTTATCGTACAGCCACCTCCGACGTTCCAATAAGGTTGCCATCCATATAGATTGCAATCTTGTAGGTTCCTGGGATGAAGCCGCTACCCTTGTAGTAGATGCTGACATCAACATCCTCGTTCTGGTAATCTACCTCACGCGATGCAGAGTAACCCTTCTTGGTTCCCTGATATGAGAATGTCGGCATAGCATCGGTAGAGAGCAGATATCCATCAGGCGAGGTGATGCAGAGGTAAATCTGGCGGTTACCAGCTTTAGCGAGTTCGTTTGCACCTACAGTAAAGTCTACACGCAATGTGGCTGCATTCTTCACGCGGGTAATCTCCTTGTCATTTGCATTCAACGCCACGAGCGAGATATCGCGAGCGCGAAGCACCGAACCCTGTGCAACCTTGTTCTGCAACTCCGAAGCACGCTCCTCAGCAACATCTGCGCGCAACTTCTCGGTCGAAATCACCTTACGCAACGATACATTCTCGGCGCTAACCTTCTTGTTGATGGTGTTGAGCGAGTCAATCTGGCGGAGATAGTTCTTCATCACGGCACGCAATGTACCTACCTCCTTCTGGTACGCCTTAATCTTGTTGTAGTTGAGGCGACGCTCATACTTGAGCTGCTCGACCATCTCCTTCGCCTTCTCCAACTGAGCAGCGATGGTATCGTTCTGATACTTCAAACCATCATACTCCACAATCAACGAGTTGAGATTGCTCTGGATGGTATCACGGTCAGCCT
The DNA here is from genome assembly GCA_045632505.1 of Alistipes sp. Lineage (GTDB taxonomy): Bacteria > Bacteroidota > Bacteroidia > Bacteroidales > Rikenellaceae > Alistipes. The sequence goes on along the minus strand of JAZQWU010000229.1, from coordinate 3,030 downwards.
GCAACAAGGCATAGTCCTGCTGTTGCTGGCGGTTAAGATTGAAGTACAAGACTGACAATCCTGCCAAGATAATCGCCAACAAGATTATCACAACACGATAGCCACGAAGCGACTTTTTAATCGCCTCATTCTCCTCTCTTTCGTAGTCGTAACCCTCCTCAGGGTTGTATTCATACTGATTCTCTTCCATAGTCTTTAATTTATTTTTTTGCAAATATAATCAGTTTTATCGTTTCTACTTACCGTTTTCCGATATTTTTGAGTTCAGTGGATATTTTAATCCCTCATACCTACGAAGATAAGCACGAATCTCACCCACTCGAACTGGTGAGGCGAGCATTACGGGAATCTTATTCTCATCGTTGGTAATCCAGATAAAAAACTCCGTACCATCCGTAAACGAGAACTCCTCCGACGAACCTATCGTGCAGGCAAATTTCATCGTATCGAACTTGCCCAACTTCGGCACTTTCAACTCCTCGCGCTTAATGTAGCGATAGCGAAGGTGGCGAATAGTATCCTCCAGCACCATATCGAGGTGGCGATGCTCACCCTCGCGAAACGACTCCAGGTCTACGGAGCGAAGGTTAAAGTAGAGCGAGACAGCATCCATACTCTCCGATGTTAGCGCCATAGTCTTCTCGCGCGGAGTGTTTTGTCGCTTCTGCGACCAAGTATGCACCTTCATCGCATTCCAATCGTAGACATAGTTACTGCGGAAGGTATATTTATCCTCTTTCAAGTCGCTCTCGAAGCGTTGTGTGCGTAGCGACTCCTTATCCACCCAGATATTGTAGGTGTCATCCATATCGAAAAACCACCTGAAGAATGGCAATGTACGGCCATTTCCCGTAACGCGATAGACATCCTTGCCATCGAGCATATCCGACTTTGTCGATACGGTCACCTCACCAGCCTCGGTGTTAGGCCATAGTTTAGCGCGATAGGCGGCACGATAGTATAGCACCTCTCCATCTTGGAAGACCTGCGCCGAGGATTCTGCCACTCCTAACATAAGAAGTAGCACAAATATCGCGCCCTTTATCACTCTCTTCGCACCCAACATATCTCTCAAACGAAACTACGTATCCGTATATTATGAAATCTCCGAGAAATCGGTCTTGTACTTTGGAGCATAGCGATCGCGCAACTCCCTGAGCGAGATATGGTCAGGATGTGCCAACTCGCTATCTGCCGCAAGGATGGCTATAGCAACCTCCTGCGCCACTTGCAGAATCTGATTGTCGTAAGTAGGGTTGGCAATCTTGAGGTCAAACGACTCGCCGCTCTGCATTGTGCCATTGATATCACCTGCACCGCGCAGTTTAAGGTCGAGTTCCGCCAACTCGAAGCCATCCGAAGTTTGACACATCGCCTCGAGGCGCTTGCTCGACTCCTTCGACAACTTCTCGTCAGACATCAGCACGCAGTAGGACTGCTCCGAGCCTCGGCCCACACGACCACGCAACTGGTGCAACTGCGCCAAACCAAATCGCTCTGCCGACTCGATGACAATAACAGTAGCATTCGGCACATCGACACCCACCTCAATAACCGAGGTAGCGACCAAGATATGCGCCTGACCGCTCTTAAACTCATCCATCGCCTGCTGCTTCAGTTCGGGTTTCATCTTGCCGTGACACACCGCCACGCGATATTGTGGCAGTGGGAAGTCGCGCACAATCGCCTCGAAGCCCTCTTGCAACGAGAGATAATCCATCTTCTCGGACTCCTGAATAAGCGGATAGACCACATAGACTTGTCGTCCGCGTTGTATCTGCTCACGCATAAATCGCTGCAAGGTCAATCGGCCCGACTCGAAGTAGTGGTAAGTCTTAATTGGCTGACGACCAGGAGGTAAACCCTTGATGACCGAGACATCCAAATCGCCATAGAGCGTCATCGCCAGCGTACGCGGAATCGGCGTAGCCGTCATAACAAGGATGTGCGGAGGTTGCGAATTCTTGGTCCACAATCGCGCACGCTGCTCCACTCCGAAGCGGTGTTGCTCGTCGATAATCACAAGTCCGAGGTTCGAGAACTGAACTCTATCCTCAATCAGGGCGTGTGTACCCACCAATATATCAATCTCGCCCGCCTCCAATGCGGTGAGAATCTCGCGTCGTTCCTTCGCCTTGGTCGTACCCGTCAATATGGCGATTCGCACAGGCACACCATCGGTCATCTTCGATATCGAAGCGTAGTGCTGTCGCGCCAAAATCTCGGTCGGCACCATCATACACGATTGGAAACCATTATCCGCCGCCAACAACATCGACAACAACGCCACAACGGTCTTTCCACTACCTACATCGCCCTGCAACAGACGATTCATCTGGATACCCGAGATTGTATCCTTGCGTATATCGCGCACCGCCTCCTTCTGACCATCGGTCAGCGCAAAAGGCAACTTCGTATGGTAGAAGGTATTGAACTTGTCACCCACCCTCGGGAAGAGAAATCCATCTCTGCGTCCCGTACGTTCCGAACGGCGCGACTGGATATTTAACTGAATGCCAAAGAGTTCGTCGAACTTTAGGCGATACTGTGCTTGTCGCAATTTCTCCGTCGACTGTGGGAAGTGGATATTATACAACGCCTCCTCGAGCGACATCAGTCCGCAGTTGCGGATGACCGACTGAGGTAGATACTCGTTAATATGGTTGCGAACAACGCCCCACAACGAGCAAACGATATTGTACAAACCCTTGCCACCAAGCGTTGTCGAGACCTTCTCTGTCGAAGAGTAGATACCTTGCAAGCCACTCTCCACCTTGCGCGAAAGCGCCTTCTCCACAACCTCAATCTCGGGATGCACCATCGAGAACTCGCCCCTAAAGAAGGAAGGGCGACCAAAGACAATATACTCACGATTGGGTTCGATAACCCTCTCAATCCACTTTATGCCCTTGAACCAAATCAATTCTACACGTCCCGTATCGTCGGCACAATAGACCGAAAAACGTTGCTTGCGTCCCTCGCCAGCAAACGATTTGCCAATCACACGAACGCGCAGTTGGATATATGCCG
>JAZQWU010000228.1:0-4049 GCA_045632505.1 Alistipes sp. | reverse complement strand
AGGTTTTTTCTTCTTCGTAGTATCGGCATTCTCCGCATTTATAGGGTTGCCATTCTCGTCTACCTGCTGACCATCGGCGGTCTGCTGCGAAGGGTCGAGTGGCATTCCATTCGCATCCAAGCCACGTTGCTGGTTGCGCTGGGCATTCATCAGCGCGCGAGCATCCACCTGGGCGTGTGCCGACACGCCGAGGGCAACCATCACAATCGCCATCAGCACCACACGCACGATATTTGCTCTGCCCAATCTCACTCTCCTATCGCTTCTGAATAATCCAACGTACGGTAGAGACCGCAATATAAAGAACGATAATTGCTGGGATTGCGTATAATTTAACCGAGCAAATCAACGCCAAAGCCATTGCGAGGAAGATATATCGCACCTTATTCTCGCTCCAACGCACCGACTTGAACTTGAACGAGAACATTCTAACGGGGCTAACGAGCATCATAGCCACCAACACCGACGTCAAGCACAACCACTCCAAGCCAATCACGATGCCATAACGCTCCGAGAGCGCAGCCACCGAGAGGCACAAGATAGCACAACCTGGTGTTGGGAGTCCCTCGAACTCCTCCTTCTGCGTCTCGTCGATGTTGAACTTCGCAAGGCGAAGAGCCGACAAGAGGGCAATCACGAGTGGGAGATAGCACAACCACTCACTCACCTGCTCGCTCAAGCCAAGCACCGAAGGCATCTGACCACACAACACCGACATTGCGATTGCGGGAGCGACACCAAACGACACCATATCGGCCAGAGAGTCGAGTTGCACACCGAGAGCCGAGTATTGCTTTAGCAATCGTGCTGCGAATCCGTCGCAGAAGTCCGCCACAGCCGAAGCGATAACGAAGGCGAAAGCCATCTGTAAGTCGTTGTAAACCAACGAAGAAATGATTGAGCCAATGCCACACAAGAGGTTTACGAGTGTGATGCAGTTGGGTATGGTAAAGAGTTTAATCTTCATAACACGCACGTTTTATCGGGCAAAGATAACAAATTAAACGGAAAACGGAAAACGGAAAACGGAAAACTTTTAGTTTTTCGGTTTTCGTTTGGAGTGGAAAACGGAACGCTACGATTAAGTCGAGAGCAGAATGGGGTTACACATTCTGCCGAGACGGAGCAGTGAAGCCCAAAGGGCAACCGACGCACGAAGCAAGGGCAGAGGATGCTTGCATACTATGCCTTGCAAGAAGGAGGAAAAGCCTGCGAAGCAGGATTAAAGCGGAAAACTTTTAGTTTTCAGGGGGGGGGAGATATAAGGCGCGAGTTGTTCTTGGCGTCGGGCTACGCCCTCTATGGCGTCACACCTATGGTGTTCTGCGGCGTCGGACTTTCAGTCCTCTATGGCGCGCGCCATAAAGCAGTCTAAGACTGCGCCGTCATAAAGGAGGCTATGCCTCCGCCGTCAAAGAGCCAACTTGTTGGCGACGCCATTGTCATTTTACTTTTTCTCACCCAAAAACTTTCTGTTTTCCGTTTTATTCACTATATTTGTAAAAAATATAGAACAACACTTTAGAACTATGAATAACAACAGACCTCTTTATTGCGTAATTATGGCAGGCGGTGTAGGTACTCGCTTTTGGCCCGAGAGCCGTCAGAGCAAGCCTAAGCAGTTCCTCGACATCTGCGATACGGGCAAGTCGTTCTTGCGTATGACCTACGAGCGTTTCGCTCCTCTCGTACCCGACGAGAATTTCATCGTGGTGACCAACGACCGCTACAAGGAGCTCGTACTCGAGCATATCCCCGAGATTAAGGGTGAGCAGATTCTCTGCGAGCCTATAGGTCGCAACACCGCACCGTGCATCTGCTACGCAGCATACCACCTCCGCAACATAGCACCCGATGCTATGATGATTGTGACACCTGCCGACCACCTCATCGTGAACGAGGCAGAGTTCCACTCTATCGTGGAGGATACCATCGCCTTCGCCAACGAGAACGATGCGTTGATGACCATCGGACTCACACCTTCGCGCCCTGAAACGGGCTACGGCTACATCCAAAAGAGCGACAACGCCACCATCTCGCGCGTGAAGTGCTTCACCGAGAAACCGAACTTGGAGTTGGCACAGGTATTTGTGCAGTCGGGCGAATTCTTCTGGAACTCAGGAATCTTCGTGTGGAAGTTGAAGGATATTATCGCAGCCTTGGCGGAGCATCTGCCCGAGCATTACGCCCTCTTCGAGGGTGTTGCACCATTGCTTGGCACATCAGCCGAGAAGGAGGCTATACAGCAGGTATTCTCGGAGTGCCGCTCTATCTCTATCGACTACGGCGTGATGGAGAAGGCGGAGAATGTCTATGTTCGCTGTGGCGACTTCGGCTGGAGCGACGTCGGCACGTGGGGCTCGCTGTACCAACTCCAACGCAAGGACAAGTACGCTAACGTCAAGCCCGAGGAGGGTTGCTACACCTACAACACACGCTCCTCGATTGTCTCGTTGCCAAAGGGCAAGGTGGCAGTAATCAATGGCTTACGCGACTATATCATCGTCGACACCGAGGATGTACTCCTCATCTGCCCACGCGCCGAGGAGCAGAACATCAAAAAATACATCGACGAGGTGAAATACAATACAGGCGAAAAACATATATAATGAACGGAAAACGGAAAACGGAAAACGGAAAACTATATACCGCTTTCGCAAACTCTACGGGTGTGACAACCGACTCAAGGAAGATTGAGTCGGGTGCGCTCTTTTTTGCACTGCACGGTGCGTCGTTCGATGGCAACAACTACGCCATCCAAGCACTCGAGCAGGGAGCATCCGCAGCAGTCATCGACCGCGAGGATATCCTCGACAGCAACCCCGACTATGCCGAACGACTCTTCTTGGTGGATGACACCTTGCAGTCGTTGCAGGCATTGGCGCAGGAGCATCGTCGTCGCTTGGCAATCCCTATCATCGCCATTGCGGGCAGCAACGGCAAGACCACAACCAAGGAACTTGTATCGCGCGTCTTGGCAGAGAAGTTCGAGGTTTCGACCACAAAGGGCAACCTCAACAACCACATCGGCGTGCCTTTGACACTCCTTGCTATGACGGCAGAGACGGAGTTTGGCGTGGTGGAGATGGGTGCAAGTGCGCAGGGCGAGATTGCATTGCTCTGCTCTATTGCCGAGCCTAACTACGGCATCTTGACCAACATAGGACTCTCGCACCTCGAGGGCTTCGGGGGCGTAGAGGGCATCCGCAAGGGCAAGGGCGAGTTGTTCGACCACCTCAACGAGAATGGTGGTCGTGCCTTCGTACCGCAGGAGGATGCAGTGCTTTGCGAGATGGCATCCGCACGCGAGGACTTGGCAGTGGAGTACTACTCGCGCACCATAGCCGAAGGTTTCAAGAGCAACCTTACAGGCGACTACAACCGCTTCAACATCGCTGCGGCGGTGGAGATAGGTCACTACTTTGGTGTTGCCGGCGAGCGCATTGCAGAGGCGATACTTTCGTTCTCGCCCGACAACAATCGTTCGCAAGCGGTCAAGACCGAGCGCAATCAGTTGGTGGTTGATTGCTACAACGCCAACCCTTCGAGTATGGAGGTTGCATTGGACAATATAGCCACAATGGAGGCGGAGCATAAGGTGCTGATTTTGGGCGATATGCTCGAACTTGGCGAGTGGAGTGCCGAGGCACACCTCAACATCCTACACAAGGCAGATGGTGTTGCTGAGCGCATAATCCTCGTGGGCAAGGAGTTTGCTGACGCTTTCCAAGCAAGTGAGGGCTTAGAGGCTGACTACACGCTCTACCCTACCACTGCCGAGGCATTAGTGGCACTGGAGAAAAACCAAATCAGCGGAGCATTAATCCTGCTGAAAGGCTCACGCGGAATAAAGTTGGAGCAGTTGATAGAGGTTCTATAACAAGACGAAAGAGAAAGCGTAACATACATAACGCCTTTGTTACAGTGTTATGGTGTTACGGGGCGCGACAAAGATATAACGTCGCCAACCAAGTTGGCTCTTTGATGGCGGAGGCAGAGCCTCCTTTATGACGGCGCAGTCTAAGACTGCTTTATGGCGCGCGCCATAG
>JAZQWU010000227.1:0-6335 GCA_045632505.1 Alistipes sp. | reverse complement strand
ACGATTACCTCCGTCCAGACCTCGATGGTAAGCCACGTCCAATTCACACTTGGCACGGTGAGCGCGTGTTGGATTTCGACCGTCGCACCAGCAAGATTCACGGCACTATCGTACACGAGCCACGCCTCGTTCGTAAGGGCGCAGACTGGGCTGAGTACATCGTAGGTGAGTGCGAGGAGTTGTACTTCTCGTTGCGTCGCCTCGAGTTCGAGAAGACAATCGAGGACAACACCAACGGCAAGTTCGTTGTATTGACTTTGGTTGATGGTGACAAGATTCGCATCCGCTCGAAGGCTAACCCTGAGTACTACTTCGACGCAGAGTTTATGGATATGACCGTTGTTCCTGCAGCTATGGGCGAGTTCGTAGTTGAGAACCTCGGCGCAGAGCCAATCTGTGTTCACAAGACTACTCTTAAGGAGGGTTTCGAGAATGAATAACAGATGTTTTCTCCTGCTTGACGTAGGAGGTACATTCGTAAAATCGGTGGTAGCAACTCTCCAAGGGGAGTTGCTACCTAATACCGAGACTTCGGTACCAATTAACTCAGACGGCACTCGCGAGGAGATTGAGCGTTCGTTTGCTACCGTTGTGGCAAATGGTCGCGCTATAGCCGAGTACAACGGCTACCTCTTGGCGGGCGTTGGCGTAGCATTCCCAGGTCCATTCGACTATAACACTGGTATCTCTTATATGACGCACAAATTTGCGGCATTGGAGAAGGTGTCGATGAAGGATTTCTTCCATAGTCTGTTGGATATTGGCGAGGATATGCCTGTAGTCTTTATGCACGATGTAACAGCAGCTGTAATGGGCGAGATGAGCTTTGGTGCAGCGCAGGGATACAAGAACGTAGCGGTGGTGACACTCGGCACAGGTCTTGGATTCTCGCACACCGTTAATGGCGAGATTCAGTACTCACCAATGGGCTCACCAGCTGTTTCAATCTATAATCGTCCATACAAGGATGGCGTACTCGAAGATTACGCTTCGAAGCGCGGATTCTTGCGTTCTTACGCAGAAGTTTGCGGCAAGGAACTTCCTTCAAACCTCACTGTTGCAATGATTGGTGGATTGTGCGCAGAAGGCGACAAGGAGGCGTTGCAGTCGTTCTACAATGTGGGTGAGATTCTCGCTACAGAGTTAAAGCCTTTACTCGAGGAGTTTAATATCGAATGCCTTCTCTTTGGTGGTCAGATTTCTCGTTCGTTCCGCTTCTTCGAGCCTGCAATTGCTCGTTTGAAGGAGGAAGTAGCAACATTGAAGCATATCTCTCCGATGCAGAATCTATCCACTGCAGCACCACTCGGTCTATTGAGCAAATTACGCGAAGAGATGGGATACTAATATGATTGTAGGTAGTAAAAAATAAGGAACTCGATTTGAGTTCCTTATTTTTTTGCACTATATCGACAACTATTTATCAATTGCGATATGAATCTTTGGATGCTTGTCGCCTACGGTCCACATATTATCTACAGTAAATTCAGGCTTGTAGAACTCGCCAGTCTCCTTATTGCGCGAAATGTTGATATGGAGCGACTGGAATGGCTTCAACTCATAAACCAACTTGCCACGACGAAGTATAAACGGAATAGAGCAAGTGTTAGTCAACTGAAAACCGCGATGGCCCTTCTTTTCGTTTACTGCAATGACCTTGCAATCTACAGCCTCGTTGATAAACTCCTTCAACCAAACCTCCTCACCAATAAGGTTGTTGGCCGAGTAACCAATGGTGCGACGCTTCTCGAGAGCTTCTCTAATAGCCTTCTCGGTACACTCCTTTGCCATAATGAATGTCATTGTGCGGAAGATCTCACCACCACGTGGATAGTTCTGCGACGATGGACGGTGAACATCGGTGCTTGCAGTGATAGTGAGCTTCTCATCAACGCAACGATCAATCATCTGAGGATAGAGAGTTGTACCATTGATAACCTCGATAGCATCAACCCAGCCTTCGCCATACGCACGCACCTGAGCCTCGCTCTTTTCCATTGTATTACGACGCCATCCTGGATGGTTGTGGATAATAAAACCACCCTGCTCCTTAACGCGACGGAAACACTCAAACAAATCCTTATCGCAAATCGCGTTGATATCCTTCAAGAAGATTGCGTTGTACTCGCCAATCTCGCTTGGCTTACGCCAAATCTCGGTACCGCGAATTGCAAGGATTGGAATCTCCTCCTTCTCAATGTAAGAGAGAGCCTCCTCGTAACCTGCATTGAGATTGCACAACATAGGAGCATCCTTATCTTTTTTGTTTCCAGCACCAGCATTTGCATAGACAAATGGCTTGCCATCCTTGCTGTATGGCTGGAGAGCCTTAAGCATAAACTTCTCGTAGGTACGAATCTCGAGGTGGTCGGTAATGGCGATAACATCCAAACCATCATACCAAGCCTCACGAACTCGCTCACGCGGAGTAACCTCACCATCCGAGTAGATGGTATGCACGTGGAAATCGCCCTTGTAGATGTTGTAACCCTTCACCTGAGGAAGAATAATCTCAGTGCGAGGTACTCGTCTATCGTAAAGACGGATACCTGTCTTACCCATCACAGGAGTTTGCACTACCTGCGCATCAACTGCCGAAACTGCAAACAGAGCAACGGCAAGAATCAAAAATAACTTTTTCATAGTCTTTAATATTATTAGGTTTCGTATTTTAGTACAAAGATAGTAAAACTTTGTTAAAATAGTTATTTTTAGTTATCTTTGTATTATAAAAATAGGTAAAGTTATCGCCTACGACAAAGACATAACCGCCTGCTTTACGGGACACCGAACGTACGATGGTAGTCGCAATCACGAATTGGAGATTGCGATAAGGGATTTCTACGCCAAAGGCTACCGAAATTTCCTCTGCGGAATGGCTATCGGATTCGACCTCGAGGCGGCAAAAATAGCACTCGCGCTGCGCAGCGAACTAACTGATATAAAGGTTATTGCCGTAATTCCATTCGAAGGTATGCAACTACGATTCTCTGCGTCGCAACGCTCGCTTTTCGACAAAGTGGCAAGTGAGGCAGACGAGGTAATCACGCTCGCATCGGACTATTCTGCGAGTGTCTACGCAGTACGAAACAACTTTCTTGTAGACAATTCTTCGGCTGTCATCGCATACTTTACAGGCGAGAAAGGTGGTACTGCATACACCGTACGACGCGCCGTAAAGAGTCTATCTCTGATTACTAATATTTACAATAATCCGCAACAGAAACTAATATTATAATCAACTAATTATGAAGAACTTAAACAAAATCATCCTCGCGATGTTGGCACTCTTTGCTATCGCTTGCGACAAGTGCGACAAGTGCGCACAGGAGCAGACCGCATTGCCCGAGGATTGCCTCACTCTCGCGAACGAGAAGATGAGTGTTGCGGTGGGCAAAGATGGAAAGTTGTACTCTTTGAAAAATGAGATTACAAATCACGAATACGCTTCAACTGCGGGCGACTACTTGTGGCGACTCTACTATGACACTCACTACGAAAAGGAGATTCAGGTTTTGGGAGAGGAGCAGAGTGTAGAGGTGTCGCAGGAGGGCAGTACCATCGTTTTGAAATATCCGTCTGTGAAGGCTCACGGCAAGGAGATAAAATTTGCACTTACATTGAAGGTTATTCTCGAAGATGACAAGGTGCGATTTGCATCAGAGATGGTAAACAATGAGCCTCACTCCGTAATCCGAGAGATTCACTATCCACTTATTAGAAATATTCAGGCTCCTGCCGACCATAAACTCTATACCTCGGAGGCTGGCGGACGACTATATCCAGATCCCGTAAAGCGTATCAACACTCTCGCTTCATCGCCTTATAAGAAGCCTGAGCAGATATTCCGTCAATATGATGTAAAGTATGGTCATAAGGTCTTTATGAATTGCTTTGGTCTGTTTGGCGAGAAGCAAGGTCTATATCTTGGCAGTCATGACAACTCATTCCAAGACACTTGGCACGGAATGCGTGTTTACAAGGGCGAGAATGGCGGTTTCAACGCCTTAGAGTTGGGATTTTACAAATATCCGCACTGCTTTTATGGGGAGGAGTGGCGATGCGATGCGAATGTAGTTTCGCCATATACAGGATCGTGGCACACCGCTTCGGGAATCTATCGCAGATGGGTGGATACTTGGTGGGATTACCGCGAGCCACCTATGTGGGTAAAGAAAATGCGCAGTTGGCAGCGTGTAATTTTCAAGCACCAATATGGCGAGTATTTCTTCAAATACCCCGATTTGTATGGCCGCTTAAAAGATGTCGATAAGAGCGTAAACTCAAATGCCGTATTCCTTTTTGGCTGGTGGGCAGAGGGTATGGATAATGGCAACCCTGACTACTCGCCCGACGAATCGCAAGGAGGAGATGCAGCGTTGAAAGAGGCTATATCTAAATACCAAGCAGATGGCAGCCATCTTTTACTCTACTACAATGGTAAACTTATCGATAGGGAGAGTCGATTCTACAAGAGCGGTATGGGCCCAAAGGTTTGCCGCCACGACAACACCGGTTCCGAGATTTTGGAACGATATAAGTTTACTGGACAGGGTACTTGGCTTGGCGAATACGATCAACGAACATTTGCGGTAGCAACGATGATGAATCCCGACTGGAACAAAGTACTTTTTGACCTACAAGATAGAGCCTACGCACTCGGTGCGCGAAGCGTATTCTTCGACCAATTGGGTTACATCGAGAAGGAGAGTGCAAACTGGGATATAAGTCGCGAATACCCTGTGCCAGATGTCTTTGGCATTCAAAAGCGTATGCAGTGTGTAAAGCTTCTTCGTGATCGCTACGAGACCAAAGCCCCAGAATTTGCGCTTGGAGTTGAAGCTACAGTCGATGCACTCGCTCAGTATTGCGACTACACGCACGGATATCCCGCAAACGATACGCCAAATCGATGGATGAATTTCTTCAAATTCACATTCCCTGAATTGATCTTTACTGATCGCGGCCAGAGAGATGACACGGATGTAGCTTGGCATGTCAACAACACCATTCTTGATGGCCAAAGAGTTGATATTGAGATATTTCGCTGTCGAGATTTGATTGACAAATGCCCTATATATCAGGCTTATCTCAACAGCGCAAACATCATCAAGGAGAAGTATGAAGATATGTTGCTCTGCGGTCGCTATGTAGACACCAAGGGCATCGAGTACTCAAACAAGGATATGGAGGCACGCGCTTACCTCAGCCAAGATGGCAAGAAGATGGCAGTGGTTGTTGCAAACCAATTGCGCGAGGAGCAGACTCTCAAAGGCAAGCTCGACGTTCCTGGTTTCCGCTACGTGGAGCACTCTGTGCTCGGCAACGCATTGGTCGAGAAGGCAGGCAAACGCATCACCTTGGGTCAGTACGACCTCGCGGTGTTGTTGTTCGAGAAGGAGTAGTTTTTTCGAAATACCCACACGACGGAGAGTCGAATCGCGCAAACGATTCGGCTCTTTTTCGTTGATGCTTATGGGCTTTTTTTGTAAGTTTTCGAATGATTTTCTTTGAGATTTGGATTTTTATTCTTTACTTTGTAAAAACATCTCGGCTAAAAACGAAATCACAAACTAATAACAAGCACTAAAATGAAAAGATTTACAAAAATTTTCGTGGCGGTTGTGGCTGGAATGTTCGCACTTTCGTGCGTTACAGACGCAACCAATGACCTCGGGGTTAACCTCGGCAAAGGTCAGACTACAGAGATTACAATCTCGTTGGAGGAGTCGCGTACTCAGCTCGGTGAGAAGGCTGGAACTCTCTACCCTCTTCTTTGGAGCGAGGGTGATGCCATCTCGGTGAACGGCGTTGCTTCGACTGCCTTGACTGCATCGGAGGCTGGTACAGCGGTAGCAACATTTACAATCGGCGGTACACTCGACACTCCGTACTGCATTGCCTATCCAGCAACCGTTGCAGGACAGGTCCTCTTCGCAGAGAAGCAGACTCACGTGAGTGGCACAACATTCGGTTCTGGTGTTACAACAATGTACGGCTATAGCGACGGCGAGGGCGTACAGTTGAACCACCTCACTGGCGTTTTGAAGATTGGTATTACTGGCGACAAGACCTTGGTTATGGCGCAGATTTCGACCGTAGATCGCGCTCCTATCGCTGGCGCATTCGAGATGGACTTCGAGAAGGGCGAGGTGAAGGCTACCACCGCATCAAAGTCGGTTATCAACTACAACTTCCCTATCACTGCCGATGCTGAGGGCCTCCCACTCTCGAGCGAGCCTCAGTACATCCACGTAGCAGTTCCTGCAGGCACTTATGACGAGTTGTATGTTACTTTGTACGACGACCAGGGCGGTGTTATGTACGCAACCATC
>JAZQWU010000226.1:0-18437 GCA_045632505.1 Alistipes sp. | reverse complement strand
TGACCTTGTATAAAAAAGATAAGCCCCCTTTACAGAAAGGGGGTTTGGGGGATAGGTAACACACGCTCAACACAACAATAGGAGGTCAATCGACCTCCTATTGTTGTGTTGAGCTGCCGGGACTCGAACCCAGAACGACAGAACCAAAATCTGCTGTGTTACCATTACACCACAGCTCAATCCGTTGCTCGTAAGCGGTGGCAAAGGTAATACAAAAATTTAGAATTAAAAATTAAAAATTAAAAATTCGACAAATTTTATCTTCAAATAGCAAAATTAGAGTTGAATCGCATTACACTCCCTAACTCCCAACTCCTCACTTCTATCCAATCCTACAGCCATCCCATTTCGTAGTAGGTAACAATCTGCTCCATCACTCTATCTTTACCTTCGGGCTCGTATTCAAGCTTGAGATTATTGCCAAACATCTTGGCGAACATCTGCCAAAAGCCCGCCACAAAACCACCGCGAAACTCCTTAATTATCTCAAACGCAGTATTTTTCGTTTCGCGATCAATCAACTTGAGCAGCACCTTACCTTCCGAGAATGTCATCTTCAGGATTATTGGCGTATACTCCTTTATTAATTGTTTCTGTAGCTCCTTCGAGAGTTTCTCTTGCGCCTTTTTATCTTTCACTGCGAGCAATTGTCGCTCCATCTTCTCCATCTCGACGTGCGCTTGTTTTGCCAGAGGATAGCACTTCTTCACCATTCGAATCAATCGCTGATAGCGACGCATATCGGGTTTGCGCGCATATTTGCGTATAGGTAAGATATGAACGACGGGAATGGAATCACCTCTTTCGACCGCCCACTCTTGCTTCCAAAAACCACGCATTCGACGTTGCGCCGATAGATTCGACACAAAAAACACAGCGAGCAAAAGCAGTATGACTACCCTATTTTTCATAATTACTTTCGCAAAGATAGCGAAATGAGAGAAAAAATCATTACTTTTGCGATAGAAAAAAATATCACAACATTATGAAGGAAGGATTATCATTTACCGCAACAATGCGTGTTACGCCCGAGGTCACAGCCGAATATATCGGCTCGGGTGATTTGGCAGTATTGGCAACACCAGCGATGTGTGCCTTGATGGAGAATGCAGCAATGATGGCTGTCGCTGCCCACTTGGAGGAGGGTCAAACCACCGTCGGAACGGCACTAAACATCGAACATTCGAAAGCTACAAAAGTAGGTGAGGTAATCACCGCAACAGCCGTACTCACAGAAATTAACGGACTCGAGTTAAAGTTCAATATCGCAGCTCGTGACGAGGTGAGTATCATAGGCGAAGGCACCCACTCGCGTTTCATTGTAAACCGCGAAAAATTTATGGCAAAACTCAAATAATACATACTAAAATGAAGAGACTATTTTTACTATTGCTCCTATCGTGCGCACTCGTTGCTTGCGACAAAAAGGAGACAGAAAAGAGAGATTATTACGTTGCGGCTTACATCTGGCCTTCGTGCCACGACGATGCTATGGCTCGCGAGTACCTTTGGCCAGAGGGCGAGGGCGAATGGGAGGTTATCAAGAAGGGAAATCCTCGTTTCGAGGGTCACTACCAGCCACGCCTGCCATATTGGGGTTGCGAATTGGATAACGACCCGATGGTTGTGGAGAAGTGGATTAACACCGCGCTCGAGTATGGCGTGAATACCTTTGTGTACGATTGGTACTGGTTTGACGGCAAGCCATTCTTGGAAAGTGCACTCAACGATGGTTTCTTGAAGGCTCCGAGCAACGAGAAGATGAATTTCTACATTATGTGGGCAAACCACAACGTAAAAAGAAACTACTGGAACTACCACCGCTACGGCGACGACACATCGCAGTTGTGGGCTGGTGGCGTAGACCGAGAGAACTTCAACATCATCGTAGATCGCGTCATCAAACAGTATTTCACACGTCCGAACTACTTGAAAATCAACGGATGTCCTATTTTTTCGATTTTCAACGTGAGATTATTTATCGAGGGTCTTGGTGGCGTTGAAGAGGCACGCGATGCTATCGCCTACTTCCGTCTGAAGGTACAAGAGGCTGGTTTCCCAGACCTCCATATCCAGGGTATGTCGGGTGGACCATCTGACCCATCGGCACAGAAACTCGATAAGTATGTTGAGCGTGTTGCAATGTTAAATTTAGATAGTTTCGCGCTCTATAATATGGGCGGATTTGACGTAGACTATCTGAAACATTGTGACAAAGCTGCGCAGATTCGCACGTGGTTAGACGAGCATATCGACGCGCCTGTATTTCCTTGCGTTTCAGTAGGTTGGGATGACACACCGCGTTTCCCACACAAGGGTGCAGAGCACGTCACTCGATTCAATGGCACACCTAAGAATTTCGAGGCTGCATTGCGCATAGCTAAGCAGTACGCAGACAACCACCCAGAGCAGTTCCCACTCATCACCATTAACGCGTGGAACGAGTGGGTTGAAGGCAGCTACCTCTTGCCTGACCAGGTAAATGGCTTTGGTTATCTCGAGGCTGTGAAGGCGGTTATGAAAGAGTAAATCTGTTCAAACACAACAATATAGGGAGGTTTCGATTGAAGCCTCCCTATATTGTTTGTATGCAAGAGTCACCTACCTCGCAACAATCTCATATTCGCCAGCACCCAACGTCAACGACTTACCAACCTGCTGCAAGCACGCTAATTCAGCATACCCATTTGGTAAACATATTTCCGCCGTAGTACCATACGGCACTTTGAGATTGATTTTCAAGGCCTTTTCGACCTTCTCAGCTCTCATCTCAATATTGCCCCATCGTGTAGGAACAACGCTCTCGACGAAATTGAGTGTAGCTAAATTAGGCTGCACCTTAAATCTGCGGAACGCTGGCTCAACAGGCTCAATTCCAGCAATATACTGCGAGAGAATTATCAAGCCACCGCCACTCCAAGAGTGGTTGTAAGTGCCGTGACCGCTCTTGTACTTCATTCCGCGACCGCCAGTGTACTCCCAACCTTCCCAGAGTGTTGTATATTTCGCGGCTACCATCTCGCCAAAACGCTTTTCCATACGCTCCAACGCATCTTTGTAATAGCCCATCTTACACAACGCCTCCAAGACGTATTTCTCCATATAAGGACTCGCTTGATAATGCTTTTTAAAGAATTTGCGAATCGCCTCGTATCGCTCTTGCGGAACATATCCAGCCAAAACCGCCATCGCCTGCACTCTATCGTCGGGTTGGTCGGCGTAGGTCGATGTGCGATATTGCTGCAACTCCTCGTTCCAATACAAATCATTAAAATTGTACGCCTTCACATCATAACTCTGCATCGCATATATCGCGTCGCCACGATGCCCCGTCACCTCCGCCAACTCGGCAAAACCCTTGAGGGCCAAGCCATACCAGCACTGTTGCAGAGCGTCGTGGTCGATATTCGTACCCCAATCGCCCCAAAACCAATCACCTTTGCGCATAGTAACTATACTCTTATTAGCAGGGTCCCAAACATCAAACACATAACGCTTTGTGCGGTCGTAGACATCATCAATAGTCGTCGCATCGCCCGTCAGCATATAATAGGTATAGAAACCATAGTGTCCGACCGATGCCAACATCTGACAAGGCAACTCCTGACCATACCAACCTGGGATTGGCGAGTAGATAACACCATCCTCGCGCTGGTGCATCATAAGCTCGTATATCGCCTTGCGTGTGAGCAGATGCGCCCTTTCATCCAAGACATAACCTGCCTGTGCAAGTTCGATAACGAGGTCGCCCCACCACTGTCCGCGCTCGCGGTCTGGGCAGTCCATATAGGTGTCGCGCATATTGACATAGAGCGTACGCTTTGCCTTTTCCCAAAGTTTATTGCAGAACTCGCTATCGCAACGGAATGAGCCTACAAAATCGGAATCGTAACCACTTTCGCGATACTTCACATCAACCACTTCAACTCCCTCTGGCACAACGTAGATAACATTGTGACCATTTGTCCAAATCGGGGTTTCGAACTCCTGCTCGCCATCGCACGTTACATAGTCGGTATAGAACGAACGAGCCTTTCCAATCCAGTAGTCATCCGTAATTATTCGAATCGTTTTTCCTGCCTCGGCACGTACTTTTATGTAAGGTGTAACGTGAGCATTATATGGCAATTTACAAACCAACTCTCTGCCCTGCCACTCCCGCTTTTCATAATCGAGCAACTCACTCCAGCGGAAGAATGGGATTGGTCTATCCACAAGTCCACCCCATTCCGACTTCTCTCGCGCTACAACCACCGCGTCAGTCCACTTTTCAGCATCTATTTCTCGAGAAAAATCAAGAGCCTTGCGAGCATCGTAACCAACATTTGCACCTGCAATTCGATACTTTCTAAAACCCTGCAAATTATGCTCCATTGGCGGTTGCCACATCGCATCGTAACGTATTGCTTTCCACGATTCGTCGCTCACAACACGGTCAAGCGAACCACTTAAATCAAAATATAAGCCAGGCGTACCTGTCACTCTGTGGCTAAACGAGTTACGACCGTAGTATTGCACCAATACCACAACTCTATTTTTGCCAAATTTCAGATTTGGCACTTCGCTCAAAACATCGCAATAACTATCCTTTGGCGTAGGTCCTCGCTTGAGTCCACCCTCGCGTACAACGAGCTCGCCATTCACCCACAACCAATACTTCGTGTCGGCTGCGATTCGCAACTCTGCGCTTTTTGGCGACAAGAGGTTAAACTCCTTGTAAAAACACTGCCAATCGCCATCTGCAATGCGCTCTTCTGTTGTGATTATCTGCGCCTCGCCACCGTTGCACGCAGTCAAGAGTAGCGCATTCGCCGACAGCAGCAAGAGAACAAATAGTTTAGAAAATCGTGACATATCTACCATTTATTTAGTTTCGTTTTACAAATATAGAGATAAAATCGACATATCCGACCACCGCATACTAAAAATATAAATATTTTTCGTATATTCGCGCCAAATTTAGAAAAACAAAAAATACGATATATTATGTTTGAAAAACTCACCGATCGATTAGAACGATCATTTAAGATCCTGAAGGGACAAGGTCGCATCACCGAAATCAACGTTGCGGAGTCCCTCAAAGAGATTCGTCGCGCCTTGATTGATGCCGACGTAAACTACAAAGTTGCAAAGACATTCACTGACGAGGTTAAACAGAAGGCTCTCGGTCAGAACGTGCTTACCGCCGTATCACCAGGTCAGATGATGACCAAGATTGTACGCGACGAGTTGGCGCAGTTGATGGGTGGCGAGGCTACCAGCATCAAGCTCGAGGGCAACCCAGCGGTCATTCTCATCGCAGGTTTGCAGGGTTCGGGTAAGACAACCTTCTCGGGCAAGTTGGCGTCGCACATCAAGAGCACAAAGGGCCGTCAGGTATTGCTCGTTGCAGGTGACGTATATCGTCCAGCAGCGATTGACCAGTTAAAGATTCTTGGCGAGCAGATTGGCGTACCAGTCTACACCGAGCCAGGCAACCAGAACCCAGTGGAGATTGCCGAGAACGCAATCAAGCACGCACGTCAGAACAACTACAACGTAGTAATCGTCGATACTGCAGGTCGTTTGGCAGTAGACGAGGCAATGATGCAGGAAATCACCAAAATTAAGGAGACTGTAAATCCTTGTGAGACGCTCTTCGTAGTCGATTCGATGACCGGTCAGGATGCCGTAAATACAGCTCGCGAGTTCAACGAGCGACTCGATTTCGACGGCGTAGTTTTGACCAAGTTGGATGGTGACACCCGTGGTGGTGCTGCTATTTCGATTCGTTCAGTTGTAAACAAGCCATTGAAGTTCATCTCGAGCGGCGAGAAGATGGATACCTTGCAGGTATTCCACCCAGAGCGTATGGCTGACCGAATCCTCGGTATGGGTGATGTTGTTTCGCTCGTTGAGCGCGCTCAGCAGCAGTACGACGAGGAGGCAGCGCGTAAGCTCACCAAGAAGATCGCTACTAACAAGTTCGATTTCAACGACTTCCTCTCGCAGATTGACCAAGTTAAGAAACTCGGTAACTTGAAGGATGTTGCATCGATGATTCCAGGAATGGGCAAGATGTTGCGTGACGTGGAGATTGGAGACGATGTATTCAAGCACACCGAGGCTATCATCGGTTCGATGACTCCATATGAGCGTGAGCACCCAGAGGTATTGAACGCACGTCGTCGCGAGCGTATCGCAAAGGGTTCGGGAACAAATATGACCGAGGTAAATCGCCTTATCAAGCAGTTCGATGATATGCGCAAGATGATGAAGATGGTAACAAGTGGCAAGCTCCGAATGCCCAAGGGTATGCCAGGTATGCGCCGATAAAACAAGAAAGAGATGCATAAGAGCGGTTTTGTAAATATTATCGGTAATCCAAATGTCGGAAAGTCGACATTGATGAATGCATTGGTGGGCGAGAAACTTTCAATCATCACTTCGAAGGCGCAGACTACGCGCCATCGCATTATGGGTATCGTGAATGGCGACGATTTTCAGATTGTCTACTCCGACACACCAGGAATCTTGAAACCTGCATACAAATTGCAGGAGTCGATGATGAACTTCGTGCGCGGTGCGGTGAGCGATGCCGATGTGGTATTGTACGTCACCGACACAGTCGAGGAGCAGAGCGAGCGCAATGCCGAGATTGTTGAGAAAATCAAGTTGAGCGGCATTCCGACCATCGTAGTAATCAACAAGATAGACCTCACCACGCAGGATAAACTCGAAAAGATTGTTGCCGAGTGGCACGAGCGATTGCCAGAGGCGATAATCGTTCCAGCATCAGCAAAGGAGCAGTTTAACATCGAGGCTATTTTCGGAAAGATTCTCGAAAACTTGCCAGAGGGCGAGCCATACTATCCGAAGGATACCTTGACTGACAAGACCTTGCGCTTCTTCGCGTCGGAGATTATCCGCGAAAAGATTCTTCTCAATTACGACAAGGAGATTCCTTACTGCTGTGAGATTGAGATTGACTCTTACAAGGAGGAGCCGACCATTGACCGCATCTCGGCAACTATCTACGTATCGCGCAACTCACAAAAGGGCATCGTCATCGGTCACAAGGGCGAGCGACTCAAGAAGGTGGGACAGCAGGCACGTGCCGACATCGAGGCATTCCTCGGCAAGAAGGTCTTTCTGCAACTTTTCGTCAAGGTAAATGACGATTGGCGCAATAATGACCGCCAGCTCTCGCGTTTTGGTTATAATGATATTTAATCAATGCGCAAAATAGTAGTAACGATACTGTTTGTAGTGTGCGCCATAACTTCGGTTGTGGCGCAATACAATCGTGACTACTTCTTCTACGTCGGTCGCAAGCAGATGATGGAGAATGACTTTAAGGAGGCAATCCGCACCTTGAACGTTCTACTCCACTTCGACGACAAGGCCTACGAAGGCTACTTCTTACGCGGTGTCGCCAAGTACAACCTCGACGACTTGCTTGGAGCCGAGGCTGACTTTACCGAGGCGATTGAGAAGAATCCTGTATTTACTACTGCCTTCACATACCGCGCCATAACTCGTTCGCGTTTAGGAAATTACGACGACGCACTAAGCGACTTTCGCGAAGCGATTGAGTTGCGTCCCGACCTTCCGAATCCATACTATAGTCGCGGTGTAACGCGCTTGCTGAATCAGCAATTCAAAGAGGCAATCGAGGATTTCGACAGTTTCATCCGCTACGAAAAGAAGGTTGCCGACGCCTACATCAATCGTGGAGTTTGCTACCTCTACCTAAAGGATACCCTTCGCGCATATTCCGACTTTGATATGGGAATTCGCACTAATCGCGAAAGCCCTACGGGCTACAACCGCCGAGGAGTATTACACCTCCAGCAGAATCGTCTTGCCGAGGCGGAACAGGATTTCGATATGGCAGTGAAGTGCGATTCGATGTTGGCAATGTCATTTTTTAATCGAGCATTGGTCTACAACGAAACAAATCGCCCGATGCAATCGTTAGCCGACCTCGACCGCGTAATTCAGCTCGACTCGACAAACTCCATTACCTACTTCAACCGTGCGATAATACGCTCTCGCATAGGTGATTACAACCGCGCACTCGACGATTATAATAAGGTTGCAGAGTATTCGCCCGACAACGTGCTGGTCTACTACAACCGCGCACTGCTCTACCAGCAACTCGGCAATATCGAACGCGCAAAGGCTGACTATACAAAGGCAATCGAGCTCTACCCTGACTTCGCGAACGCCTATCTCGGTCGCAGCTATCTGCGTCATCTTTTGCGCGACTACAAGGGTGCGCGTAGCGACAAACAGATTGCCGAACGCAAAATCGCAGAGTATAAATCGCGCTTGAGCGACACTACATACTCGATTTATGCCGATACAACCCGTCGCTTCGACAAACTACTCTCATTTGAGAGTAAGTTGGCGGGCTCATCTTTCGAGCGCATCAGCTCGCGCCGCACAAACGACGAGAAAATGGCGTTGTTGCCACTCTTCAAGTTTACTTTCTCGCAGGATTCAACTTCGCAGACTGCAACGGCAAAGAAGTTCCACTCGCAACGCGCCGAGGATTTCTTAAAGCGACTCGACAACCCATTGCTCGCTATTTCGTGCCGCGAAAGCAACTTGTTGCCAGACTCGCTCGTAGCTATAAATCGCCGAATGAAGAGCAAGGTACGCACCTCGAACGCGACATTCGAGGAGTTGTTCCAACTCGCAATTTCAGAGTCACTGGTTAAGCAATATACAAACGCCGTAAACACTTATACGTCAGCGATTCAAATTGCACCAACTAATCCATTCGTTTATCTCAATCGCGCCACAACTCAGGCAGAAATGATTGACTTTATCTCGTCGATTGAGAGTGCATATCAGCGTATCTCTATCGAGAGCGATCCTGCACGTCAGCTACACAACCGCACCACTCGTACCTACAACTACGACGAGGCGATTGCCGACCTCACTAAGGCGATAAAGCTCCACCCTGGTTTTGCATACGCCTACTATAACCGTGCAAATCTCCTCGCATTGTCGGGCAAGTTGCCTGAAGCATTCGAGGACTACACGAAGGCTATTGAGTTGAACGCGAACTTCGCCGAGGCGTACTACAACCGCGGATTGATTCAAATCTATATGAAGGATACACGCAAGGGATGCCTCGATATCTCGAAGGCGGGCGAGCTCGGCATCGAGGACGCTTACGAGGTGCTAAAGCGATATATGAACAAGTAAAATCACACAAATCTTAAATAATAAAGTATTATGACTCAAACAATTCAAAGAAAACTAAACGACTCTGCTGCAGCGCGTTGGGGTGCGATGGTACTCATTGCACTAATGATGCTCTTTGCGCATATGTTCGTTGACGTAATCTCTCCAATTAAGGAGTTGATTCAGATTCAGCGTGGCTGGACTTCAGACATTTTCGGAACATACGCTGGCTCGGAGTACTTGCTCAACGTATGGGGTTTCCTTATCGTAGCAGGTATCATCCTCGACAAGATGGGCATCCGCTTTACCGGTTTGACCTCGGCAATCGTTATGGTTGTGGGTGCAGCAATCAAGTATTACGCTGTTAGCGATGCCTTTATTGGCACAGGCTTGGAGGCTTGGCTCAACTCGTGGTGGGTTGCAATGCCAGCCAGTGCAAAGCTCGCATCGTTCGGCTTTATGATATTCGGTTGCGGCTGCGAGATGGCGGGTATCACCGCTTCGAAGGCTCTCGCCAAGTGGTTCGAGGGCAAGGAGATGGCCCTCGCAATGGGCTTGGAGATGGCTCTCGCGCGCGTGGGCGTGTTCATTATATTTACAATCTCGCCTCGTTTGGCAGGTATCGGTGGTATCGACCCATCGGTAGTGCGCCCCGTAGCGTTCTGCACCGCATTGCTCGTTATCGGCTTGCTCTGCTACACCATCTTCTGCCTTATGGACAAGAAGTTCGACAAGCAGCTTGGCGCAGATGCAGCACAAGGTGAGAGCGAGGAGGAGTTCAAGCTCTCTGACGTGAAGAACATCTTCACAAGCAAGCTGTTCTGGATTGTAGCGATGTTGTGCGTATTGTACTACTCAGCAATCTTCCCATTCCAGAAGTTCGCCGCTAATATGTTGCAGAGCAACCTCGGACTCGATGCTACTACCGCTGCCGACATCTTCCGTTGGTTCCCTATCGGTGCAGCGTGCATCACCCCTCTCCTCGGTTGGTTCCTTGATAAGAAGGGTAAGGGCGCAACTATGCTCATCCTCGGCTCGTTGTTGATGATTGTCTGCCACCTCACCTTCGCATTGGTATTGCCAGCATTCCCGAATAAGGTTGTTGCCTACGCTGCAATCATCTTGTTGGGTATCTCGTTCTCGTTGGTACCAGCATCGTTGTGGCCATCTATTCCAAAGATTATGGACAAGCGATTCTTGGGTAGCGCATACTCGTTGATTTTCTGGGTGCAGAACTTCGGTTTGAGCGGTACACCTATGCTTATCGGTTGGGCGTTGGAGAAGAGCAACCCTGGCGTGGCTGAGCAAATTGCTGCTGGCGCACAGGTTTCGTACAACTACACATTGCCGATGTTGATGTTCGCCGCATTGGGTGGTTTCGCGTTGTTGTTCAGCCTTTGGTTGAAGGCGATGGATAAGCGCAACGGTTACGGCTTGGAGTTACCAAACATTAAGGAGTAATTAACAATCGTCATTCCGAGCGAATGAAATGAGCGTGGGAATCTCCCACTTTAATCGAGGTAGGAGATTGCCACGGCTTGTTCCAAGCCTCGCAATGACGTTTTTATTTATTGACAATGAAAAAGCCTTGCGTTTACTTCTTATCCAACAAATACCACACTACATTATATATAGGTGTAACATCGGATATAGCACAACGAATTGCGCAACACAAAAGTGGTGCTCTTGGGGGTTTTTCTGCGAGATACAATCTCACACAATTACTTCACTATGAGGAATTCGGCAGTATGGATGCTGCTATCGCAAGAGAAAAGCAATTAAAAAGTTGGTCGCGTAAACGCAAAGACGAGTTAATAACCGCCAATAATCCGGACTGGAGAGATCTTCTTGCTGATGAATAATCCAATAAGTTCGTCATTCCAAGGGAGTATAAGGTAATATAAAAATCTCCATCTTTGTATTCATACGTCATTCCGAGCGAGCATAGCGAGCGTGGGAATCTCCCACCTACAGGAATACGAGGAGATTGCCACGGCTTGTTCCAAGCCTCGCAATGACGAAGAGGGACGAAGCGAGGAGATTGCCACGAGCCTATCGGCTCTCGCAATGACGGATTGAGGCTTGGAGTTGCCAAATATCAAGGAGTAATCAGAGAAAAATCACTTTTTTCGCTAAAAATTTGTAAGTCAAATAAACTTTCAAGGCGACAAGCGAAGCACGAAAGGCGCTTATTACAAACCGAAAGTTACAAGCGCGAAAAAGTAAAAGATTATAACTATCAAAATCCAAAAGATGGATTTTTCGTAAGCCCTTCCGCCCTGAAAGGGCTTTTTCGTGGGCTTTTATGGGATTACGATTCGAAAGGCAAAAACAAGGAAAATGCCTAAAAAACGCAATTTTGTTTGAAAAATATTTGGATATTAAATTTTTTTAATATAATTTTGTACAAGACAAATCCCTCAAGAGTGCCATTTCAGGGTTGAATTTGACATCTAAAAATGACAATTACGGGAATTTGAAATAAGCATAAAAATTAAGTCGTCATTCCGAAGGAGCATAGCGACTGTGGGAATCTCCCACTTTGAATAAAGCGATGAGATTGCCACGAGCCTAACGGCTCTCGCAATGACGAAACAGTAAAAAAGCAATACACACATATATTAATATTAAACTTTATTTATTAACAAATTAAAAAATGCTATTATGAAAAAGTTATTTACATTATTGGCAATGGTTGGTCTTGCATTTGCAAGCTGTACTCCAGGTAATGGTCCAGAGGGCCCTAACGGCGGTAACGAGCAGGAGGTTCTTGGCGCTGCTGAGTTCGCGATGTCGGTTACTAACATCACAACATCTTCGGCTGACATTAAGATTACTCCAAAGGCTGAGGGTCGCACCTACTACTTCAACATCTTCACTGAGGCAGAGATGGCAGAGTTCGATTCTACCACAGCTCTTATGAACGAGTATTATGAAATGATGGTTGCTTACGTAGACCAGGGTATGGCTGATTGGACTGGCGAGAACGGTCTTCTTGATCAGGGTATTGTTGAGTTCACAACTACCAAGCTCAAGCCAAGCACAAAGTACACTCTCTGGGCATTTGGTGTAGACGCACAGGGTCACCTCACCAGCGCAGACCTTACTTATGTTAAGTTTGAGACTCCGGCTTCTACATTTGACACTGCATCTTGGGTTGGCGTATGGTCTATCACATCGCCTATGACTTATCTCCAGCAGCAGAACCTCGTTACTGAGAAGTATGAGGAGGCTTGGCTTGAGGAGCCATTGACTCGTAACGTTGAGATCGTTGACGGTGCAACTTTGGATGCTTCTTTGGAGGGTTATGCACTCATCTACGGTTGGGATGGTTTCTTCCTCTATGACGGTCCTGCAATCGGTATTTACAACGACAACAAGATTGAGTTGCTCAACAACGAGATTATCGGCGAAGGCAATGGTGCTGTTTACCAGTGGTTGGCACAGTCTACTATTCCTACATACGGTGAGGGTTTGTATATGGTAGGTGGTGATTACACTGCATACACACTTGAGATGGGTGAGAATGGCAATGTTGCTATCAACGGTTATGTTGGTAAGATTACTACTGGTGACGCATTCTATGTAGTAGGTTACTCTATCTTCCCAGTTGTTGGCGAGGATGTATATGTATGGACCTACTCTGAGCCAGCTTACACATTCGCTGGTACCACAATGACAGCTGTTAAGGTTGAGGGCGAGCTCTCTTCTGCAAAGAAGGCATCTGTTAAGGTTATGCACAAGCACGCTAACGCTAAGTTCAACGCTAAGCACTTCACAGCTGCTCGTTTCGTAAAATAATTTACAACAACGGTTAGTTTTTAAGGCGACCTTCGGGTCGCCTTTTTTGTGTAGACTTCTAACGGGAAATTATGGAGCATAATAAAATTAGGGAATTTAGCGAACAGCATCACTAAACTCCCTATACTCCTTTAACTCTCTATTTGTCTATTCCCAACTCTTCTTCCAAACCTCCACCAGTTTGTCGCACATCGTTGCCCACGAGAATCGCTTGCGTTCCGCAGGAAAATTCTCGGCAAAACGAGCGAGTGCATCATCCCGATATAGTCGCTCAATAGCATCAGCAATACTCTCCGCCGTAGGCTCGCAAACAAATCCCACCTTGCCATCCGCCACAATCTCGGGCAGACCACCCACGCGAGTGACAATCATCGGTACGGAGAAATTATAAGCTATCTGCGTAACACCACTCTGCGTAGCGGTACGATACGGTAACACCAACGCATCAGCCACCGAAAAGTAATAGCGCACGTCATCATCCTTCACAAATCCTTCGTGCAGTACTACCCTCTCGCCAAGACGGTCAAGTGCAGCGCGGTACTGCTCCTTATCATTATAGAACTCACCTGCAACAAGCAGTCGCAGCTCCTTATCCTCAATCTTCTCGAACGCCTCGAGCAACAAATCCAACCCCTTATAGTCACGAATAAGACCGAAGAAGAGGAGATGGCGTTTGTCGACATCGAGTCCGAGCTTTTGGCACGCCTCGGTGCGCTCTACCCTCTCACCAAAGTTCTCGAACATTGGATGCGGCGAGAAAATCGCAGGAGCCGAGCTGTAGGCGCGCAATTCGCCACCCACCTGCTCCGACATATAGACAAAACCATCCACCGCACCGAGGTAGTAGCGGTTAAATGGTCGGTCAATCAAATGGTGTTCGTGAGGCTCGACATTGTCGATTTGGCAAACAACCTTCGTCTTACCATTCTTGCGTGCAATGCGAGCAATAGTACCGAAGCACGGAGCCATAAACGGAGTCCAATACTTCATCAAAATCATATCGGGAGCCTCCTTGCGGAGTCGCTCGCCCAGGGCAACCCAGTTCAGAGGATTGCAGGTATTCACGACGCGCTCGATATGCAAATCGTGCGGTGGTGGCGTATCGACCGTTTGACTCTTGCCGGGAAATAACAACGAAGGGTATTGCAGCGAGAAGGTGTAGACCTTAACCTCATCTCCGCGACGCTGATATTCGCGTGCCATAGTCTGCATAATCGATGCCAAACCGCCACGATAAGGATGCGCAGGACCAAGAATTACAATTTTCATACCAACTTCGTTTTTATATCTTTTAGACAAAGATACAAAAACTAATTGAGAATTGAAAATTGAGAATTAAGAATTATCACCACCACAATTTATTAATAAGGTCGTCATTCCGAGCGAGCATAGCGAGCGTGGGAATCTCCTAGCTACCCGTTACGTGGGAGATTGCCACGTCACTTCGTTCCTCGCAATGACAAATAAGTCAAATCAATAAACACTCTCAACTCACCACTTTCAACTCTCAACTATTTATTTTTGCCTTTTGCGACCTGTTTGCTGTGGGCGATGGATTGCAGGGCGAGGTAGTGCGAGCCGTAATCGAGCAAGTTCTGCCACTCGGTACGGAAGATGTCGAGGTGTCGTTCCTCCTCCATAGCCATTTCTTGAAAGATTTTGTGCGTTACGGCATCGTCCTCCGCCGAGCATAGGCGCGAATATTCGTTGTACTTATCAATCGTGCTCTGCTCCAACTTACACGCGAAATACAACGCCTCTACGGGTTCATCAATCTGCTGTGCGCGGTGCGAGGGATTCATATCGACCTTGCCATTGAGGAACAAAATGCGCTCGGCGATATGTTCGATATGCTCCATCTCGGCAATCGACACGCGGCGCATCAGGTGTGCGAGTTGTTCATAGCCCGCATCCTCGAAGATTGTATGAAAATAGATATACTGCAAGGTGGTCGAAATCTCCTTGCCAAGTGCATCGTTCAAGCGGTCGATGCTGCGCTGATACTTAGAAGTCTGCTCCATAATACATATTATTACGAAGCAGACTCAGTTGCAAATAGTATTCCAAAAATGCAGATTATTCCTCTGTGTATTCCAAGATATCGCCTGGCTGACAGTGCAACTCGTGACACAGTGCCTCGAGCGTAGAGAAACGTACAGCACGACTCTTACCAGTCTTGAGAATTGATAGATTTGCAGGTGTCACCCCGACCCTCTCCGAGAGTTCGGTAAGCGACATCTTGCGCCGAGCCATCACAACATCGAGTTTAACTTTAATCCCCATCTTTGCGCATTTTTCGATTAAAAAACCAACTAACCAACTACGAAATTAAGCAAAATTAATTGATTCTCCAAATATTACGGAGATTATTTGCAGTGTGGTATAGGTGCGTAAAAATGTCAAAAAATACGTTTTTTCGCTCGAAAAATTGCGATTCACTCACAGAATAACTACTTTTGCTTAATTATTTGAGCAAAAACTATGGCAGAGAAGACAAATTATAAATTTTCGGTTACGTCCGAAAAAATCGATTTTATGCTCCACGCAACCATCGAATCGCTGTGTGCCGACCTTCTGAACGTTGCAGGAGTCGACGCGAAGCACAAGGGAATTAGCGCGGATGTGCTGATGCAGCAGAATCGCTCGTGGGTACTTTCGCGTATGGCAGTCGAGATTGACCGCCAGCCCGAGCAGTACGAGGAGTATTCGATTGACACGTGGGTAAATCCACACGCCTCGCGCCTTATCTCGCCACGAAACTTCGAGCTTTCGGACAGCAACGGTGTGCAGTTTGGTCGTGCAATATCGCAGTGGTGCGTGATTGATTTCGAGAAGCGTATGCCTGTGTCGTTGGAGGAGATTGACTACCTTTTCGAGGGTAAGTTCTGCGACGCGCCAGCACCGTGCGAGTCTCCGCGCAAGATTCGTGGCATCGAGCCAAGCGTAACACGTAAGCACGAGGTGCGCTACAGCGACATCGACTTCAACCGCCACGTCAATACGATGCGCTACATTCGTATGATGCTCAACACCCTACCAATTGAGTACTTGACCGAAAATCGCCCGCTCCGCCTCGATATTCACTTCGCGAAGGAGTGCCGCCTGGGCGAGGTTTTAACCATCGGCTACGAGCAACGCGACAACCTTTCGCTCTTCGAAATCCGCAACGGCGAAGGCCTCGTCGCCTGCACCGCTTGTATCGAATGGAGATAAATTGATAATTGACAGTTGACAATTGACAATTGATAATTAAAGGTATTGCCTTGCATTTTCTGCAAGGCAATATTCTTTATATCATCCCTATAATATAAAAACAGAAAGTGCCGAGCGGTCCGCTCGGCACTTTGCCTATAATTGTCAATTCTCAATTTTAAATTGTCAATTAATTATTTCTCAGGACGCATTACGATGTAAGCCATATTGTTATCCTTCAAAATCTTGGCTGCGAGAGCCTTCAAGTCGTCGTAGGTCAACTCCTCGACAGCCTTCTTGTACTCAGCGGTGAAGTCTACGCCACGATAGTTGTACTGATCGAGCCAATTAACCCAATTACCATTCGACTGAATCTGATTCTCGTACTCCTTCAAGAGATACTTGCGAACCTTCTCTACATCATCAGCCTTTGGACCCTCGGTTGCAATCTTCTTAATCTCTGCAATTACGATCTCGCTCAACTCGTCAGCCATCTGCTCGTTAGTGTCGAACAATACGATAAGCTGATACCAAGGAGTGTAGTCTGGTGTAATCTGACCACCTACGCCTACGCTATAGGTACCGCCCTTCTCCTCACGGATAGAGATAGTGTAGCGACCACGAAGCACCTGCGAGAGGACAGTCATAGCAACACGATTCTTCATTGTATAGTCGATTGGACCGGTGTAGATACGAGTCAAACCAACCTTTGGCTGTTGCATCTTAACCTTGAAGTCGTTCACTACAACACCCTTTACAGGCATTGCCTTATCATCAACCTTCTCGGCCAACTTCTTCGATACAGGCAACGAGCCGATGTACTTCTCAACGAGTGGCTTCAAAGTCTCCAAATCGACATTACCTACGATATAGGTGGTGAAGTCAGCTGCATTCGAGAACAATGCCTTGTATGCAGGCTCAATCTGCTCGAACTTAACCATATCGAGAACTGCAGGAGTGAGCTGCTGACGGCGGAAGTGGTTGCCATAGAGAGTCTTCTGACGCTCTACGCCCGAAATATAGTCAGGATTGGTCTGCGCATTCTCGATGTAAGGGCGATACTGATTCATAATCACATCGAAATCATCCTTCGAGAAGCGAGGCTCAGTGAACTGCAAGTAGAGGAGCTGCATAATTGTTTCGAGATCCTTTGGAGAACCCTGTCCAACAACACCAACCTCGTAGTCATCAACGCCAAGACGAACATCTGCGTCCTTACCCGAGAGCTGCTTGCGCAAGTCAGTCGAAGAGAACTTCGATACACCCATATAGTTGGTCATAATAGGAAGGAAAGCCGAAGTCCAATACAACTCATCGCTCAATGACGACTGACCGAAGTGTGCCTGCATCGACACCTTAACCTCGTCAGCCTTGAAAGTTGTAGGTTTAACAACAACCTTCAAACCATTCTTCAACACCCAAGTTGTAGTGCCGAGAGCCTCATTCTTCGACTCCTTTTTAACCTTCGAACCCTTCAATTTTGCATCAGCAGGGATAAGTGGCTCCTTAACAGTATTGTCAGCGTATGGTGCGATATCTGCAGCCTTAACCTTTGCCAGAACCTCTGACAACTGTGCCTCGGTAGGATTTACCAAGCCATCACGCTTTGGTGCATTAACAATCAACACCTGGTTATGATCGGTAATATACTGCTTCATAACCTGATTGATCATTGGCAACTGAATATTTACGATGATAGTGCTATCCAACTTCCACTCAGTCTCCGCATCTGGCATAGCAGCATTCTTACGAAATGCGTTCAAGTAGCGCTGAACATACTGACCATTCTTGCGGTCGTTGCGGTTGTTGTATGCCAACTCCTGCATCTTCATAACATTGTTCTTTGCACGCTCCAACTCGCCCTCGGTAAAGCCGTGACGACAAATACGCTCCAACTCGGTATATGCAGCCTCGAAACCAGCAAGGAGTTTGCCGTCCTGCGTATTTACACCAACACCTGCGCACTCCAAAGTTGAGCAGATACCGATGCTTCCGTTCATAAAGTTAGCGCTTGTGAATGGAGCATTAGGCTTCATCTTAATCTCCTGCAAACGAGCATTTGCCATATCGCTTGCCAACGCATCGATAAGAGCCAACTGCTCAGCTATAACTGTATTGTTGTACTCCTTTGGCAACGCCTGACGCTTAATGAAGAGTGTTGCGCTGGTCTCATCCATTTCTGGATCCTCGAAGATTGAGATGATAGGCTCCTTATTGTCTGGAACAACAATAACCTCCTTCTGTGGGGCATTAGCTGGCGAAGCAGG
>JAZQWU010000225.1:0-4023 GCA_045632505.1 Alistipes sp. | reverse complement strand
CGAGGTTTCTTCGGAGGCTGAGTTGAACGAGCCAGAGTTGCATATGCGCCAATTGCTCAAGACTAAGTTGGTGGACAAGGATCTTAGTGTTCGCGCTCTCAACTGCCTCAAGGCAGCAGAAGTTGAGACCATTGGTGACCTCGTTAAGCTCACCCGCACAGACCTTCTCAAGTTCCGTAACTTCGGTAAGAAGTCGCTCACAGAGCTCGACGCTTTGTTGGCTTCGCTCGACTTGAAGTTTGGAATGGATGTTTCAATGTACAAACTTGATAAAGAATAATTATGAGACACAATAAGAATTTCAACCATCTTGGCCGTCAGGCGGGACACCGTAAGGCGATGTTGTCGAATATGGCATCGTCGTTGATTCTCCACAAGCGTATCGAGACTACTGTAGCTAAGGCTAAGGCTGTTCGTCAGTTCATCGAGCCACTCGTAACTCGTTCGAAGGAGGATACAACCCACTCGCGCCGTATCGTTTTCTCGTACCTCAAGCAGAAGGAGGCAGTATCGGAGTTGTTCCGTACAATCGCTCCAAAGATTGCTGAGCGTCCGGGCGGTTACACACGTATTTTGAAGACCGGATTCCGTTTGGGTGACGGTGCTGATATGTGTATCATCGAGTTCGTAGACTTCAACGAGGCATACACTCTTGGTGTAACTCCTGCCGCAGCACCTGTAGCAGAGGCTAAGCCAAAGACTCGTCGTTCGCGTGCGAAGAAGACTACCGACGCAGTTGAGGACGCAACTGTAGTAAAGGCTCCAAAGGCAAAGGCTCCAAAGGCTGCTGCTACTAAGGCTACTGCTGCTAAGGTTGCGAAGAAGACTAATGTCGGCAAGAAAATGTAAAAATCGATTTTAAGGAGCATTTGCTTCCTTATCTTCAAATCCAGAGGTGGTCACATACGTTTAGTATGCTCCCACCTCTGTCTTTTTTGATAGCGTTGCAACTATCTCCTTAAAATCAATTTTTAAGTGGATTTTTGCATCGCTCGTCAATAACCGAGTTCCTCACATACGCCAAGTATGCTGCGGACTCGGTTTTTCGTTTGGCACAAAATTTCCTCACTCAAAATGCATTTTTGCGTTGGGTGAGGCTTTTATTTTACTAGGGATGCAATAAGGGCTATCAAGGAATGAATCCCTAATAGCCCTTAATATCCTCTAATAACCTCTAATCGCCTTTAATTGTCAACTGTCAATTCTCAATTCTCAATTCTCAATTTACTCGTGGTGGTAGGGTTCGCCCTTGATGATGGTGAAGGCGCGGTAGAGTTGTTCGGTGAAGATGGCGCGGACAATCTGGTGCGAGAAGGTCATCTTCGAGAGCGAGAGTTTGCCGTTGGCACGCGCATATACAGCCTCCGAGAAGCCATAAGGACCGCCAATCATCAGCACCAGGCGGCGCACGCCACTATTCATTCGCTTCTGCATCCACTGCGCAAAGGCTACGCTACGCATCTCCTCGCCTGCCTCGTCGAGCAACACCACATAGTCGCCCGCAGTAATATCCTTCAACAACATCTCGCCCTCAGCCGTCTTCTGCTGCTCCTCCGACAGATTCTTCGTGTTGCGAAGGTCGGGTAGGTATGTGATTGAGAATTTGGCATAGTGGTTTATACGCTTGGAGTACATCTGCACCAGCGCATCCACCTCTTTCATATCGGTTTTACCAACAACAATTAATTCGATATTCATAAAATTGTCAATTATCAATTGTCAATTATCAATTGTCAATTTGGAGATCCGTATTCCACTCCCCATCCGCCGAGGTGCAAATCACCGCACGCTCCTTCTCTACGCCCTTGAGCCACTGGTATGCCTTGTACATATTGTAGCCATTGCCAGCCTGGTCACCGCCGAGTGCGTAGGCAATGATACAGGTGTGGTTGCGCGTACGATAATACATCGCCTTCACGCGCGAGAGATACTCACCCACGAGTTCGGGATTGTTCGACGGAGTACCGCCCATTTTGCGGTTATTCGACTCTTCGTTAGGGTTGATGTTAGCGCGCTCCACAACGTAGATTCCCAAGCCATCGCAGATGTCGTAGAACCACTCTGGTTGTGGGTTGTCGGGACGTAGGGTGTTGATGCCCTTGGCGCGCAACGCCTTAATTTCGTTCAACGCCTCGGCATAGGTTGTGCGAGCGTTGTAGCGTGCCGACTTTACGGTTATAGCCTTGCCATTGCGCAAGATTTTGCCATCGGCAAAGGTTGTGCGACCTGCACCTACGCGGAATGAGATGTACTCTCTTGGTTTGCCATCGCGCTTGGTGTAGAGGGTCAAGCGATAGAGCTTTGGCGAAGCGTTGCTCCACAAGAAGCGGCTCTCCTCGCCAAGCGAGGTGCGGATGCGGAGCGTATCGACGCTACGACCAGCAACCGGAAACTCGCGTACTGCGTAGTCTATGAGCTTGTTCTCGGGCGAGTAGATGTCGTAACCCACCTGCACCATCTCCTCAAAGTTGAAGTCGTTACGAACGACGATATCAAGTTCGAGCGCGAGGCTCTTGCCATTCTCGCTCTGCACGATGCGAGCATCGTAGTCGAAGATGTGCTTGCGATGTTGTGCGAAGATGTACGAACCTCGGAATTGCTCCACGAGGTTGCTCTGTGCGCCGTTGTTCAACTCAATGCACTGCGAACGGCGGAGCAACAACAGAATCTCGTTCTTGCCCTGACGCAGATATGGCGAGAGGAGGAAGTCGGCGGGGGTATACGAATCCTCTACCGAAGCGACCAACTGCTCGTTCACGACGAGGTCGTACGCCTTGATGGTGTTCTGAATGTGGATGTAGACATTGAAGTCGCTCCACGCGGTTGGTAGGTCGATGGTCTGACCTACAACCTCCACCTTATCCACCGCCTCAATGCTCTTAGGAGCGAAGCGGATGTGACGTTCGGTCTTGGAGTGGTCATTTTTGAGCGCTGCCTCGCGAAGGTCAAACACCGAGAATTCGGTGCGGTAGACCTGTTGTGCGGAGAGCGTAATCAACGCCGTAAGTGCTAATATGGTTGCGACAAATCTTTTCATAGTCTTGTGTGGTTAAAACTTTCTACAAAGATGGTGAAAAAGTATTAAAATGGCAAGATGGTCGTGTAAATTCTTGCAAAAAGAGTGGGTGTCACCAAACACCCACTCTCACAAAAACTAACCATTTCTCAATGTGCTATTTGCTAAATTGAGATATCGAGAATTTCGAACTTGAGTACTCCTGCAGGAACGGTAACCTCCACAATCTCACCCTTCTTCTTGCCGAGGAGAGCCTTAGCGATAGGTGTGCCGATAGCGAGCTTACCCTCGCGGAGGTTAGCCTCGTTCTCCGACACGATGGTGTATACCACCTCGCGCTTGTTGTTGTGGTTCAACAAAGTAACCTTGCTGAGAATCTGCACCTTGTCCTTCTGAATCTTGCTCTCGTCGATAACGCGCGAGTTAGAGAGTGTAGCCTCCAACTGTGCGATACGCATCTCGAGCAAGCCCTGAGCCTCGCGTGCTGCATCGTACTCTGCGTTCTCCGACAAATCGCCCTTATCGCGAGCCTCGGCGATAGCTGCCGCTGCTGCTGGACGCTCT
This sequence comes from Alistipes sp., assembly GCA_045632505.1. Classification (GTDB taxonomy): domain Bacteria; phylum Bacteroidota; class Bacteroidia; order Bacteroidales; family Rikenellaceae; genus Alistipes. The sequence goes on along the minus strand of JAZQWU010000225.1, from coordinate 443 downwards.
ACCGAACGCATATGATCAAGTTCGTCCTTCAATTTCTTGTAACCCTCTGCTGTGAGGTAGTTAATCTGCTGTGTCATAGTATTGTGTCAACTTTTATTTTCCAATTATAAATCGTATAGCCTCAATCGCCTCCGATTTTCTATTTTTTAAAGCAACAAAAAAATTAAGAATTCCAACCCCTACTTTGCGGTTTCGGTCTTCGCAACCGCCCCTTTGAGATTGAAACCCCCAATGTTTATGGTGCAAAGATAAGGCAAAAAACTCAATCTGCCAAATTCGTGGGAGAATTTGGACCGAAAATGGGATAAAAATAGGTTTTGTGCAAGGGAAACCAAAGCGTCATTCCGAGCGAATGGAATGAGCGTGGGAATCTCCCACCTAATTGGAATTAAGGAGATTGCCACGTCGCTATGCTCCTCGCAATGACGTTCTACTGAGTCTTA
>JAZQWU010000224.1:0-4515 GCA_045632505.1 Alistipes sp. | reverse complement strand
TTCAGTAAATGCTGTCGCATCACGCGCAAGAAGAAAAAAGGTTTTGAAGCTTGCCAAGGGTAACTTTGGTTCAAGGGGAAACGTTTGGACAGTAGCGAAAAACACTGTCGAGAAGGGTTTGCAGTATGCTTATGCACACCGCCGACTCAAGAAGCGTACATTCCGTTCGTTGTGGATTACACGTATCAACGCTGCAGTTCGCGCTTACGGTATGACCTATTCAGAATTCATCGGTAAAGTTAATGCTAAGGGTATCGCCCTCAACCGTAAGGTTTTGGCTGACTTGGCAATGAACGAGCCAAAAGCATTCGAAGCAATCGTAAAGGAAGTTAAATAGCCTTCTGTTAACAGAAGAGTGTGAGCGTTACCTTTGGGTGACGCTCTTTTTTTGTGCAATGTTGAGAGTTGGCTATTTAACTTCTTTCCGATTGCTAGCATCTCAACATTCCCCCTAAATCCCCCTTTGCCAAAGGGGGACTTGTCGCTGCGCTCCAGTAATTGCGTTGATTGCTGGCAGAAGAGTGGGAGTGCTACCTTTGGGTGACGCTCTTTTTTTGTGCAATGTTGAGAGTTGGCTATTTAACTTCTTTCCGATTGCTAATATCTCAACATTCCCCCTAAATCCCCCTTTGCCAAATGGGGACTTGTCGCTACGCTCCAGTAATTGCGTTGATTGCTGGCAGGAGAGTGTGGGCGTTACCGTAAGGTGACGCTCTTTTTTGTGAGTAGGAGCTGGGATGGCGCGAAGATAGCATAGCGTCGCCAACTGTGTTGGCTCTTTGACGGCGGAGGCAATAGCCTCCTTTATGGCGGGGCAGTCTGCCGACTGCTATATGGCGCGCGCCATAGAGGGCTGAAAGCCCGACGCCAAAGAACACCGAAGGTGTGACGCTAAAGAGGGCGTAAGCCCGACGCCATAAAAAAACTCGCGCCACTCTCGTTCAACCCGTAACACCGCATAACACTGCATAACGCCTCTGTTACGTTGTTACGGTATTAGCTAACTCTCACCTGAAAAACGCTTTCCGCTTTAATCCTGCTTCGCAGGCTTTTCCTCCTCGCGGCTCGGCAAAGTGTGCAAGCACCCTCTGCTCTCGCTCCGCAGCGTCGGTCCCGTTTTCCACTCCAAACGAAAACCGAAAAACTAAAAGTTTTCCGTTTTCCGTTTTCCGCTTTCCGTTGTCTATATATTATCCGTCAAGTTGAGCTTATTGTTGATAGATTCGGCGGTGGCGAGAAGCTGAGAGAGTATCTCGTTCTCGTCCTTGAGGCGTGAAACTGGCATATAGATGCCCACGCTACCTGCCACGTGACCGCCACGCCATAGCGGTGCTGCGAAGCCGACGATGTCGTTCGAGTCTTTGTCAATCTCGTAACCCGCAGTACGAATCTTGTTCAACTGCTTGCGGAACTCGATATCGGGGAACTCCGACTCGTATATCGCTGGCCACTCCTCGGGCGTAGGCATACGGTTGCGAATGAGAAAACGCTCGAGGTGCTCGGGTGTGTAGTTTGCCAATATTACACGTCCTGTATTTGCCGAGTAGACCGACTTATCGATGTTCGGGCGTACGAAGAGCTCGCGGTTGGGCGTAGTGTAGAGGAGCACGATGCGCTTGTCGTTCTTGATAATGGAGAGTATGGCACTCTCATTAGTGAGGTTACCCAGTCGCTCGACATCCTCGCGGGCTATCTTGGTCAACTCCTCGTGCACCATTGCGGTGTCGGTGAGCTTGTAGAACATATATCCGAACTTGTAACCACTGCGAGGAGCACTCTGCTGAACGTAGCCGCGTGAGGAGAGCGTCTTGATGATGTTGACACAAGTTCCAGCATCCATATCCAGCGCATCGGCAATCTCCCTCAGCGGTACTTCGCGGTTGGAATTTGCTGCCAGATACTCGATGATGTTCATCGCTTTGATTATGCTCTGAATCATAGCCCTAATTTTACATTATAAAATACGCGTGATTTGTGATAACAAAGTTCGCAAAAAATTGTTGAATTACAAATTTTATTTATACATTTGCTATGTGTTAGAGGCGGAAATCAACCTTATTTTACATTATAAAATTCGAACCTAAACAATATGAAAAAATTTGAGTACAAGTGGGAGCTTATTTTGATGCTGTGGTTTGCCTTTTTCTTGAATCAGGGCGACCGTCAGGTCTATGGTGCAATTATCGAGGATATCCAGCGCGCGCTTGATTTGACAGGCACAGAGGCGGGCTTGGTCGTAACGGTCTTTACTATCGTCTACGGCTGTCTTGCTCCGTTTGGCGGATATGTGGGTGACTTCCTCTCTCGTAAGTGGATTGTCATCACCAGCCTTATCGTCTTCAGCCTTGGTACGCTCTTTACGGGCTTTGCTGGCGCGATGGGTGGCTTTGCGCTTGTCTATCTTATTATTATGCGAGGCATCGCAACGGGAGCCGGTGAGGCTTTCTACAATCCTGCGGCTATCTCGCTCATTACACAGCACCACGAAAAGACCCGTGCTACAGCGATTTCGATGCACCAGTCAGCACTCTATATCGGCATTATGGCGAGCGCAATCCTCGCTCCTATGATTTCGAAGATGTTCGGTTGGGAGTATGCCTTCATCGGTTTCGGTGTCTTTGGCTTGTTGGTAGCGGTATACTGCATCTTCAGAATGAAGGATACACCGCAGATTAAGGAGCAGACCGAGCGCATTCCGTTTATGACTCTGTTGAAGGGCATCTTCTCGAAAAAGACCATCTGGTTGTTGGCTTTTGCCTTCGGTTGCCAGGTATTTGTTAATATAGGTATCACCACTTGGGCTGCGAAGTTCTTCAACTTGAAGTTCTTCGGCGGCGAGAACTTGGCTCTTGCAAGCTCGATTGCTATGCTCACAAGCTGCGGATTTGCAATCCTCGGTGTGATGATTGGTGGACGCGTGTCGGATAAGTTGGCAGAGAAGAGCAAACTCGCGCGTATGCGTACCGAGTATATCGGACTCTTGTGTGGCGCACCATTCCTCGTGGCAGTGGGCTTCGCGTCGAACATCTGGGTGGCAAGCGCAGCGATGATTATCTACGGCATCTTCCGAGGCATCTACGACTCGAACCTCTATGCTGCAATGTTCGATGTTATCGACCCTAAGTTGCGTGCTTCGTCTGTGGGTATCATCACAGCCTTCGCATTTATCGTAGGTTGCGTTGCACCGCTCTACTTGGGTTGGGTGCAGGGCGATGGCACCAATATCGAGGCATTCGAGTGGGGTATCTCGTCTATGGGATTGTTCTTCTTGGTTGGTGGTTTGTTGATCTTGTTGGCAGCAAAATACACCTTCCTCAAGGAGCGTATCGAAGAGTAATAAATAATAAAAACAAAGATGACTATGAAACGATTAGTAGCATTTATTTCACTTTTGATGGTGAGCGTGTCGTTGATGGCGCAGGCGAATTGCCACCACTTTAATGCTCGTCAGACTCCAACTTGGTTCCGCGAGGGTATAACCTATCAGCTTATGCCTCGTTGTTTCACCGAGGAGGGTACTATTAAAGCAGCCGAGAAGCACCTCGAAAGACTCAAGGAGTTGGGTGTTGGTGTTGTCTATTTCACCCCTGTGAATGTGGCAGATACCGATATGGATAAGACAAAGTGGAGCCCACGCCAGCACAAATCAGGCTTTAACGATCCGCGTAACCCATACCGCGCAGGCGACTACTTCACCGTAGATCCCGAGTATGGTACAGACCAGGATTTGAAAGATTTTGTAGCGAAGGCTCACTCGCTCGGTATGAAGGTCTTTCTCGACCTCGTATTTGCACACTGCGGCCCTGGTGCAGAGGTTGTGAAGAATCATCCCGAGTACTTCCTCTACAATGAGAAGGGCGAGATGGAACTTACTCGTTGGAAGTTTCCTAAGTTCGATACCAACTACATTGGTACTCGCAGATATTTCAAGAGCGTTATGAGCTACTACTTGGCAAACTACAATGTAGATGGTTTCCGTTGCGATGTAGCACACCATATTCCTATCTCATTCTGGGAGGAGGCTCGTGCCGAGTTGGAGGCTCTTAAGCCGGATTTGGTAATGGTTGCCGAGTCGAGCAAGCCTTACGATATGCGCTACGCATTCGATGCAGAGTACAACTGGAGCATTGGTAGAAAGGCTATGCGCTACCTCCTCTACAAGCGACCAGAGGTTGCAGACAAGGGCGGTATGGCGTATGTTCGCGCTCAACACGTAAAGAATGCATCGGTACGACCAAAGGGCGCGTTGCATTGGAATATGACCGATAACCACGACTTCGCAACCGATGAGTTCGATAACAGAATGGAGAAGATTTGGGGTGCCGCTTGTTGCGAGGCGCAGTTGGCTTTTATGTTCGCTATCGACGGCGTGCCGTTCCTCTTCAATGGTCAGGAGATTGCACACTCAAAGCGCGTGTCGTTGTTCGGCCACAAGGGTTGCTGGATCGATTGGAAAACTGACGGTGCTACCGATGTAGCAAAAGATAGAACCGAGAAGATTAAGGCTTGGGCAAA
>JAZQWU010000223.1:0-11150 GCA_045632505.1 Alistipes sp. | reverse complement strand
ACGAGTGCGTCGGATGCTAGATTCCTCACATACAAATAAGTATGCTGCGGATTTGTCGCCTAGCATCGCACAAAAATATCTCAATCACCTCCGATTTTGAAGTCTATGACTGTAAACTTTTAACTAAAAAGAGCTAATGGCTAATAGCCAAAGGCTAAAAGCTAAATAATCAAGCACTAACGATGAATAGAGAGTTATTTGTAAATGTAACATCCACCGAGATTAATATCGCCTTGTGCGAGGATAAGGTCTTGGCGGAGTTGAGCCGCGAGGTTGCTCATACGGGCTTTGCGGTGGGTGACATCTATCTCGGTAAGGTGCGTAAGATTATGCCAGGACTCAATGCCGCGTTCGTAAATGTTGGACACGAGCGCGATGCCTTTATCCACTATCAAGACTTGGGAACACACTTCCCTTCGCTCTGCAAGATTGTGAAGAGCTACCAGCCAGGAAATCGTGGCATTCGCCTCGATACTATGAAGCTCGATAGCGCACCAGAGGTAGAGAAGGAGGGCCGCATCTCCAGCTATATGCAGGTTGGCGATTGCATTATGGTTCAGATTGCCAAGGAGGCCATTTCGACAAAGGGCCCTCGTTTGACAGCTGACATATCGCTTGCGGGACGCAACATTGTTCTCTTGCCTTTTACCTCGAAGGTGATGATCTCGCAGAAGATTCGTTCCAACGAGGAGAAAAAACGATTGAAGCGAGTTGCAGCAGGGGTGTTGCCAAAGAACTTTGGCGTTATCATCCGTACAGCCGCAGTGAACGCCACCGACCTCGATGTCGAGCAGGATATCTTGGCGGCGGTAGAGAAGTGGCGCAAGACCTGCCAGCAGATTCGCAAGCAGACAGCCCCAGCACTCCTTATGGGCGAGATGAGTCGAGCAAATACGATTATTCGTGACACACTCGATGGCTCGTTCTCGCAGATTTGTGTTGATGACGAGGCTATGTACAACGAGATTCGTGCCTACATTCGCGCCGTAGATGCCGAGAAGGAGAATCTTGTGAAGTTATATCGCGGCGCAGTGCCGATTTTCGACAATTTCGATATCTCGCGACAGATTAAGTCTCTGTTCGCCAAGTATGTATCGTTGAAGCGTGGAGCCTACCTCATTATGGAGTCTACCGAGGCGATGCACGTCATCGATGTCAATTCGGGAAATCGCACCAAGGCCGAGGATAATCAGGAACAGACGGCAATGGAGGTTAACCTCGCTGCTGCGGCAGAGATTGCGCGACAGATTCGTTTGCGCGATTGGGGTGGACTCGTGATTGTCGACTTTATTGATATGCATAAGGCGCAGAATCGTCAGCTCCTCTACGAGGAGATGCAGCGACTTATGGCATCGGATAAGGCAAAGCATACAATACTTCCGCTTTCAAAGTTCGGATTGATGCAGATTACCCGTCAGCGTATTCGCCCAGTGGCGGTACACAATACCGAGGATATCTGTCCGACTTGTGGAGGTTCGGGAAGAGTTGAGCCTACTATACTCCTCGATCGCAAGATTGAGAACCAGATATCACTGCTTGCTATAGAGCGTGGACACAAATATATCCGCCTTGTGGTAAGTCCTTACGTAGCAGCCTTCTTGAAGAAGGGATTTTGGTCGTTGCGCCGTCAGTGGTCGTGGCGATACAACACAAAGGTCAAGGTCGTTGCCGATCAGAGTGTCGGTATGATTGATGTCCGCTACGAGGATAAGGAGGGTAACGATATCCTCAATGTGAAAAAGGCTGAGAAGCCGAAGAAGAAAAAGTAGGTAAAGCATATTCTATGCACGAAATACTGAGATTTGCCGAGGGCTCGCCTCAAATTGAGCAGCTCGGTAAAGTGTTGGATAAAAAAGGCAGCACCGTCCTTCTCAACGAGATGGTCGGCGGTGCCTTTTTATTTTATATGGCGGCAACCATTGCCCGCAAAGGCGGTGTGCATATCATCGTCAGCGAGGATAAGGATGCTGCCGCATACGCTTTGAACGACCTCTATGCCTTGCTGGGCGAGGAGCAGGTTTTGTTCTTCCCTTCAGCCTATAAACGCTCCGTTGTCTATGGCGCGGAGGAGGCGGAGAGTGTCGTGATGCGTACCTCGGTGCTTAATGCGCTGAAGAGTCCGAAGGGCGATTTTCTTGTTGTCTCGACCTATCCTGACGCACTCGCCGAAAGAGTTGCCGACCTGGAGGGCTTGACCTCAGAGTCGTTGCACATTAAGCGTGGCGATATCATCGAGGTTGCCGAGTTGGAGGAGCAAATTCAGGCGTTGGGATTCGACAAGGTAGACTTTGTCTACGAGCCGGGACAATACTCGGTGCGAGGCGGAATTTTCGATATCTTCTCCTACTCGGAGAGTAGACCATATCGTCTCGACTTTTTCGATAACGAGATTGATTCAATCCGCCGATTCGAACTCTCGAGTCAGCTCTCGAGCGACAAGTTGGAGGAGGTTGATATCATCTCGAATATCAACCGTGCCGATGTGGGACGTATCTCGCTGGCAAGGTTTGCCGAGGGTGCAACCTATTGGTTCCGCGATGCCGACTTTGTCTTGGGCAAGGTGGATGACTTGCGCCGCAAGGCGTTGCAGGAGAGCGATGAACCTGAGGAGATGGCGCAGAAACTCACCTCGCGCAAGGAACTTGTCGAGGATATGGCGGAGTCGTGCGCGGTGCTTATGCGTAATAACTTCACCGAGCGACCTGCTTCGCAGACAATTCTCTTCCACACCTCTCCACAAAATAGTTTCAACAAGCACTTCGATGTGCTTGCCGACGAGATTATTGCTCGCCACGAGACGGGTTATCGCACCTTCCTGCTATCCGAAAACAGAGCGCAGGCGGAGCGATTGGATGGAATGCTTTATGCTACGGGTCGCGATGCTAAACTTGAGTTGGCGCGCCTCACTCTGCACGATGGCTTCACCGACCACGATATGAAGATTGCGCTCTATGCCGAGCATCGTCTCTTCGAGCGTTATCGTCGTTACAAGATAAATGGTCAGATTAAGCGCGACGAGCAGATGACCATTGCCGAGTTGAACTCGTTGAAGGTGGGCGACTATGTCACCCATATCGATCACGGTGTAGGTCGCTTTGGCGGTCTGGTCAAGATTGAGGAGGGCGGCAAACTACACGAGGCGATAAAGTTGGTCTATCGCGATGGCGATGTGCTCTTCGTGAATGTCCACTCGTTGCACCGCATTGCTCGCTACAAGAGTGGCGACGAGGAGGCACCGAAGGTGCATAAACTCGGTAGCGGAGCGTGGCAGAAGATTAAGAATGCTGCAAAGAAGGCGGTTAAAGATATTTCGCGTGAACTTATTGCGTTGTATGCCAAACGTAAGGCGAGCGAGGGCTTTGCATTCTCGCCAGATAGTTACCTGCAACAGGCATTGGAGGCTTCGTTCGAGTGGGAGGATACGCCCGACCAGCTGAAGGCTTCAGAGGCGGTGAAGCGCGATATGGAGTCGGAACGCCCAATGGATCGCTTGATTTGCGGAGATGTCGGCTTCGGAAAGACCGAGGTGGCAATTCGTGCAGCATTCAAGGCGGCAACCGACGGCAAGCAGGTGGCGGTGTTGGTGCCTACGACAATCTTGGCATTGCAACACTACCGTTCGTTCAAGAGCCGTCTGCGCGACTTCCCAGTTACGATTGAATATCTCAATCGCACCAAGAGCGCAAAGGAGACGTCGCGAATCTTGGAGGAGTTGAAATCTGGAAAGATTGACATCCTTATCGGAACACATAAGATGCTCGGCAAGGGGGTTGAGTTCAACGACCTCGGCTTGTTGATTATCGATGAGGAGCAACGATTTGGCGTTGCTGCAAAGGAGAAACTTACGCAGTTGCGCGTGAGTGTCGATACGCTGACCTTGACCGCTACCCCTATACCGCGAACATTGCAGTTCTCGCTGATGGGCTCGCGCGACTTGTCGGTCATCTCGACTCCACCACCAAACCGCCGACCTATTCAGACCGAGTCGCACACCTTCTCGGAGGAGTTGGTCAAGGAGGTTGTCGAGGCGGAGTTGCAGAGGGATGGTCAGGTCTACTTTATACACAACTGCGTGGAGGACTTGATGACGATAAAGGGTATGCTTATGCGTCTATGCCCTGAGGCTCGCATTGCTGTGGCTCACGGACAGATGAAGCCTGCCGAACTGGAGAAGACAATTATGGACTTTATCTACCACGACTTCGACATCTTGGTTGCGACCTCGATTGTGGAGAGCGGAGTGGATATTCCAAACGTAAATACCATCATCATAAACAATGCCGACCGCTTCGGATTGAGCAACTTGCACCAGCTGCGTGGCCGTGTTGGTCGTAGCGACAGAAAGGCCTATTGCTACCTCCTTTCGCGCCCTGACGAGATGCTCTCGAGCGATGCTCGTCGTCGCTTGCGAGCCATTGAAGAGTTCTCGGATTTGGGCTCGGGATTCAATATTGCAATGCAGGATTTGGATATCCGAGGTGCGGGCAATCTGCTTGGCGCAGAGCAGAGTGGCTTTATCGCAAACATTGGTTTTGAAACTTACCAGAAGATTCTCAACGAGGCTATTGCCGAACTGCGTGCCGAGGGGTTGGATGTTGCGGGCTTGAGCAACGAGGAGCAGACTGTGGTAGAGGAGATGCGCTATGTGGATGACGTGGTACTCGAACTTGCTGTTGAGGCGGAGTTGCCTGATTCGTATGTGCGTCAGCAGGCTGAGCGACTCAAACTCTATCGCAAGATTGATGCTATGACCGACGAGGAGTCGCTCACTAAGTTCGAGGCAGAGTTGGAGGACCGCTTTGGCAAGATGCCACAGGCGGCGAAGGAGTTAATGAATGCGGTACGTCTGCGCTGGGAGGCTATGCGACTCGGTATGGAGCGCGTGAAGGTGAAGAATGGCTTGATGATTGTCCGCTTTGTAGGCGACGAGAAATCACCATACTACCGCACCGAGGTCTTTATGGATTTGCTCCGCAAGATTACCGCTGACCCCGACCGCTTTGTCCTCAAACAGAGGGATGGTAGGTTGCAGATGACAGTACGACGAGTGGATAGCATTGCAACAGCTGTAGAAATTTTGAAATCATTATAATCTCTCAACTCTCAACTAAAAAAGCTAATGGCAAATTTAATCGTAGACGAGGGCAATACTTTGTGCAAGATTGCCGTTTTAGATAAAAGCGAGGTGCTTTACGAGGCATCGGCGCGCGACTTCGATATGGCGGAGACCGAGCCGTTGATAGCCAAATTTGCCATAGACAAAGCGATTGTCACATCCACACGCGGTGGTGCTACAAATATCTGCAATCAACTGCGCGAAAAGATTGATAGAGTGCTCCACTTCACATCGCAAACCGATGTGCCTATCGCAGTGGAGTATGCATCGCGCCAAACACTTGGTACAGACCGCATTGCAGCGGCAGTAGGTGTGGTACGAGGAATGGGAATAGAGAATGCCTTGCTGGTGGATATGGGCAGCGCGATAACCTTCGATATTATCGAGAATGGTGCATTCCGAGGTGGCAATATTTCGCTCGGCGTGGCGATGCGATTCAAGGCGTTACACGACTATACCGCAGCCCTGCCTTTGTGCGGTGCTACTGAGCCAAACGGAGCCTTCGGTCAGTCTACCATCGAGGCGATAGAACAAGGTGTGATGCAAGGCGTTTTGCACGAGATTGAGGGCTATGTTGAGCGCATTTCGGCAGAAAAACCAAAAAAATATATAATTTTTTGCGGTGGCGACGCTGAAAGTTTTGTTAATCGAATTAAAAATGCGATATTTGCACCTCGTAAACTTATGTTTACGGGATTGAACGAGATTTTAGAGTACAATGTATCGAAAAACAATATATAGATTTTTGCAGGTTGTAGCCATTGCGGCAACCTTGGCGATAGCTGCTACCGAGCAGGTGTCGGCACAGGGTGGTGCGGCGGTTACTGCCTATTCGCCATACACAATGTTTGGTATCGGAGAGTTGCAGACTATCGGTACGGCGCAGATGCGTGCTATGGGTGGTGCTGGTGTTGCTTGGCGTAGCATCCAGACTCCGAGCATCGTCAACCCTGCCGGATATAGCGCAACCGCACCGAAGAGCTTCCTCTTCGACGTAGGCGTTGAGGGCAACTTCTTGCAGAATCAGCAACGACAGTACGACGCTTCGGGCGCAATGACTGGCGTAGCAAAGAATGGTAAGAACTCGGTAAATATCCACGAGATAGCAGTTCAGTTCCCATTGGTCAAGGGCTTGGGTATGGGTTTGAGCCTTATGCCTTACAGTAGCGTTGGCTACAAGATGTCGTTCCTCGACCAGAGCACCGAGGTTGCTGGAAATGTTGGTGCTGCGGCATATACCTACTCGGGCGATGGCGACGTTACGGAGGTGAAACTCGGTATCGGCTGGGAGCCATTCAAGAACTTCTCAATTGGTATCGCTGGAAAGTACTACTGGGGAAAGATTGCACACAACTACACATCGGAGATTGTGAATAACTTTGTTGGTGTAGGCAACTACCTCACGGTTATGGGCGAGGATGAGTACGCAATCTCGAACTTCAAGTTCCAGGTAGGTTTGCAGTGGGTGATGTTTGCCAAGGAGAAGAACTCGTTGGTGTTTGGTGCGACCTACGACTATGGTGGCGGCTTGAAGCCGAAGGTTACCAAGCAGTTGGTGCTGAACAATACTTACGAGACACAGGTATTCTACGAGACGGGCGTGTCGCAGATGCGATTGCCACATAGCGTGAAGGGCGGTTTTATGTATAACAGCCCGAAGATTCAGGCAACGGTGGAGTATGAGTTCCAGGCGTGGGGTAGTGGCAACAAAGGTCGCTTCGAGGAGGCTGTCAACAACAATATGAAGGTTCAGTATGTAGACACCCACACCGCAAAGGCTGGTTTTGCATATACGCCGAATCGCTTCGATGCCCGCAACTACTTCAAGCGCGTAGCCTATCGTGTAGGTTTCCGCTATGGCAACTACTATCAAGAGTATAACGGATGTGCTATTCCGCAGTATGCCGTAACCGCTGGTTTCGGATTCCCACTCAAGTTTATGGGTATGTCGAGCATCGATGTATCGTTGGAGTATGGTTTGCGAGGCTCGCACGCGCTGATGAACAACGCACCGAAGATTGGAATGATTCGTCAGGACTATTTCAAGGTGGGACTCGGATTCTCACTCTTTGGCGAGGATTACTGGTTTGTTCGTCCTAAGTATGACTAAAAATTAACAACACAAAATAAATTAGAGAAATGAAAGCAGTAAAATTATTTATCGGATTGGCATTTGCGCTTGTAGCAAGCAGTGCTTCGGCGCAGGATTTCAACGATCCGCAGTACGCAAAGTGGGGTGAGAACGCCGAGCAGCGTAAGTCGAACATCTTGGCAAGCACCTTCCTCAAGGAGGAGTTGGCAAACCGCAACTACAACCAGGCTGCAGTATACTTGCAGCAGTTGTTGCAGAATTGCCCTGCTGCATCGGAGAATACCTACGCTAATGGTATCCGTCTCTACAAGCAGAAGATTAATCGTGCTAAGTCGTTGGCAGAGAAAAATGTATATGTAGACTCGTTGCTTCTCCTCTACGATATCCGTTTGGAGCACTTCGGCGCACATCCAAAGCGCGGTAAGGCATATATCCTCGACCGTAAGGCTCGTGAGCACTTGACCTACCGCGAGAGCGACCGTGAGGGCATCCGCAAGGATTTCGAGATCGCTATCGCAGCACAAGTTGAGGTTAACGGTGCTGCAGACCCTGAGTTGGTAGCAATCTACTTCAAGAACTTGTGCGACGACTACAAGAACGATATCGTTGATGCAATGACCATCGTAAATGCATACGAGGCAAACTCGAAGTACTTCGCAAACATCGACGCTACTCAGGCTGAGTTCAAGAACCAGTTCGAGACCAGCTTCGGAACAAGTGGTGCTGCTTCGTGCGAGAACTTGCAGAAGATTTTCGAGCCTAAGATTGCTGCAGCTCCTGGTGATGAGGCCCTCTTGGCACACGCATTCCAGCTCTTGAGCAAGGCAAACTGCGAGAGCGACTTCTACCTCTCGGTTGGTGAGATGTACTATAGCGTTAAGCCACAGTCGAGCGTCGCTATGATGTTGGCTCAGGCATTCCAGAACAAGAAGGAGTTCACCAAGGCAAACAAGTACTTGCGTGAGGCTTTGGCAAACGAGACTGTTGCTGAGGAGCGCGAGAAGTTGTTGGCTCGTATCGGTATCCTCGAGATGACCGCAAACAACTACGCAGAGGCTGTTAAGGCATTCAACGAGTCAATCAATGTTGACGAGACCGACGATGATGGTTTGGCTCTCTACTTCTTGGCTCAGTGCTACGTAGCTGGCGCTAAGGATTGCGGTTCGGAGTTGGCTAAGCACTCGGTATACTGGATTGCATACGACTATGTTCAGAAGGCTATTCCATTGATGGAGGCTGCAGGCATCTCGCAGGCTGAGTCTGCTAAGAGCCTCGCTAACAGTTATCGTTCGGTATTCCCAACTGCTGAGGAGTGCTTCTTCGCTGAGTTGAAGGAGGGTGCAACCTACACTATCGGTTGCGGCTTGGCTAAGGGCTTGACTACAAAGGTGCGCTATCGTGCGCAGTAGTTGGCATACAACTAATATATAATATAGGACTATATGTCGAAAGTCTTGTATAGAGTAGCATCGGTAGCACTTCTTGTAATGGGAAGTGCTATCTTGCTGTTCTCTTGCAAGTCGAATCAGAAAGGCGTAGAGGAGTCGCTCGACGCCATCAAAACCGAGGAGAGCGAGAACCTTACGATTATAATGTCGGAGAATGGTCGTCGCTCCTACCTCTTCAAGACTGCGCTCTTGGAGGGTTATATGCTTGGTCGCGACCCTTATCGCGAATTCCGCAAGGGTATAAATATCACCACCTATCAGGACGACTCACTCACAACGGTGAATGCGGTGCTTGTTGCCAACTATGCCATCTACTACGAGAATCGTAAGTTGTGGGAGGCAAAGGGCGATGTGGTAATCACCAAGCACGACGGCACACGCCTCTATACACAACAACTCTTCTGGAACTCGATGACAAAGCGTATCTACTCGAATGTGGATACCAAACTCGTAACCGATACTGATGAGGTTATCGGTGAGGGCTTCGAGTCCGACGAGGCGATGAATGAGCCTCGTTTCCGCCGTTGGAAGGGCAAGATGCAGGTAGATACCGAGCAGATGCGTAAGGATATGAAGGAGGGTGATGATTCTGCGGAGTCTGCAGAGCAGAGCAAGGCAGAGCAGAGCGAACCTGAGAAGAAGGAGCCAGAGATGCGTACCAACGCTCCACAGACTCAAAAGCCGCAGAGTGTTGCTCCAAAACCTGCTCCACAGCGTGTTCAACCAGGTACAGCGCGCCCACAGAGACCGACAAAACCTACACGCCCGACAAAGCCTCAAAGACCGACACGACCAACACCTCCTACGGTGAAGGGTACGGATAACTCATCTGCGCCAGCAGAGGCGGTTCCAACCGAACCTATGGAGATGGGAAAGCGCCGTATGGTGGGCGGAAATAATACAAAATAGGAGGAGTGAAAGATGGATAATTCGTTTGTTGCTCTCGCGCTTGTCTGTGTGACTGTAGTCTTGTCGGCATTCTTTTCGGGAATGGAGATTGCCTTCCTGAACAAGAATCGTCTGCGCTTGGAGATTGACCGCAAGCAGAGTCGAATGTTCGACTACGTTGCAGGCCTCTTCTCGCGTCATCAGGGTGAGTATATCACCACAATCCTCGTAGGAAACAATATCGCACTTGTCATCTATTCGATGTGTTTGTCTCTCGTCCTGCGCGAGGCTGCGAGACTCGTCGGATGGGGCTCGGTGCAAGAGGGATCGTTGCTTCTTGAGACGATCATCCCAACCATTATAATCATCTTCCTCGGCGAGTATTTGCCAAAGTCGATATTCAGAAATAACCCAAATTTCTACTATCGCTACCTCTCGCCGATAATGTACTTCTTCTACATCGTACTCTATCCTATTACGCGCGCTACGACGCTGCTTTCGTATGGTCTGTTGCGTCTGGTGGGACGTAAGGCGAGTGGAGTGGAGCGACAGGTGGTCTTCGACCGAAGCGACTTGGAGAGTCTGCTCGAGAACAACAACTCGCCCGAGTCGGCATCGGAGGCGGACAACGATATCAAGATGTTCCAGAACGCCTTGGACTTCGCCGATTTGCGTGTTCGCGATGCTATGGTGTCGCGTGTGGATGTCGAGGCGGTGGATATCGACGACTGCACAATGGAGGAACTGACCGCAAGGTTTGTCGAAACGATGTATTCGCGAATCTTTGTGTGGAAGGGTTCCATCGATAATATCATCGGCTATGTCAATTCGAAGAGTCTGTTCGATATGCCAAAGAGCATCGAGGAGGCACTTATGAAGGTCGACTATGTTGCCGAGACTCTGCCTTTGCAGGATTTGCTCACTCAGTTCACCAAGAATAAGAGCAATATCGCGGTGGTGATTGACGAGTTCGGCGGTACGGCGGGTATCATCTCGTTGGAGGATGTGCTGGAGCAGATTTTTGGCGAGATTGAGGATGAGCACGATAAGCCTGATATGGTCGAGAAACGACTCTCGGAGCGCGAGTTTGTCTTCTCGTGTCGCTTGGAGGTGGAGTACTTGAACGAGAAGTACAACCTCGATATCCCTGAGGATGAGGAGTATGATACACTCGCGGGATATATCATTTCGCGCTATGAGGAGTTGCCTACGGCGGGTACGGTAATGGAGTTCGAGGGGCTGAGATTCAAGATTTTGAGCACTACGCGCTCGCGTATTGAGCTTGCGAAAGTGGAAATTCTTGGTAAAAATGCATCAAGCAGATAAAAAAAACGAGAAAAAAAGTCGCAATTCCGAATAAAATAACTATCTTTGAAGGTTAAAATTGAATTTGACGATTATATTAAAAATTAAATATTTGTAACTATGGTAAGTTTGAACACGTTAAGAACGAAATTTGGCGTTATCTTGTCGGTAGTTATCGGCGGTGCGCTTTTGGCGTTCATTCTCTCGTTGAAGACAGAGATGGGATTCTCCGGCAACGATCCGGAGGTAGGTGAGGTTAATGGTGATGAGATTCACTATTCGGAGTTCCTCGCAGCTTATG
>JAZQWU010000222.1:0-2067 GCA_045632505.1 Alistipes sp. | reverse complement strand
GCGTATGAATCCTAACGAGTTCTACGCATTGCCTCAGTCGCCACAGACTTTGAAGCAGTTGTTGATGGTGTCGGGTTACGACCGTTACTTCCAGATTGTTCGTTGCTTCCGTGATGAGGACTTGCGTGCTGACCGTCAGCCTGAGTTTACTCAGATTGACTGCGAGATGTCGTTCGTAGAGCAGGAGGATGTACTCGAGATTTTCGAGCGTTGGGCAAAGCATATGTTCAAGAGCGTCTTGGACGTAGAGTTCGCTGAGCCATTCCGTCGTATGCCTTGGAACGAGGCGATGGAGAAGTATGGCTCGGATAAGCCAGATTTGCGTTTCGGTATGGAGTTCTCGGATATCACCGACTTGGCTCACGGTCACAACTTCTCGGTATTTGACGATGCAGAGTACGTTGTAGGTTTCGCAGCAACAGGTTGCGCTTCGTACACCCGTAAGCAGATTGACGCATTGACCGACTATGTTAAGCGTCCGCAGGTAGGTGCTAAGGGCTTGATTTGGATCAAGGTTGAGGAGGCTGGTATCAAGTCTTCTATCGATAAGTTCTTCTCGCCAGAGGAGTTGAAGGCTATCGCTGAGCGCATCGGTGCTAAGGCTGGTGACTTGTGCTTGATTCTCTGCGGCAAGAAGTATAAGGCTCTCACCCAGTTGTGTGCTCTCCGTTTGGAGGTTGCCGAGCAGTTGGGCTTGCGCGATCCTAAGAAGTTTGCTCCACTCTGGGTTGTTGACTTCCCAATGTTCGAGTGGGATGACGAAACACAGCGTTTCTACGCTATGCACCACCCATTCACCTCGCCAAAGCCAGAGGATGTAGACAAGTTGGAGAGCGATCCAGGTGCAGTGCGTGCTAATGCATACGACTTCGTATGTAATGGTACCGAGATTGGTGGTGGTTCTATCCGTATCCACGACCCTAAGCTCCAGTCGCTTATCTTCAAGTGCCTTGGATTTACTCCAGAGCAGGTTGAGGCTCAGTTCGGCTTCTTGATTAACGCATTCCGCTATGGTGCGCCACCTCACGGTGGTTTGGCATTCGGTTTCGACCGTCTTTGCTCGTTGTTCGGTGGCGTAGAGTCTATCCGCGACTTCATCGCATTCCCTAAGAACAATGCAGGTCGTGACGTGATGCTCGATGGTCCGTCGCCAATTGATCCAGCACAGCTTGAGGAACTCTATTTGTCATTAGTTCCGTTCGAGAAATAATTGACAGTTGATAATTGACAATTAATGGTAATCGCCGAGTTCGCTCGGCGATTATTTTTTTATTTTAATTAAAAATCTACGATTTTTTGACTATATTTGTAGCATACTATAAAATGCGCAAATTTGACCTATGAAGAAAATCATTTTAGCAGTTGTGGCGATGCTCGTTGCGGTGTCGTGTTGCAAGACGAACGAGTCTGTGGAGTTGGTGATTACCTACAAGGATGGTACTACCGCCACCGAGGTGCGACCACTTGCAAAGTGCTGCTTCAAGGATTATATCCGATTTGAACTCTCGACCGAGGAGTTGGCAGATGTGGCGAGGGTAGTGGTTACCCCTTCGATGGCGCGCGCTAACGATGGCGAGGAGGGTTACTTCGTTGCCGAGGATGGTCTATTGTATGGATTCAAGCACGCAGGAATGGAGGATAAAAAGCGCGATGCGAAGAACTTGCGCCTCTCGATGAGTTGCCTCAAGACCGAGCGTGGTGCATATCTCGCCATTGCCAAGAGTCTGCAGTTCGAGAGCATTCAGACCTACCGTCACAAGGAGGGTAAATACACCTTTTCGTACGACTACGACTTGAGCAAATGCGGTGCGTATGAACCACTTGTGATAGATTTCTATCCAATGCCCAAGGGCGAGAAAGATTATAGCGCGATGGCGCGTCGTTATCGTGAGTACCTCATTGAAAGCAATCAAATGCCTCAAATGTTGAAGGAGCGCGTGAAGGATAATGAGCATCTTGCCTACGCCGCAACTGCTCCCGAAATTCGTATTCGTCAGGGGTGGAAGCCCGTACCGACACCTGTTGAACATCAAACTTTGGAGAATGAGCCTGAGATGCGTGTTGCTG
>JAZQWU010000221.1:0-6967 GCA_045632505.1 Alistipes sp. | reverse complement strand
GTTCGGTTATGGTGAGTCGAACACCGCTGCTGATAAGACCCGTACCGTAGGTTCGGTACCTGTTCAGCGCAACTACCGCACCAACATCTATGGTCAGTTGCTCACAAGCGACGTTGATATCAATGTTGTTATCGAGCCTACCTACGAGGGTGCACACGAGGCTGCACTTCAGACTGCTGCTACAGTTGGTGGAGAAATTACCTTGACTGAGGATGTTGCTTTGGAGGGTGTTCTTAATGTTCAGCGTCCATTGACCATTAATCTCAATGGTCATACCATCAATGGAACCTTCACTAAGGGTGGCGATGGTGCTAACGCAATGATTAAGAACAATGCAACTTTGACTATTGTTGGTGGTACTATCAAGAATACTACCGAGAACGGTGATGCTGCTATCTACAACACCGGCAACCTCGTTTTGGATGGTGTTAAGATTGAGGGCGCTCCTATTGGCACAACTGGCTACCCTGAGTACGCAGTATACTCGGTAGGTGGAACCGTAGTTGTTGAGGAGGGCACTGAGATTGTTACAGATCGTGGTGTAATCCGTTTGGAGAATGGTGCAGATGTTACTATCAATGGTGGTAGCTTCGTGGTAAACAACAATACAACAGCAACTCTTACTTCTCACGTTATCTATGCTAAGGGCTCTGCATCTAGACTTACTATCAATGGCGGTGATTTCGCTCAGAATATCGACAATGGTGGTGGTACAAGCGTAATTTGCCCTGCTGGTGCTACAATCAATATTTATGGTGGTAACTTCTACCACGTGCCTGTAGCTGATTTCCAGAGCAAGATTTTCCAGAACTATATGGGCTATGGTGCTCCGGTAGATGTTTACGGTGGTACCTACAACGACGACTCAGTAACTAAGAGCGGCAACCTCGCAGCTGGTATGAAGGCTATCGAGAAGAACGGTCTTTACTATGTAGTTGCTGACACTGTTGATGCAGTGGTATCGGATGCAGCAGAGTTGCAGGCTGCTTTGGCAGCTGGTGGTGAAGTTGTATTGACTGGCGATGTTACCTATTCGAGCAACAAGATCGAGAACGATGCAGTTATCAACTTGAATGGCAACACATTCACACCTTCGAATGCAATCAACCTCTACAACAACGCTGACCTCACAATGGTTGGTGGTGACTATGAGGTTAATGTAGGTAGTGGTTATGTTGATGTTCGTCCATCGTCTGCTGATGGTAGCGTAGTTGTTTACGAGAATGTACACTTTACAAGCAACTACATCAACAAGACATTCGGCAACAGCACCGATCGTTTGAACTCAGTTGTAGAGATTTGCGCAGCTGCTACAGATGCAAAGACTGTTATCAAGTTCAAGAACTGCACATTCGACAATGGTAAGGTTCTCATTGAGGGTATGAGCGGCAAGGCAGGCTTCGTTGAGGCTGTATTCGAGGGTTGTACTTTCAACGCTTTGACAAACTCTTCACCTATCGATGTTATGAACTATGTAACAGCTACTATCGAGGTTAAGGATTGTACATTCAACCTTGAGTGTACTTCGGGTGTTGCATCGGCTATCGATGTAAGCCCAAGCAGCTCGACATCGGTTGTATTGACTGCAACAAACAACACTTTCAACGCTGTTGCTGCTACACCTTACACTTACGATGCAAGCAAGGGTGAGACTGAGGCTCACAATATTAAGGTGAATGGTACACCTGCAAACATTAAGTTCATCTCTGCTTACGATAACGCAACCGTAACTGAGACCGGTACTGTAAAGTCTGGTATTGCAAAGTTGTAATAAACGGATTTTGAGATTATACAGCGACTGCGCTCCTCATTGTGAGGGGCGCAGTTTTTTTGATATAGGAGCTAGAAGCGAGGAGTGAGAAGCGAGAAAAAGCCAACAACCTTGCGGTCATTGGCTTGTAGCTAGCATATTAGTAGCGGAGTCCTACTTGGTCTTGTAGGCGCAACGATATTGACCCTTGGCGAGTTTCAAGATTTTACTCTTCAACAGATTGCGACGCAGTGCCGAGAGGTGGTCGGTGAAGACCTTACCTTCGAGGTGGTCGTACTCGTGCTGAATAACGCGAGCAGGGTAGCCCGAAAACTCCTCGTCGTGCTCCACAAAGTTCTCGTCGAGGTAACGCATACGGATAGATACAGGGCGTACTACATCCTCGTGAATGCCCGGAATCGAGAGGCAGCCCTCCTCGAAGTGCGACACCTCGGCCGAACGCTCGTAAATCTCCGCATTTACAAATACCTTACGGAAATCTGCCAATTCGGGATTCTCCTCTGCCCAAGGAGTGCAATCCACGATGAAAAGGCGGATATTCTTGCCAATCTGCGGTGCAGCCAAACCTACACCACTCGCCTCACCAAGTGTGAGCCACATATCATCTACCAACTTCTTGAAGTCGGGGTACGAAGCGTCGATATTCTCGCTACGCTTACGCAACACCTGATTTCCGTAAATGACTATTGGGTATATCATTTTTAATTCCTAATTTTTAATTTTTAATTAAAATTTTGCAGAGTCCATATAGGACAGCAAAATTATCGTTGCTGCGACCTTATCGACCAAAGCCTTGTCGCGACGAGCCATCTTGCCGATGCCACTCTCGCGAATGGTGCGTTGCGCCATCACCGAGGTAAATCGCTCGTCATACATAACGATCTCCTTATCGGGGAAATTGTGGCGCAGACGACCAACCAACGGCTCGATGTAGCGCATCGTTTCGCTCTTCTCGCCATTCATCTGCGAGGGCTTGCCTACGACAATCGTCGTAACATCCTCCTTCGCACAGTAGTCGGCAATGTATCGCTCCAACTGCTTCGTTTCGACCGTTTCGAGCGCTCCGGCAATAATCTGCAACGGGTCGCTAACCGCCAACCCCGTGCGCTTTACGCCATAGTCTATCGCCAAGATACGCCCCATTGTGTCCGCCCGAAATTACTTCAACTTCTTGTACAACTCGCGGAACGAAGTCTCCTTCTCAACCATTGCGTAGAGGTCTGCGATAGCAATACGCTCCTGCTGCATTGAGTCGCGGTGACGGATAGTTACGGTGTTGTCCTCCAAAGTCTGGTGATCAACGGTTACGCAGAATGGAGTACCTACTGCATCCTGACGACGGTAACGCTTACCGATCGAATCCTTCTCGTCGTATGCTACATTGAAGTCGAACTTCAACGAATCGATAATCTCGCGAGCCTTCTCTGGAAGTCCATCCTTCTTAACGAGTGGCATAACTGCAACCTTTGTAGGAGCCAAGCAAGCAGGGATACGCAAAACTACGCGCTCCTCGCCATTTTCGAGCTTCTCCTCGCAGTATGCAGCCGACATAATCTGCAAGAACATACGGTCAACACCGATAGAGGTCTCAACTACGTAAGGAACATAGTTCTCGCCGCGCTCTGGGTCGAAGTACTGAATCTTCTTGCCCGAGTACTCCTGGTGACGACCGAGGTCGAAGTCGGTACGCGAGTGGATACCCTCCACCTCCTTGAATCCGAATGGGAAGTTGTACTCGATATCGGTTGCTGCGTTAGCGTAGTGAGCCAACTTGTCGTGGTCGTGGAAACGGTAGTTGTGGTCACCGAAGCCGAGTGCGCGGTGCCAAGCCATACGTGTCTCCTTCCACTCGTTCCACCACTTCATCTCGGTGCCAGGCTGTACGAAGAACTGCATCTCCATCTGCTCGAACTCGCGCATACGGAAGATGAACTGACGAGCAACAATCTCGTTACGGAATGCCTTACCAATCTGTGCGATACCGAATGGGAGTTTCATACGACCGGTCTTCTGCACGTTGAGGTAGTTTACGAAGATACCCTGTGCAGTCTCTGGGCGGAGGTAGATGGTGTTAGCGCCCTCAGCGGTAGAACCCATCTGAGTCGAGAACATAAGGTTGAACTGACGAACATCGGTCCAGTTGCGAGTACCCGAGATAGGACAAACAATCTCGCAGTCGAGGATAATCTGCTTCAACTCAGCGAGGTCGCTGTTGTTCAAAGCCTCAGCGAAGCGAGTGTGAACACCCTCGCGCTTCTCCAAAATCTCCTTCACGCGTGGCGAAGTTGCGCGGTACTGCTCCTCGTCGAACGACTCACCGAAACGCTTGCGAGCCTTCTCAACCTCCTTCTCAACTTTCTCGTCGAGCTTTGCGAGGAAGTCTTCAATGAGAACGTCAGCGCGGTAACGCTTCTTAGAATCCTTGTTGTCGATGAGTGGATCGTTGAATGCTGCAACGTGACCCGAAGCCTCCCAAGTGCGTGGGTGCATAAAGATGGCAGCGTCGATACCCACGATGTTCTCGTGGAGCTTAACCATAGAATCCCACCAATAACGCTTGATGTTATTCTTCAACTCAACGCCATTCTGACCATAGTCATAAACAGCTCCAAGACCATCATAAATCTCGCTCGAAGGGAAGATAAAACCATACTCCTTGCAGTGAGCGATCAACTTCTTAAACAACTCTTCCTGTGTCATAGTTCTATATGTTTTTGTATTTTTTTGATTTTTCAAAAGTCTAACTATCGCGCAAAGATAGCAAAAAAAGTTGAGAGTTGAGAGTTGAGAGTTGAAAACTTTTAATTTTTAATTAAAAGAGAGGAATTGGCGATTTTTTGGATATGGGTTGAACGTAGATAATTAAAAAAAATGCAGAGGAGCTTTTAGCCCTCTGCAATACTTTTATACTAAAATGCTATTAACTAATTACGCCTTTTAAGGGTTTCGCGCACATATCTATAATAGTGCTTGTCGATATAACTATCGTATGAGTGCTGGGTATAATCTAACACAAGATACTCGCCGTCATAATCTGACACCAAGAATTCATATGTTTGACCTTTCTCATTCTTTATTGTCAGGATTTTAGTCTCCTCATTATAGTAACAAGGGTAAGTCCCAATCTCTTCCCAACCACTTGGAGGGGATTCCATATACATAGAATAAGTTAGAGTGCCATCCGCATTAAAGGTGTAACGACGGGGGGATATTCCTTCTAAATTAGGCCATCCGTTTTCTATGAGCGCCAATTCAACCTCCGTCCACTCTTTATCATAATTATATAGTGAATCCGTAACCCACAGTCCTTCCAAACTTTTAATAAATGGATGAACTTCTCTTGGTTGGTTACTATCATTATCGCACGAGGAAAATGCAAATACCGCAAGGAGCAGTAAAAGGAAATACTTTTTCATAATCCACAAATTTTATCGTTTAACGAAAAATAAATATGAACCTGTACAAATATATAATATAAATGTGGAAAATGCAAGTATTTATGCCGAAAAGGCATAATAAAGGGCAAGATTATGCTATTTGAATTGCAAGATGTGAATTATCAAAAGTCCAAAAATCTCTCAACTTTCAACTCTCAACTGAAAAAAGAACGTCTCTCCCCTCATAGGTATCGTTTTCGATACCCGTCTGATTAGGGCGCTCGTTATAATTCAAAATTAGTTTTCCGTTTACTCTTTTTCGCGTCGTTGGATGATTTTGCCTTCGTAGTCTATCAGGTATTTGTAGCGGCCGCGCGTGGCGGTGAATATGCCCGACTCAACATCGAACACTATGGTGTCGTAAATCTGGTGTATAACCTTCGCTCCTCGGTTGTTTATGACGCCCATCTTGCCGTTGCGCGCCACTATGGCACGCCCCTCGCAAAAGTCGCTTGCCCAAGTGTAGATGAAGGGCGTAATCTGCACTCCGTCGCTATCGACAAAGCCATAGCGCCCACCCTTGCAGAGGCGCGTAATACCCTCGCGAGGTGTAGGAGTGGTGCAACCCTCCTCCTCGCCTACAAATAGAGGTAGGCGCAACGAATCGGCATCACGATTGGAGTGATGTTTTATGTACGCAATTGCTGGCGAGATGTCGTTGTCGGAGAATAGCTCCCACTCGGCATACCAATATCTCAGCGGATGGGCAACGCCATTGTCGCGGATGATAATGTTTGATGGGGTGAGGTTGTTGTGGCGGAAACCGATGGCGTCAAGGCGTTGCTTCATCTTGTGGATGATAAGGAGCAAATCCTCTGCTCGGTAGCGTGTTACCGCCTCCTTCAGCGTGACGCCCTCGGGCATTGCTTGAAGGATGATGTCAAAGTGGTGCTTGCGACCCAATGAGTCCACCATCGTCAGTTCCTCGCTGAGGATGGTGTTGATGAGTACGATACCGCGAGAGCGCTCTTGTGCCTCCGTCTCAACGCGCGCTATGCGTTCCAGATCCTCGCTCCGAAAAGGCAAGAGAAGCAGAAAGCGGCAACCCTCGTGAATCACCTCGCACTCTATCGCCAGGTGGGTGCGGTTGATAGCGGGTCGCCCACCACATAAAATTGGCTCTATCTGCCTCAGTCGCTTGAAATGCAAACTGGGAACGGATAGAGCCTGCTCGAAATATGTCATTGTAGGAATCACTTCCTACTCAGATTATTTTGCAAAGGTGTGACCTTTGAGCTTGTTCCACTCGCCACGAGTAAAGTCAGGGAATGCTACAGGCATAGAGTTGTTCTGAATCGAAGCGGCCGACAGATCACCTATGCACGACCACTCGGCTGCATCGTATACATCCTGGTCGAGAGGCAAACCATTGCGCAAGCAGTAGATAAGACGATAGTCCATAATGAAGTCCATACCGCCGTGACCACCAACCTTCTTCGCATTTTCAATCAACTCCTTCTGAATAGGGTGGCGATACTTCTCGATAAGTGCGTCGTATGACTCCGTTGGTAAGAACTTGTGCGAAGATAGATCCTCGTGATTAGGTACTACACCGCTATCAGCCATAGCGTCGTGCTCGAGTGCGATACCCGGAGTAGGGTACTTGTTGGCATAACCTTTTGTACCGGTAATCTCGTATTGACGGCTATATGGGCGTGGGGTGTAGACATTGTGTTGCAAGCCTATGGTCTTGCCCTTGTGGGTGCGTATGAGTGTTGCAGTGTGGTCGCCATTGGCAAACTCCTCGGTACCAAGAGAC
>JAZQWU010000220.1:0-7316 GCA_045632505.1 Alistipes sp. | reverse complement strand
GTTTTGGCTGCTAAGGAGGTTATCATCCTCGCATTTGGTCACAAGAAGGCTATGGCTTTGCACCACTGCATCGAGGGTGCTTACTCGCACGTTTACACTGCTTCGGCTATCCAGACTCACCAGCACGGCATCGTAGTTTGCGACGAGCCTGCAACAGTTGAGTTGAAGGTTGGTACTTACCGCTACTTCAAGGATATCGAGAAGGGTAACTTGTAGTATTTCACTCCAACACAATATCGAAGAGTATGTCTAATGACATACTCTTTTTTTTGGTAGTATCAAAAATTACCCGTAACTTTGTGGAAAATGGTGAATAACATTTTTTAATTAACCAATAACAAACTAACGAAAACTATGAAAAACTTATTCAAGGTTTTGATGGCAGTTGTTCTCGTAGTAGCATATTCGTGCGCTACAGATATGACTGAGGATCTTGGTGTGAATCTCACCCAAGGCCACAAAGTCACCCTCTCTATCGAGGAGTCGCGTACTCAGCTCGGCGAGAAGGCTGACGGCGTATATCCCGTAACCTGGTGCGAGAATGATGCTGTAGCAATCAATGGCGTAGCATCGAACGGTATCACCATTAAGGGTAATGGTACCGCTGCAGAGTTCAGCTTCGCCACAGAGGTCGTACGACCTTACAACGTAGTCTACCCTGCTCCAGCGGCTGGCGCAGTTGCATCGGCTGACAATTTGCAAGTGGTTACATTCCCTGCAACCCAGCTCTACAAGGCTGGTTCGTTCGCAGATGGCGCAGCACCGATGTATGGTTACGCAGTGGCTCCAGCCGAGGGCGAAGAGGCAGCACCAGTGCAGTTACAGCACCTCACTGGCGTACTCCGCTTTGCAATTAAGGGCGATGCAACACTTTCGCACATCACTGTATCGACTGCCGAGGCGAAGATTGCTGGTAACTTCGATGTAGATTGCACACTTGGCGCAATTGCTCCACAGAGCGACGCAACCAACACAATCACTCTCTCGTTTGGCGATGGCTTGGCACTTGGCGCAGAGGCGACTCCAATCTACATTGCAGTTCCTGCTGGTAAGCACGGCATCTACACTGTAACCATCAACTCAACCAACAACGAGGCGATGGTTGTTCGCTTCAATAGCGACTACCACGCAATCAAGGCGGGCGTAGTTAAGGAGTTTGGCGAGGTGAGCTTTACACCTAACGCTTCTAACGCTCCTGAGGGCGAACTCGTCATCACCAACGAGGCAGAATTGCGTCTTTTGGCTAAATTCGCTGAAGTTGGACAGTTGCAGAATGTCACCTCTGTACGTGTGGGCGCAACAATCGATTTGTCGAATGCTACAAATTGGAAGCCTATCAACAACTTCACCGCACTCACCTTCGATGGCGGTAGCGACAAGGGCTACGAGATTAAGGGTTTGAAAGCACCTTTGTTCAACGACATCTATGGCGCAACTATCAAGAATGTAAAGTTGACCGACGTAAACATCATCGAGAACGAGAGCCTCTACTACGGAGCTATCGTTTGCCAGGCAACCGCCTCGACAATCAACAACTGCTCGGTATCGGGAAATGTAGTCTACAACAACACCGCAGTATCGGGCTTTACAACCTCGCTTACTGGCTCTGAGACAGACACCGTACCAGACGACTTGTGTATTGGTGGCGTAGCAGGTCTTTTGCGCGAATCAAGCATCACCAACTGTACAAACTATAGCAACATCACCATCGAGGAGTATGTCGTTTCAACCTCGACTACATCGGATGTTTCAGTTGGCGGTATTGTCGGCTCACTCATCTGCGTAAAGGATAACTATGGCGCAATTTCGAACTGCCACAACAAGGGCGTTATCGCATCGAACGCAAGCAAGGGCAAACTTCGCCCAGATATCGGCGGTGTTGTAGGTTACGTCGCATATGTAAACATCTCAAACATCTCAAATGGAGAGCAAGGCACAACCAAGGGTAGCATCACCCTCGAGAATATTCTCGGCAACTGTACTCGTTTGGGTGGTATCATTGGTGCGACACGTGCTACAATAATCGACGGCGCAACAAACTACGCTCCTATTGAGTACAAGGCAATGATTCAGTACCCATATGCAGGTGGTATGATTGGTCAGTCGCACAATATTGGTCCTTCAGAGTATAAGAATCTCACAAACTACGGAACATTCACTACCGCATCGGGTAGCACAGCCGTTGGTGGTACTCCATACCTCGGAGGTATCTTAGGTCGTCAGGCAGGTACTTGTACTATGGAGAACTGCGACAACTACGGCGCAATGAACGTTGGTCACCTCGCTACAGGCGACACTCGCGTGGCAGGTATCATCGGAGGTGGTGAGACCGTGTCGTGCGAGGATTGCGACAACTATGGTGCAATCACATTCAATGGTCAGAGCCAAATTCTCCATGTAGCAGGTATTGCAGGTCGTATCAACAACGGAGCACCTAAATTCAACAACAACGACAATAACGCTCCTATATCAATCACTACTACCTCTACTGAAGGTTTCATCGGTGGTGTAGCTGGATATCTCAAGACCGGAACAGACACCTGGACTGCTAACACCAATGGCGAAAAGGGAGATATCACCCTTGCAGGAGAGTTCAGCGGCAACTGCGGTATTTGCGGTATTTGCGCGTACTACAGCTACGAGAACACCGACTGCTCGAACGCTGGTGATATTTTGGTAACAGCAACAAACAAGAGTGGTTCGTTCTACATCGGTGGTCACTCGTGGACTGGTAACCAGACCATCACAAACTTCACCAACAGCGGAGATATCGCATTCGGTGGCACTCTCGTTGCAACTGGTAAGTCTGTATTTATTTATGGTATAAACTACACCCCAGACAAGGTGCTTACTAACATTCACAACACAGGCGACATTAAGATTACCAAGGATGCGGTTATCAATGGTGACGTTAAGATGGGCGGTTTTGCTCGTTCGACTGCGGCTGCAACATACGTAAACTGTAGCAACAGCGGCGACATCATCTTCGAGGGTACATTGGCAACCAGCAACAAGGCCCTCAATATGGGTTGTATCGCAGGTGATGCAAATGGAGCAACCAAGTTCCAGGGCTCATTCACCAATAGCGGTGATGTAATCTTTGCAGGCGACATCAAGGGTATTGCACGTATCGGAGGTTTGTATGGTTTCCTCAATGGAGCAACAGCTGTTGCAGAGGCTGGAACAATCGTAAAGAATAGCGGTAATGTCTACAACTACATCACTAAGGATGGCGTAACAAAGGTTGGTAAGGCGACAATTCTCTGCCTCGGAGGTATCGCTGGTATGACTTTCGTAAATCAGACAGTTGAATACATCAACGTGGGTAACATCTACGCTCGCAATGCCGAGGGTGCTTACACTACCGGTGCTTACATCGGCGGTGTTTCGGGTTGCAATACATTGGACACTTCGAGCAATGCAACTATAACAAAGGTTATTGCGAATGCTAAGTGCGTTTGCGACATCGAGGCTATCGGATTTGTTGAGTCGGCAGAGGCTCCAATCGTAGGTGTTGGTATGATTACCGGCTCGCACCGTAGCGTAAACACTGCCCTTGTAGGCAACTGTCAGTTGGGTGGTCGTATCGCCTTCACCGAGGAGAAT
This sequence comes from Alistipes sp., assembly GCA_045632505.1. Taxonomy (GTDB): domain Bacteria; phylum Bacteroidota; class Bacteroidia; order Bacteroidales; family Rikenellaceae; genus Alistipes. The sequence goes on along the minus strand of JAZQWU010000220.1, from coordinate 3,710 downwards.
GGCGTAGCGGTTTACAAGCCTCTCACCTCAACTGAGGTAACAAAGGAGGATGCAGACAACAACATCGTTCCTGACCCAGCGTACATCGCATTCTACAAGAAGATTTACGGCGGCAAGTGGGCTGCAGCAAGTGAAACAAACACCGACAACTGCATTCACATCGACGAGATTGAGTAATTCACAGATGGTTTAACAATATAAAAGATTTGAGTTATGAAGAAGATTTTGTTGAGCTATTCTGCTCCAGAAGTTAAGTTTTTCGAGGTAGCCGTCGAGGGCGGTTACGGAAACAGCACTCTATTGCCAGGTTTTGGCACTGAGGAGGACGAATTGACTTATTAAACCCTAAGTCGCAAACAAAGAAGTGGCTGTCGAAATTTCGACAGCCACTTTTCTTATCTCATTAACTCGTACTATCTCATCAACAAAGATGAGTCGCCATACGATAGGAATCGGAACTCGTGCGACAACGCATAGTCATAAATCTTGTGCCAATCATCACCCACATACGCCGACACAAGCAGCAGCAAGGTCGATTTTGGTTGGTGGAAGTTAGTTACGATATTACGCACGATGCGATAGTTATAACCGAGAGGTGTAATCATAATCTCGGTTGCGGCACGCAGACGTTCGAGTCCATTCTGCTCCATATATAATATAAGTATATCGAGAGCCTCCTCGCCCGAGAACTCCGCAGGGATGTCGTACAACTCCCACTGCCCCACTACTCCATCGTCGTAGTTGCGACCATTCTTGATGCGCCACGCCAATGCCGAAAGCGACTCCATCGTACGCACCGAGGTTGTACCTACCGCCACAATCTTGCCGTAGTTTGCACGAAGTTTACGCAAGGTGTCAAGCGTCACGTCGAAATGTTCGGTGTGCATAGCGTGCTTTGTAGCATCCTCATCCTTAACGGGGAGGAATGTGCCAGCACCCACGTGAAGCGTAACCTCCGCGAAGTCGAAACCCTTGGTCTTCATCTGCTCGATGAGTGGCTGGGTGAAGTGCAGACCTGCGGTAGGTGCTGCCACCGAGCCTTCGAAACGCGAGTAGACCGTTTGGTAGCGAGTATTGTCAATCTCCTCGCTCTCGCGATTGAGATATGGCGGAATAGGAATGCGACCGAGATACTCCAGCAGCTGACCGAATGTCATCGGTGCGCTCCACTCGAAGCGGACAATATGCTCGCGTGTACCTCGCTCGGCGATGAATGCCTGCAAGGTGTAGTTTTCGCCCTCGTACTCGAACGGAATCTGCACTGCGCCATCCTTCCACTTTTTGAGGTTACCGACGATGCACGACCACTCGCACTCGCCCTTAACAGAGAATGCGTGTTCGTAGTCGGCAGGGGTGTGTGGCTCGAGGCAGAACACCTCAACGCGCGCACCCGACGGCTTGTGCATCACAAGGCGTGCTCGCACCACCTTCGTATTGTTGAATACGAGCAACGAGCCTGCGGGCAACTCACTCGGAATATCCGAGAAGTGCTTTTCGGAGATCTCGCCACCACGATAGACAAGCAACTTCGACGAATCGCGCTCCGAGAGCGGAAATTTCGCAATTCGCTCGTCCGGCAACGGATAGTCGTAGTCGTTGATATTTATATATCTTTCCATAAATTTAATTGACAATTGAAAATTGATAATTGACAATTAAAGGTATTTTATTAAAATTTTGGGCTGCCAAGCGACAGCCCAAAAAACTTCTTGCACCTAAAAAGTGCTTTTGAGGAGGATTTCTCTAATTAGAAGCCCTTACCAATTGCGAGGAAATCACCTGCTACGAGTGCTGCACCACCGATAAGACCACCGTCTACGTCAGCCTTAGCGAAAATCTCAGCTGCGTTAGATGGCTTGCAAGAGCCACCATAGAGGATTGGACACTCCTCAGCTGCTGCACCGAACTTCTCGCGAAGTACCTCGCGGATGTAAGCGTGAATCTCCTGAGCCTGGTCTGCAGTAGCAGTCTTACCAGTACCGATAGCCCAAACTGGCTCGTATGCGATAACGAGGTTAGCGAACTGCTCCTCGGTGAGGTTGAATACTACCTCCTCAATCTGAGCCTTGCAAACTGCAAAGTGGTTGCCAGCCTCACGCTCCTCGAGGTTCTCACCTACGCAGTAGATTGGAGTAAGACCGTTTGCGTAAGCCTGAGCCATCTTCTTGTTCAAAGTCTCCGAAGTCTCACCGTAGTACTGGCGACGCTCCGAGTGACCGAGGATAACGTACTTGCAACCGAGAGCTGCGATCATCGATGCAGCGATCTCACCAGTGTAAGCACCCTTAGCCTCAGTAGCGCAATCCTGTGCACCTACTGCAACGTCCGAACCCTTAACAGCCTCAACAACCTGAGAAATGTGAGTAAATGGAGGGCATACGATGAAGTTTACGCACTCGCAAACCTCGCCACGACCAGCTACTACATTCTTTGCCAACTCAACACCCTCTGCTGGCAATGTGTTCATCTTCCAGTTACCAGCTACAATCTTCTTTCTTGCCATAGTTTTCAAATATTTAATTTAAGTTTAATAATGTTTTCAAAAATTCTATTACTCCTTCTTCGACTCAATCCACGCCTTAATCTCGGCAGTAGCCAAGCCCAACTTGTTCTTCTTGTTGAAACCGCAGAGGTCGTTAAAGAGTTTCATACCGCCGCTCTTCGCAGTGTTTGCGAACGCCTCGAGGGTGATGTAACCCATCTTCTGGATAGCCTCAACCCACTCTGCTGGCACGCCAGCCTCGGTATAAACCTCAACTGCATCGGCAACAACCTTCTTCTCTGGGCGCATTGTAGGGAAGAACAACACATCCTGAATAGAGGTCTGACCAGTCATAAACATTGTGAGGCGGTCGATACCCATACCCATACCCGAGCAGTTTGGCATACCGTACTCCAACGCGCGAACGAAGTCCATATCGATAAACATCGCCTCGTCGTCGCCACGCTCCGACAATCGCATCTGCTCCTGGAAACGCTCCAACTGATCGATTGGGTCGTTCAACTCCGAGTAAGCGTTACACAACTCCTTGCCCGCAACGAACAACTCGAAACGCTCGGTCAAGTCCTGATTGTCGCGGTGACGCTTGCAGAGTGGCGACATCTCGATTGGGTAGTCGCAGATGAAGGTTGGCTGTACCAAATCCTCCTCGCAGTACTGACCAAAGATAGCATCGATGAGCTTACCCTTACCCATTGTGTCGTCAATCTCAACATTCAAACGCTTGCAAGCCTCGCGCAACTCAGCCTCGCTCTGACCTGTGATGTCGTAGCCAGTCTTCTCGAGGATAGCATCGGTCATAGTCAAACGACGGAATGGAGCTTTAAACGAAATCTGCTTGCCGTCAATCTCAACCTCTGTTGTGCCATTAACAGCCAAAGCGATGCGCTCCAACATATTCTCGGTAAACTCCATCATCCAGCGGTAATCTTTGTATGCGATGTAAATCTCCATACAAGTAAACTCTGGGTTGTGAGTTCTATCCATACCCTCGTTACGGAAGTTCTTACCGAACTCGTAAACCCCATCGAAGCCACCTACGATCAATCGCTTGAGGTACAACTCAGTTGCGATTCGCATATAGAAGTCGATATCGAGAGCGTTGTGGTGAGTGATGAACGGACGAGCCGAAGCACCACCCGGAATTGGCTGAAGAATTGGAGTCTCAACCTCCAAGCAACCGTGCTGATTGAAATAGTCACGCATTGTA
>JAZQWU010000219.1:0-10967 GCA_045632505.1 Alistipes sp. | reverse complement strand
GGTATCGGTGCGATAGATTGTGCGTGCCACATTCTCACACGCTACAGTGTCGCCATTGATGGTCATCACAGGTCTACCCACCGATGAGTAGACGGTCAGCACCTGCTTCTCGTCGGAACGGATATCGTGCTCTTTGTCAGTGATATAGAGTGTCTGCTGACGACGATTCCACTGCGACTTATAGAGGTAGAAGAGATTCTTGCAACTCTTGTGGTCACCCGCCACAATTCCCGAATTACGCACTCCGCGCTGATAGCGTGCCGAACCCATATCGAACATCGAATTGAGCCAAACACCCCAGAAGAGGTTCTCATCTACGTGGTGCGAGTAACCCTCGTGGAATCGCTGCTGCTTCTGGCGCAAAAGGAGCGAATTGCCGTGCGACTTAGTAACACCATCGGCGAACAATACTGCGTTGCAACTCTCGCCATAACTTATCGCCTGACGGAGATGATTCCAACTTGTTGACAAAGCACCCTGCCACAAGTCGAGGTCGGTAATCTCACCACTCTCCCAACCCACTGCCTGCTGCCAAACAATCAAATCGGTGATGAAGTTTATATCGCCATCCTGGTTGCTCGATGCCACCGTAGGGCGAGTTGCGTCGAGTTTTTTAGCCGTAGCATTGAGCTTGCGGATGTAGTCCATCTGCTGCTTCGAGTTTCCGCGAAGCAACGAGAATACACCCCACATTGCCACCGATGGGTGGTTGATATTCTGCAACACAATCTCACGCATCTGCTGCAAACCATTCTCCTCAAATCGCGGAGTTGAATAGTATGGGATATCGCTCAAGAATGGAGCGCGAGTGAACGGAAAATCTACCCACGCAACCATACCGAGGCGGTCGCACTCGTTGTAGAAATGCTGTGCGTGAGGGCCTGTAACCGAACGCACTGCGTTAGCACCCATCTCACGGATGATTGCAATGTCGGAACTTATCTCCGCACGCGAAAGTGCATTTCCATTCGGCATACGGTCGTGACCAACAAAGACACCACGAACACGCACACGACGACCATTTATGGTGAATTTTTTATCGTTGGTGCACTCCACACGACGGAAGCCGGTCTTCACCTCAACGCTCTCCTCACCCACCGAAACACGAATGGTATAGAGGCGCGGTTGTCCCAACGACCACAACTCTGGGTTATCTATCGTGAACGGCACTGCCACAAGGTTGCCGTCAATCTTCGCCTTTACACTCTTCGAGACAGTCACATAGCCATCTGGCGCGAGGAAGTCGATAGTCACGTTGTGAATAGCATCCTTACGACCAAGCAAGGCTACATCCACGCGTCCCGATGCACGCTCCTTCGACACTTCGGTCTGATGCACCATAACACCCTCCGTACCATAGTAGAGAGGCGAGATGGTGGTTTTGTCGGTGACGATGAGTTCGACATCGCGATAGATTCCGCCATAGCGATTCTCCTCGATTGAGGTTGGCAGAACGTCACTGCGCGTACTATTACCCACGGCAACGAGGAGGGCATTATTGTAGCCATACGACACCTTATCGGTAATCTCAAATGCAAAGGCGGTGTAGCCTCCGTAGTGATCACCAATGTGACGACCATTGATAAAGACATCTGCCACACTCTGCACACCATAGAAGCGGAGGAAAAGTCGCTTTCCCTTCCACTCGCTTGGAACAAAGAGTGTGCGCTGATAGTTTGCCGAGGTCTGGCGATAGGAGCCATTGCCAACAAAAGCGTCCAAATTCCAGGTGTGAGGCAATGTTACTTCGCGCGCATTATCGCTCGAATTCTCCTCAGCATAGAAGAACTTCCAGCCACTATTAAGCGAGTAGACCTCACGAGCCGACGCTGTCATAATAGAAGCTGCAATAAGTATAATATAGAGAGTTAACTTTCGCATAGTTTCACTAATTTATAGGTGCAAAGATAGGAAATTCGCAAATAATTTGCTAACTTCGTGCGATTATTTAGATAGATTTATGAATTTTTTCGACATTCTTACCCTTATTGCCCTGGCGTGGGCGGTAGTAACTGGTTGGCGTAGCGGACTTATCTCGCAGTTGCTCAGCCTCGGTGGAGTTATTCTCGGTATTGTTCTCGCCATAGGTTATGGCGCAGAGGTGGGCGCAATGCTCAACATTGACGAACGATTCTCGGTAGTAGCAGGATTTTTAATCACCTTTGTTGCTGTGCTGATTGGTGCCTCTATCTTGGCAAAACTTCTCGCTAAGATTCTATCATTCATCGGCTTAGGCTGGATTAACACACTTCTCGGAGTGGTATTGTCGCTCATCAAGGGCATCATCGTGTTGGGTATGCTCTACGCCGCAATCTTTAGTCTGAACAACTCGTTGCAATTTATCGAATCGCAATATTTCGAGAACTCAGTTTCGTTCGACATCGTTCGCGAAACAACACAGCCGCTCCTCAAATATTGGGACGAGGCTAAGAGTGCAATTATGTCTAACACCCCAACTCCCACAAAATAGCCGATGCAGAGAATTGAAGGATTGGTAATGCGTGCCACAGGCAGTTGGTACGAGGTGCTACACGAAGGCGAGATACTGCGTTGCCGTATGCGAGGCAAGTTGCGCCTGCGCGGTGTTCGTTCGACAAACCCCGTTGTTGTGGGCGATACCGTACACTGCGAATGCGGAGAGGATGGCGAGTGGGTAATCATTGATATTGCTCCGCGCCACAACTACATTATCCGTCGCGCCTCGAACCTCTCGAAGGAGTCGCACATCATCGCCGCAAATATCGACCGCGCGATGTTGGTCGTGACGCTCGCCGAACCTGTCACCGCAGTCGAATTTATAGACCGATTCCTCGTCACCTGCGAGGCGTACAAAGTTCCCGTAACCATACTCCTTGCCAAGATAGACCTTCTGCGCGACACGCCAGAGGCAATCGACGAGTTTCACCGCATCTACGAGGGTGCTGGCTACGAGGTTATCGACATCTCTGCAACCGAGGGCATAGGTGTGGAGCGCGTGAAGGAGATGTTGTCGGGCAAGACTACTCTGCTTTCGGGCAACTCGGGCGTTGGAAAGTCTACACTTATCGGAGCGATTGACCCTACGATAGAGATTCGTACGGGCGAGATTTCGGACTCGTTCCACAAGGGTAAGCACACCACAACCTTCTCAACAATGTATCGCACCGCCGATGGCTATATCATCGACACCCCAGGTGTTAAGGGCTTCGGACTCATTGATATCGACGATAAGGAGTTGTGGCACTACTTCCCCGAGATGATTTCGCGTGCTGGCGAGTGCAAATTCTTCAACTGCACCCACACACACGAACCTCACTGCGCCGTTATTGAGGCGGTAAAGCGCGAAGAGATTGCCTTCTCGCGCTACGAAAGTTACCTAAAGATTCTTGACGAAGATGACAAATACCGAAAATAATCTCACCTTAGAGGAGTTGCGCGAGCGCATCGAATACCTCGAGTCGTTCCTCTTGGAGAGCCGTATCAATACGCTCAACAACGCGCTCGATATGCGCACCGAGTACTTGACGGTGATGACCGAGAATATGTTTCACGCCCAGAATGCTAGCGCGATTGTTCGCCACTGCGAGGCATTTGGTGTGCAAAATCTCCACACCGTAGAGGACGATTGCCCATTCTTGCCTACCCTCAACATTGCGCTCGGTACGGACAAGTGGATTGACATCAAACGTCACGCCAACACAACCGAGGCGATTAAGGATTTACGCAACGAGGGCTACCGCATTATCGCCACCACCCCGCACAAACAGAGCTGCACACCCGAGACATTCGACGTTAAGAAGGGTAAGTTCGTGCTTGTATTCGGCACCGAGAAGACTGGCGTATCGAAGGAGATTATGGCCGAAGCAGACGAGTTCCTGCAGATTCCTATGTGCGGAATGGTCGATTCGCTCAACGTATCGGCATCGGCGGCGATTCTTATCTATATGCTCTCGCAACGTATGCGACTTGAGTGCGACGATTGGCGTCTCTCCGACGAGAAGCGCACTCGCACGCTCTACGACTGGTATCGCTTCGCTGTACGCGACTCGGAGGCGTTGCTCGAACGCAAATTCAACGCAAAATGAGGTTTCTGATTATTCTGCTTGCTACGCTGTTGGTGGGTTGTAGCACTACGCCACAATATCGTACCGTCGATGGTGCGATGCTCGGCACTACATACCATATCGTCGCCGAAACTACGCTCCCGAGCGAGGCTATTTTCAACGAGATGCAACGCATCAACCTCGAGGCCATCGCTTCGATGTCTATATTCAATCCTACGTCGTTGCTGAGCCGCGTAAATCGCAACGAGTGCGACTCGGTGGACCAACACATCGCCCGCAACATCGAGATTGCCGCGAAGATAAACGCCATAACTCCGCGCTACGACATCACCGTAAAGCCATTGGTTGAGGCCTATGGCTTTGCCGCGAAGAATCGCGAAGCAAAACCAAACGTGGATTCGCTCATTCAGTTTGTCGGATTCTCAAAATTTAGTCTTCAGGGCAACCGCATCATAAAGCAAGATTCGCGCCTACAGATAGATTTGAACTCCATCGCCAAGGGTTATGTCGTAGACCTAATTGCCGAGTGGCTCGACGGACAAGGCACAGAGAACTACATCGTAGAGGTTGGCGGCGAGATTCGCGCCAAGGGAGTCAATGCGCGTGGTATTGCGTGGCGCGTGGGTGTAGACACTCCATTCGACAATAACAACACCCCTGGAGCGCACCAGCAGCGCGTAGTACAGATTAGCGGTGCGGCACTTGCCACATCGGGTAACTATCGCCGTTTCTACTACAACGAGCAAGGCGAGCGAATATCCCACACCCTAAATCCGCAGACGGGACACTCTCACACCACAACGCTCCTCTCGGCAACCATTATTGCGCCGCGTTGCGCTACGGCAGATGCCCTCGCAACCGCCTTTATGGCATCCGACGAAAAAGATGCTATCGCATTGGCAACAAGCCTACGCGACAGCATCCAAGTCTATTTCGTACTCGCCCCACTATCATCGGAGAGCGAGCAATATCGTGAGTTCTCTACTCTAACCGAGTAATTCCTACTAAAATTATCTACTTAAGGCGTGCCCGTCATTGCGAAGGAGCGGAGCGACTGTGGCAATCTCCTACATATCAGGTAGCAAGGAGATTCCCACGCTCATTTTATTCGCTCGGAATGACGACTTGTTTTCACACGCCTAAAGTAGATAATTTCCGACCTCCTCTATCGGAATCGGCGACACTCAAACCACGGATTTCGTAGGTCTGGTTTGTTGTATCGCAAAGGATTGTGGTCAGGCAGTGAGCAGACTGCACCACCAGCTTCGACGAGAATCAACTCCGCCGCCGCAGTATCCCACTCGTAGGTCGCGGTAGTTCGCGGATAGTAGTCTATCGCACCCTCCGCCATCATACAGAACTTGTAGGAGCTACCCTGCTCCACAATCTCAATCTCGGGATGTTCCGCACGCACATCTTCGATATAGGTGACGGTTTCGGGAGTCTGATGCGAGCGCGACACCGCAATGCGAAATTTCTCGTGCGGTTCGCGTGACAAAGGCAACATCTGCGTCTTCGTGTGAATTTCCTCGTTTGTATAGGCTGCATCCTCAGCCGCCTCTACGCCCTCGAGGAGCATCGCACCACCACATCTCTCAGCAATATACGCCTTACCGAGATATGGCACATATACAACCGCTCCAACACACTCGTTATTGTGCATCAGGGCGATATTTACGGTAAATTCGTTGTTGCGTTTCAAAAATTCAATAGTTCCGTCGAGCGGATCGACCAGCCAGAACATCTCCCAGTTCTTGCGCTCGTCGTAGAGCATTTCGCGCCCTTCCTCCGAGAGAATCGGAATACGGGTTTCGCCCAGCACCTCTTTAATCTTGTTGTGGGCAAGGCGGTCGGCAATGGTAAGTGGCGTATTATCGCTCTTGACCATAACATCAATATCGCCACTGTTGTTATAGACCTTCATAATCTCGGCACCGGCACGCACCGCAGCATTGAAGGCACAAGGCAAAAGATACTCTCTAATCTCTCTTATCATAGTTGTTCAAGGTTGTTCCTCTTCGCACGAACAGAGGCTCTCAGCGGTTGCACACTTCGCTTTTTGGCACTACTGCTCCTTTGGTAAAGGTAGTAATTATTTTTGACTCTTTCAACTATAAAGCGATAAAAATGAGATAATATTGTGCCAAGTGTCACAAATAAATTCTTTTTCGTCACCACACGACACGAAACATACATAAAGACAGTGAGTTCCGCCATCACAACCGCCATTACGGCAACCATCAATACGTTCCCCGTAAGGTATGCAATCAGCGCAACTATCGTAGGTGCAAACAGTGCAACCAACGACCACGCGCCACCACCCTTCCGCCACGCTAAAGCCCTATCGGCGAGCAGTTCGCGCCCCATCTTTCCGCGAGGTAGGTTGTTGCGCACCAAACGCGCCTCCGCCCCAACAATCGTTCGCATCGAAACATCCTCCGCATTGTGATGCGAGGCGACAACATTGGCGCAGTAGGTTATCGCTTCGCGCTCCACGATGCTCTCGCCCTGCAAGTGTAGAATATAATCGTAGGATGCCACCTCGGCAACCACTGCCGAAAGATTCGCGCGATGCTCTACGGGAAGGTCAACCAGCACCACCCGTCTGAAAGCGCGATGGCGCGAGCGATAGAGCGCACGCACACCCTCGAGGTGGGTATGGTTGACGCGCACAAGGTTATATTGCCGAATCAACTCGCCAAACGACGAGAGGTAGTGTTGCAGGTCGGTCACTACTATCGCCTCGCTACGCGGATACTCCTCATCGAGGAGTGCCAGCAGAGGTCGTGGCGTATCGGGGTACTCCACCACCGCCGAAATGCCTATGTGCTCGATATGTTCGCGCAACAATCGAACTACCGAAGCCCTTTCACACCCTTTATGCCAACGCCTCACGAATAACACCGCGAAGGCGAGCACCACGACCGAAAGCACGAACAAAAAAGCAGAGATTAGTTGCATAGCATACTACATTTATAGGAATTCGACATCTGAAGAAAGCGGTTGCGCTCCTCGCCATTAAAGACCGCGGCGCACGACTGCAACGAATAGCACGACAACACGGCGTGGCGCAAGAGAGATGCCCGATGATGCGGCACAAAGCGCTTCATCGCCCGAGCGACTTGCAGCGTGGATATGTCGCCCCGAATGGCGCACAACGCGTGAAGTGCCGCGAATGCCACCTCCTCCGACTCCGACTCGGCAAGGCGTTGCAGATGCGCCTCGGCATCCACAATGAGGAGTTGCTCGACAAGGCATATCCCGACAAGTTGGATATTCTCGCTCTGCGACACCAGCATCGGCGTATATGCCATCGGAGCACCTACCCTACGCATCAGTTGCGTCACCATCGCCACCTCATACGCAGTCATCAGCGGCGAGAACTTTGCGATGTAGCATATCGAACGCTCGGGATGCAACGCCACACGCGCCATAAGCAGATAGAACGCCTGCTGGCGGTTGTCTGCATCGTCGCTCAACTCCGTAACATCTAGCATTGGCGCAACCGTAGCAATTTGCGATATTTGCATCAACGACCGAACACACCTTGCGCCACTTCGTCTGCCCAACCTTCGCAAAAGGTAGTAGTCTACCTCGCAAACCTCCACCACGAGTGCGAGCCGATTCAACGCCTCGCCATAGATATGCTCTGCAACAAAGATTACCGCATCGAGCAGAGTGCTTCGCGTGTAGAGCCTACGGAGAAGATATATTGCCTCGTCACTCGGCTCCTCCTCTGCCGAGATTAGCGCAGCAATACGCCCCACACATCGCCTTCGTGCGAAAGTACGAGCATAGTTCACCGCCATTCGCACCCCCTGCGCCACAACCATCAACAACGGAGTTGCAACCGCCACCACGAGCAGTTCGTTTCGGAGTGCAATCATACGAGTCGGCAATATTGAGATTCGACCTTTCTTCGCAGTCTATCCACCGCAACGGGAAGGCTTATAAATTGGTTCACACCCTCCTCCAGCAATGCCGTAACGGACTCCTCGGTAAGGTCGTAGGAGAGGATAAAGACGGGGAGTGTGACGTTCACGCACCTTATGCGCGACATCGCATCGGTGCCATTCATAAACATCCGCGCATCATCGGTAAGCAACAGGTCGTAATACGCTACACGACACCTCTCGAACAATGCCTTGCGCGAGGCGGTCGTGGTGACGTCAGCATCCATATTGGCGAGCAGACCGCCTATCAAAGCCCTAAACTCCGCACACAACGAGTGAATCAAAATCTCCATAATCAAACGTGATAAAAACCCACGGTCGTAGTGCTAAAAATATGCCAAAAGGAGTTGAGAGTGGAGAGTTGAGAGTGGAGTTAGGAAATAGGCGTTAGGAGAGGACAGACCCCCTCCGCTTACGCTCGTCCCCCTAGCTTAGGGGGACAAAAAGCACGAAAGATAAAAGATAATCTCATTAAATGCCACAAAAAAGGTGGATGTTCCAAAGGAACACCCACCCATTACCTCGCCTTGTTAGACGAATTATTTCTTCAACTTGAGAGCTGATTTCTTAACCAACAAAATAGGCGAATCCCACATCGGAAGTCCCGAGCAGATTACATTGCCACCCTCCTTACCGCCGCGAGTGATAACTGGGCGAAGGTCGTGAACGTAACCAGTAATAGGCTCTACATATACCAAGTTATCCACGTCGAAGCCGAGCAACTCTACCGACACCTTATCCTTCTCGAGCTGGTCGGTTGGAGTGAGGTCGCCATACCACAACATTGCGCCGATAACCTCGCCATCCTTGTTAGCAAGACCTACGCTCGAAACCTTGCGATTGCAGTACGCCTTAACCTCGACCTTTGCTGGCTGGATGCCATCGTGCAAGAGGCTCGAGAGGTGCTGTACGCCGTAGTATGCAGGACGCTTGTACATAGGCTCGTGCAAAAGATTCATACGCACCATACCGAACGACTGAATCATATTCGGATACTGCAAATCCACAAATGTGAAGATTGACGACGGAACATTGTTCGCAAAGTCGTTTGCCATACGGCGCAAATCCCACTTCACCTGCTTGAACTCGCTCCACTCCTTATACTTGAGGGCGTGACCGAACTCAAGGATTGCAGGGCAACCACTCTCGCCCTGGAAGATATCAAGACGCTCGTCGTACTTCTTAACTGTAGCACGCAACTCCTTGATACGCTCGGTTGCATTGTCTGGATTCTCGAAATATACGTGGTACGATACGCGGTCGAGAACGTGCAACTTCTTCTTCGCCTTCAAGATGTCGAGTACCTGAGCGATGTAGTCGCACATATAGTTCTTGCAAAGACCGAACGCCAAAATCTGAGCCTTCGGATTCTCCTTGCGGATAATCTCGCCAGTGTGGATAAGGAGATTTGCAACAACCTCTGGAGTGTTCGCCTTCTTACCGTCTGGCTCATTCCATACCTCGTACATCATAACCTTGTCGCCATAGTGGCGTACGATAGCGCGAACGTAGTTATCCCACGCCTTCATTGTCTCATCGTCAGTCCAAATCGACGAGTTCAAGGTGATACCATCCTTGCTGTAGATAGGGTTACCATAGCTGAGGCTCAACCAAGGCTTCATACCCTGCTCGATAACGCCGTCAACGTGCTCGTCGAGCCAAGCAAAGTCGTAGACACCCTTCTGCTTCTCGCACTTTGCCCAACCACTCTGCAAACGAGCCCAACCTACTCCGAGAGGACCCAAGAGGTGCTTGTACTTCGAGAATGTAGCGTAGTCGCGGTCGAGAGTTTCGCAACCGATAGACCAACGAGTGCGGTTTGCGTTATCTGGATTCGACACGTCGAGCTTGCCCACCTGCGGCAACATTGTGTGATACATCTTGAACTTCTCGTATGCAACCTCGGGATGCTTGGTCTTTGGTGGAACATACGCCATAGCCATCGGCACCACAAATGCCGAAATCAAAAGTGACAGAAAAAGTTTTTTCATAATAGATTTTGTTTAGTTTTATTGTAATATTGTATTCGTTACTGTTGTGCAGTGTAGTGCAAAGATACAAACATTTTTGTTATTATGCAAATATACAAACATTTTTATTACCTTTGCGAGCAACTACGAAGCATACATTTTTTTATGGACATAGCACAACAGAAACGAAAAGAGAATATCGCCGAGTACATCTTGTACTTGTGGCAGTTGGAGGATTTGCTCCGCGCACTTCAGTTCTCGCCCGAGGCGATTTACTCCACACTTGTCAAGCCGCGCAAGCTCGATATGCAGCAGGAGCAGGTGCTCCTGGCGTGGTATATGGATATCGCCAATCTCCTCGCACAAGAGAAGAAGGAGGAGTCGGGACATCTCGACCACACATTGCACCTCATCTCCGATCTGCACGACCTGCACCTCCGACTAATGAAGCAGCAGGAGATTGGCGAGGTGTATCGCCAGCGATATGCGACGCTGGTGCCACACCTCTCGTCGTTGCGTTCGCGCCTCGGCAAGGAGAGCGAGATGAGCGATATGGAACTCTGCTTCCGCGCCCTCTACGCTGCGATGCTCTATCGCATCAAGGGTCAGGGCGAGAGCGCCGTAGCCGACACCATCGAGGTTGTGTCGCCCGTTATCGCCACCCTCACCGACTACTACCACAAGGTCGAGAAGGGCGAAATTGACCTTTTCAAGGAGTAAGGCGTAGGTGCGAAAATGGTCGAAATAGAGATTTTTTCGCTTATTTTTCAAAAAAGTTTTGCAAAAAAGAAAAAAGGTTGTACCTTTGCACCTCGCATAGGGATACTATGCACTGAATTGAAACGTAAAACAATAAAAATTATACGATTATGGCAATGAAGAGAACTTACCAGCCATCGCGCCGCAAGCGCATCAACAAGCACGGTTTCCGCGCTCGTATGGCTACTGCGAATGGCCGCAAGGTGTTGGCTGCTCGCCGCGCAAAGGGTCGCAAGAAGTTG
>JAZQWU010000218.1:0-40997 GCA_045632505.1 Alistipes sp. | reverse complement strand
TTCGGCTCTCGGTCTTATCAACATCGAGCAGAACGAGGTTGTGAAGATCTTCTCGGTGGCAGCTGTCGTATTTATGCCCGCGACTTTGGTGGCGAGTATCTATGGTATGAACTTCCGCGTAATGCCCGAGTTGGAGTGGGTCTACACCTTGCCAAATGGTTGGGACTTGCCTCTCGGCTACATCTTTGCCATTGGCTTGATGATTCTCGCATCGGGATTGACAATGGGTTACTTCCGCTATAAGAAGTGGTTGTAAACGAATGATTTTTTAAGTAAGATTATTAACTCAAATACCGAATATGATTAAGACTCTTCTCGCATCAGTAATGCTGATATCGAATGTCGGACTCGACTGGTTGGAATCAAACTTCTCGACCTACGACAAAATCCAGAAGCAGGTTCACGAATATGCCGAGCCTGGCTATATGGAGTATAAGAGCGTAGACTTGTATATCAAGCACCTCGAGGAGCACGGTTTCAAGGTTGAGCGTGGCGTTGCGGGCATTCCAACCGCCTTCGTGGCATCGTTCGGTTCGGGCAAGCCGGTAATGGCGGTACTCGCCGAGTACGACGCATTGCCAGGTTTGTCGCAGGATACAACTCCACAGAACAAACCAGTGGTCGAGGGAGGCTACGGACACGCTTGCGGTCACAACCTCATCGGTACTTGCGCATTGTCTGCAGCGGTTGCAGTGTCGAAGTGGCTTGCTGAGGGTCATCAGGGTACAATCCGCCTGTATGGCTGCCCTGCCGAGGAGGGTGGCGGTGGCAAAACCTATATGGTACGCGAGGGTCTGTTCAAGGATGTAGATTGCGCCATCTCGTACCACCCATCGCGTCGCAACGATATTCTCCGCAACACCCAATCATCAAAGATTGGAATTCTCTTCGACTTCGAGGGTAAGACCTCGCACGCGGGCGCTACTCCGTACGAGGGCCGTTCGGCTTTGGATGCTGTGGAGGCGTTCAACTATATGATGAATCTCAATCGTGAGCATATCCACCCTGATTGCCGTATGCACTACATCATTACCAATGGTGGCGAGGCTCCGAATATCGTACCAGATAAGGCGCAGGTCTACTACTATCTCCGCCATCCAAATCCAGCGATATTGAAGGATTTGTCGAAGCGCGCCTTGGCAGCTGCCGAGGGTGCTGCTATGGGTACTGGTACAACCGTTAAACACAGCTTTGTCAGCGGAACACACTTTATTTTGTGCAACGACCACCTCGCGCGTTTGGCGCAGAGCAACCTCGAGAAGGTGGGTGGCGTAATGCTTACCGACGAGGAGAAGGAGTATGTCAAGCAGTTGTGGCATAATGCTGGCAATAAGGACGAGGTAGACTTCTCGAAATTCGAGAGCATCCGTCCGTTCCGCGAGAAGGTCTCTACTAGAGGCGGTGGCTCTGACGATACGGGCGACGTGTCGCAGGTGGTACCTCTCTGCCGCGTGCAGACTTGCACCAGCCCTATGACCTCGCACACTTGGCACTTCGCATCTATCAGTGGTACATCTATCGGTACTAAGGCGATGTTGAACGCAGCCAAGACCATCTGCCTCACCTTCATCGAGCTCTACAAGAGCCCTAAGAAGTTGAAGGAGATTCGTGACGAGTGGGAGTCGGTACAGGGCAAAGACTACAAACTCGAGTGCTTGGTTGGCGATGCACCACCAGCATTGGAGTACTTCTACAACAAGGCAAAGCAGAGTCAGAAGTAGAACTACAGAACATACAACAAAACGTCCTCGGAAAACCGAGGGCGTTTTTTGTTAAGAGGCTATTAGGGAGTTTAAGGAATTTAGCGACAAACGTAAAAATGCTTTTAAGGAGGGAGTTGCAACGCTATCAAAGAAAAATGCCCCCACCTCGAAAGAAAACTGATTGTAAGCAGATGAGAGCAAGGCATACGAAAATCCCCGAGGCGACAACACCTCACACAAAAAAGCAGCTCTGAGCAAGGGATTTTTGTACCAAACGTAAAAATGCTTTTAAGGGGATAGTTGCAACGCTATCAAAGAAAAATGAGATGGGCGCATACCGAAGTATGTAACCATCTCATTTTTTGAAGATAAGGAAGCAAATGCCCCTTAAAACATTTTTACTCGAGGTGTGGACCTGCAGCTACGAGAGCCTTACCAGCCTCGTTAGTAGTGTACTTGCCGAAGTTCTTGATGAAACGGCCAGCGAGGTCTGCTGCCTTAGTCTCCCACTCTGCTGCGTCAGCATAAGTGTCGCGTGGATCGAGGATTGCAGGATCTACGCCTGGAAGAGCTGTTGGAACCTCAAAGTCGAATACTGGAATCTTCTTGGTAGGAGCCTCGAGGATTGCGCCGTCGAGGATAGCGTCGATGATACCACGAGTATCCTTGATAGAGATACGCTTGCCGGTACCATTCCAACCTGTGTTTACGAGGTATGCCTTAGCACCGCTCTTCTCCATACGCTTAACGAGCTCCTCAGCGTACTTTGTAGGGTGCAACTCCAAGAATGCCTGACCGAAGCAAGCCGAGAAGGTTGGAGTAGGCTCGGTGATACCGCGCTCTGTACCAGCCAACTTAGCGGTGAAGCCAGAGAGGAAGTAGTACTTAGTCTGCTCTGGGGTCAAGATCGAAACCGGAGGCAATACGCCGAATGCATCAGCCGAGAGGAAGATAACGTTCTTTGCAGCCGGAGCAGCCGATACCGGAGTTACGATATTCTCGATGTGGTTGATAGGGTACGAAACACGAGTGTTCTCGGTTACGCTCTTATCGTTGAAGTCGATCTTACCGTTCTCGTCAACTGTTACGTTCTCCAAGAGAGCGTCACGCTTGATAGCGTTGTAGATATCTGGCTCAGACTCCTTGTCCAACTTGATAACCTTTGCGTAGCAACCACCCTCGAAGTTGAAGATACCGTTGTCGTCCCAACCGTGCTCGTCGTCACCGATAAGCTGACGCTTTGGATCGGTCGAGAGAGTTGTCTTACCTGTACCCGAAAGACCGAAGAAGATAGCGGTCTCACCCTTCTCGTTGGTGTTAGCCGAGCAGTGCATCGAAGCGATACCCTGCAATGGGAGGTAGTAGTTCATCATCGAGAACATACCCTTCTTCATCTCACCACCATACCAAGTGTTGAGGATAACCTGCTCACGCGAAGTGATGTTGAAGACTACTGCAGTCTCCGAGTTGAGGCCGAGCTCAGCGTAGTTCTCAACCTTTGCCTTCGAAGCGTTGTAAACGATGAAGTTAGGCTCGAAGTCTACCAACTCCTCCTCGGTAGGGCGGATGAACATATTCTTAACGAAGTGAGCCTGCCAAGCAACCTCCATAATGAAACGAACCGACATACGAGTGTCCTTGTTAGCACCGCAGAAACCGTCAACAACGTAGAGCTTCTTACCCGAAAGCTCCTTCTGAGCGATACCCTTCAACACTGCCCACGACTCCTCCGAGCAAGGCTTGTTGTCGTTCTTGTACTCCTCTGAAGTCCACCAGATAGTATCCTTCGAGTTCTCGTCCATAACGATGAACTTGTCCTTAGGCGAACGGCCAGTGTAAACACCAGTCATTACGTTTACAGCACCAAGCTCAGTCTCCTGACCCTTGTCAAAGCCAGTCAACTCTGCCTTAGTCTCCTCCTCGAAAAGGAGCTCATACGATGGGTTGTAGATTACCTCAGTAGTGTCGGTAATACCATACTTCAATAAATCTTCTTTCTTGAAAGCCATAGTTTTTAATTTATTAATTGTTTAACATCATCTTTCTGTTTCAAAATCTTCGCCATTTCATACGATGGCGAGAGGTAAATCGCAGCTCATTTCCCAAAAGCCCCTATTTCACCGCTGCAAAGATACAACATTTTTTTGAATTGTGAAAAAATTAACACTAAATTTTTAAACTTTTTTCACTTCGGATATAAGTTCAACTTATATATATCTCTTTTTCGCCTGCAAAACCGATACCGAACAGTTTTTTTATGCAGAAAAAAGGCGCTCGATTACCGAGCGCCTTTGTGTTGGTTGAACAAAGATATTTCTAATTACTGCAAGTACTTAATAGCGAAATCATAGCAGAGAGCATCCTCATCCTGCAATGCTGCATTCCAAGCCTTTGTAGTGTACTCCTCGCGCGAGGCAACCTGCGAATCGCAGAGTTCACGAATAACTGCGACCAAATTATCCTCGGTTGGCTCTTTGATATACTGCTTAACACTCTTTGGAACCTCCTCCAATGCCTTTGCAGAGATTACGGTGCCATCCTCAAGAGTTACGCTATTGATAACTACGCTCATCGAATACTTACCCCAGAAATTGCCATCATCTACATTACTATAGTAGACCTTATTCTTTGAGGTATAAGAACGAATGTCAGCCAAGCTCTCGGTATCAGACTTTGTCTGCGAATGTCTCTTACCATTCGAGTTGCGAGGAACATAAGTTACCGATGCATTCTTAATTTTACCCAACGGATACTCAAGTGTAAAGTAGAATTGTGGACGATAATATGTTGACCACCAGATAGACTCCTCGTAGTAGCTTGTATGAGTCTTAACTACGAGATATCTCGATGGATCATTAGCCTCAATAAACGACTTCCACTTTGCAACCTCGGCATCAACCTTCGCCTTATGTGGAGCCAACTGCTCCTTCTCATAAGCGTTATCAGCCTTTTTCAAAACATCGGCCTTATACTCACTATTTCGGTGGTAGTTATTGAGATACTTATACAATCTCTTGTACTTAATCTTCTCGTAGGTCTCTTCGGTGTCTTGATTCTCTGATGCAGCGCAAGCCTCGCGCACCTCACCATAGAACGCAACATAACCATCAAGCTTTCTCGCAACACGCTCAACGCCCTTCTCCTTAACAGGCTTGTAGATAGACTTACCCACTACTACACCGTCTGCGATAGAGATACCCAATGCTACAAAGAATGCGAGTACAGCGGCCAAAGCGATAGCTCCAAGTGCAAGTTTCTTATCACGATCGGTGATAGTTGGAAGAGTCAATGCTCCATCCACTACACTATTCTCATCCTCGCCCTTCTTTGCCACAGCAATCGACTGCACATCATTGCTAATCTGTGCAACGAGTCTGATACGCTCTGCGATAAATTGCGTAAAGAGGAGATTCAGATATGCAAGGAATGCCACTACTGCGATACCGAGAACTGCGCCGACAAGCATCCAGATAAAGCCCCAATCAGAATAGAAGCCAAAACCATTGGTCAGCATACACGCTATATACGCCAACACACAAGCATTAGCCACAATTAACACAAAGAGAAGGCTGTTAATCTGACCGATGCACTGAATACGATCTGCAATAAGAGGAATTGCCACAGCGCGCGAGTTAGCCTTAACAGCGGTATCAAGATTATCTCTGCGGTTAATCCAATATCTGTAACCAAAGAGGCCAAGTACAAGCAACGAGTATCCGAAAAGGATAAAGATGAACACACTTACAAAGTTTGTCCAAAAGTTGTAGCCGAGCTCAACCATAAGGCTGTCACCCTCCATAAACACCGCAACCAAGAAGGCTACAAATGGGAGGAAGCAAAGAGCTCCCGAAATGACATACAGCCATTTGAACGGCTTACGAAGCAACTTACCGCTATCGATAAGAAGCATCAACTGATTAACCAAATGTTTAATCATAATAAGAAAGTTTTAAGTTAGTAAATTAATAAAGAAATGATACTGATGTATCTATTTTGCTCATTTTCCTTTCACAAAGTTATAAAATAAATCCTAATGTTGTTATCGCAACTATCAAGTTTTTTCGAGTAGACACCCATAAAAAACAAGAGATGCACCGAATCTCGCCGGTCTCTGCCGATGGGCGACGGGCCATATTCGCAAAAGTTTTACAAAAAATTTTTAGTGAGGATATAAGTTTACTTATATAGACGAGAGTTGAGAGTTGAAAGAGAAATGAGAAGATAGAATAGTAATGAGTAAGGGCAAGCAAGGTTTTTGCTCCCTTACTTGCCCTTTAGCTGTTAAAAGCCTTTATACCACCTACTTCAAAAATCGTAAGTGGTGATGCCAGAAGATCTTACTGCAACTTTGACGAAATAATCGACATAAACTCCTCACGAGTACGCGGGTCGGAGAGGAATATGCCTGTAAATGCCGATGTAGTAGTCTTTGAGCCTTGCTTCTCGACGCCACGCATCTGCATACACATATGCGATGCCTCGATAACTACCGCTACGCCCACAGGGTTAAGAGCCTGCTGGATGCAGTCACGAATCTGCACGGTGAGGCGCTCCTGCACCTGCAAACGACGCGCAAAGCACTCCACAACGCGAGCGATTTTCGACAAGCCGGTGATAGTTCCGTTAGGGATATACGCCACGTGCGCCTTGCCCACGAATGGGAGCATATGATGCTCACACACCGAGAAGAGTTCGATATCCTTCACTACAACCATCTGCTTGTACTCCTCCTTGAACATTGCCGACTGGAGAATTGCCACAGGGTCCTGCTCGTAGCCCTTTGTGAGGTACGACCACGCCTTTGCTACACGCTCAGGGGTCTTGATAAGTCCCTCGCGCTCAGGGTCTTCGCCAAGGAGGCGCAACACCTCGCGGTAGTGATATTTCAGTTGCTCAATCTTTTCGAGGTCGTATTTGTCCTCGCGCTCGTAATTAGCCATATTCTATTTATTACTTAAAAATTCTACCAGTTTCGCCACGGCGCGTCCTCGGTGCGAGATGGCGTTCTTCTCATCTGCCGACATCTCGGCAAAGGTGCGTGTATCGCCCTCGGGAACGAACATAGGGTCGTAGCCAAAGCCCTCCGAGCCAGTCATATGGTCGATGATTGCTCCCTCAACAATACCCTCGAACAAGTACTCCTTGCCATCGAGAATCAACGCAATAACCGTACGGAAGCGTGCGGTGCGATTGGTCTCACCCTCGAGATTCTTGAGCAACAAGGCGTTGTTAGCATCGAAGTCGTGCTCATCACCCGCATAACGTGCCGAGCGAACACCCGGTGCGCCACCCAAAGCATCCACCTCCAAGCCCGTATCGTCAGCAAAGCAATCCGCGCCGGTGCGCTCATACACATAGCGCGCCTTGAGCAGGGCGTTGCCCTCGAGGGTCTCGGCAGTTTCAGGAATATCCTCGGTGATGCCACACTCACGCAATGTCTTGAGTGCAAACTTACCCTCCAAGAGAGCCTGCACCTCGCCCAACTTATGGGCATTGTTTGTTGCAAAAATTATCTCGTTCATATTCGCCTTCGGCTCTTTAATTGACAATTGATAGTTGACAATTGACAATTAAAGGTATTTTTATTATTAATAACTCAAAAACGACGAGTCGTTTTTACCATAATTGTCAATTCTCAATTTTCAATTCTCAATTACTAATTTAGCGGTGCAAAGGTAACAAATTTATTGAATATCTCAACCGTCACACCTCGCTGTGTATGAGAAACATTATCCTTGTAGAGGATATTCACCTCGCCAGAGTAGAGCTCGTTAGCCTCATAGACCATCGGTTCAGTAGTCTTAAACTCGATGATATAGTCTGGCGTGGAAGAGCTATAGTGCTCCACCGAGAAACCCTCCGCATTGGAGAATGTGATGTCGAGGCACGCTTTGTCAGCGTTGTACCACAACTCAACATCCGACTTGAGCGCACTACGATAGAGCGAATTGTAAGCATAGGTATCGTCGAAGTCGAAGCTAAACTTCATCGGTTCGCCCTCAACACCCTTCACTGTGCCGAGTTTGTATGGTTCCATATAGGTGCCATACTTCACATCAACGGTCCACTCGCCACCCTCGTCGAGTCGCTTGCCTGCGGTGGTTATAGTATAGGTACGCTCGTAGCCATACGCCACCTTGTACGCGCCATCCCACTCGGTGATTGTAGGGATGTAGCCACCGTATGGTTTGTTGCCATACTCGGCACCGCGCAAGGTATCGTTCAACTGCGCCACAACAAGGATATGGCGAGTCATACAACCGAACACATCCGATGTCCTGTTCCACAACAAAGTGTTTGCCTTGTTTGGATTAGGCTCTGTGCCACTGCTAAGTTCGCACGAAGTTGCAAAAAGTGCCACAAGGACAACTGCCAAAATCGAAATATACTTTTTCATAACTCTACCCTCCCTACTTTTGAACTGCGTTAAAACGATAACCAAAGCCAGCACGCAACCAACCAGACATACCGAGACCGAACTCGGCAAAGCCGAAGAAGTTGCGACCAAACGAGCAACCGAAGAGTGTAGCATCACCCCACATATAGAGATCTTCGAAGTCGGTGGTAAAGCCGAACGATACCGACGAATACATCTGCACCGCCTCGCGATAGAACCACGAGAAACGGACTGTCGGCATCACCGAGAGGACGTAAAGATTCTGATTCTCAATCTCGTTGTGAGTCTGCGCATCCTTGCGCGAGCGTGTCGAAGCACCAAAGACCACCTGACCACCATACTGCAGCCACTTGCGGTCGTGGTAGGTGTAGGTCAGCGAGTAATTACCCACAAAGGTACGCGGTGTGAGATAGGTGTCGGCATACAGCATATCCTTGCGGAAGTTAGGGTAATAGTCATTATAACCCCATTCGCCATCCAACGCCAAAAGCGTTGGCAGACTCACAGTTCCTACACCAACACGAATATCGTGCTTGGGCGTGAATTTCGGAATTGTCTTGACAATGGTCACCACCTTTGTCGAGTCGGTCTCGACAACCGACTTTGTCCTCTCGTGCGCCATCGCCCCCTGCACCACAAAGAGCGCCACGAGCAACAACGCGAATTTCTTGATTGTTTTCATAAGGGTATTTTTTAATTGTTTAACATTTGGGTGGCTTATTGCGAAGCAATTACCCCCCCCCTTAAAATATTGATTATTAAGCTATTAGCTTTTAGCCATTAGCGCGATAACTTATAGCATCGGGCTTTCAGCCCTCTTTGGCGCGCGCCATAAAAGAGTCGCAAGACTCTGCCGTCATAAAGGAGTCATTAGACTCCGCCGCCATAAAGCCAACTTGGTTGGCGCCGCTATATTAACTTCGCGCTCTCTTTCTCAATTATTTCTCTGCCTCCAAGAGCGAAAGCTTGTAGTCGGCAACGCACTTGTCGATAATAGCCTTGACCACCGTATCCATCTCCTTGCCCTCGCTGTAATCGGCCGGACAGACGTGATTTACGCGGTTGTCGCGAATCAGGGTGTTCATCTCGCGACGCTTCGCCTTATCCTTCGGATTGTAGACCGCAATGGAGTGACCGCCAAAGTTCTTCACCAGCTTCATACACGGGATGTCGGTCGTTCCGTCACCCACATAAATCATACGCGAGAATGGCACAGGACGCTGCTTCTCCTCCATAAACTTATTGACCTGCTTGGTGTCGTAGACCGACTCCACGCCCTTGTTAATCTTGAAGATAAACTGCGTCTTGTTGGTGTAGTTCACCGCCACACCTGGCCAGTAGGCGATGCCATCCACGTTGTAGAGGAACGAGCAGGCGTATATCTTGCGGAACTTATCGGCGATGGATGTTCCCTCGATAATCTCCTTCAAGCCCGACGAGTTGATGTAGTGCACCACCTGCACACCACACGACTCGGCATAGGCGTTGATGCGGTCAAACCACTCCTCCACACCTGGGTAGAGTGTCACCTTCTTACCCGACTCCTGGAACGCCTCGCGACGGAGCGACAACCCTTTGGCGTGCGCCTCGCGAATCATCACCGCCATATAGGTCAGAATCTGGTCGGCATCCTGCTCCTCGGCGAGGTGGTTTGCCTCATTCCAGAACTCGATGTTGCTCTTGCCAATGGCTGGTATAAAGTCGTACTCCTGCATATTGCCAGCAGCGAGTGTTCCGTCAAAATCGTAGATTAATGCTATTGTAAATTTATTGTCTGTTCCCTCCATAACTAGACTATTTATATATAATGTGTTACAAATTTAGTAAATTTTTCACTATTTTTGCATTGCAAAACCGATAAAATCACAAAAAACAGATAGAATTATGGAATTAAAGAAGATTTTGGCTAAACGCCGCAGCGTACGCAAGTTCTTGCCCGAAGTGCCTTCACGCGAGGTATTGACCGACATTGTACGCGATGCTCTCACTGCGCCATCGTCGCGCAATATGCACACTACACGATTTTTGATTGTTGACGACCGCGAGACCCTCGACAAGATGGCTTCGTTGCGCGACTTCGGAGCGAGCTTCCTCCACGAGGCTACCGCCGCAATCGTAGTTATGGGCGACACCACCAAGACCGACCTCTGGCGCGAGAACTGCGCTATCTCGGCTACGATGTTGCAACTCTCGATTGTAGATCACGGAATGGCATCGTGCTGGGTACACACCTGCGACCGTCCGCGCTTCCAGGCAGAGCCTGAGGGCGAGATGGCAGAAGATTACCTGCGTTCGTTCCTCAACATTCCCGAGAATTGCAAGATAGAGTGCGTAATCGCGCTCGGCTACTCCGACTTCGAGCCAAAGCCACTCCCAGAGTGGGACTCGGAGGCGTGCATCCTATGGCACAAGTAGGAGCGTCACAATACAAAGAAAGGGTGTCCAGCGGACACCCTTTCTTTATTTTCTCCAACTCTTGAACGGATGTTTCGAGAGGAAGGAGTTATAAAAACATCGTTCCCCCGTAACCTCATCGCCACACCACGAAGGTAACGAGACCTTTTCATCGTGCGAGGAGAGTTCTACCTCCGCAATTATCAAGCCTTCGTTCTCGCCCTTGAACTCGTCAATTTCGAAGGTATGCGCCTCATACTCAACGATATGGCGCACCTTATCCACCACGCCATTGCAGCGACCAAGCAGATGCTCTGCCACGCGCAATGGAATCTCGCGCTCCCACTCGAAACGGCTCAATCCACCATCGCGACTCTTGCTCTTGAAGGTGAGGATGCCTCGCTCATCGCAGATGCGAACGCGTGCGGTGACACGACGACTGCAGATGTAGCCTTGTGCAATGCGCATCGAACACGATACCTCGTCGCGCCACGCCTCGTTGGCAAGCAGATATTTGCGCTCTATCTCCTGCATACTATCGCGATGCGACCGACTTCGAATCGTCGGCAATGACACCCTTCGAATCCAACGCCCAGATGCCCTTCACGCGCAAAACCTGCTCAATGATGTCGCGCACAGCACCAGCACCGCCCTTATGCTCCGAAACGTAAATCACGCTCTCCAACACCTCGGCGCAAGCATCTGCCGGAGCGACTGGAATGCCCACATAGCGCAACACCTCCAAGTCGGGAATATCGTCGCCCATATAGACAATGTTTTCGCGCTTCACGCCCGTTTTGGCGATAAAGTCGTCGATAGCAGCAATCTTATCCATACATCCGAGGTAGGTATGCTCGATGTGGAGGCGATTCATACGGCTCTCCAGAGTCTTGCCAAAACCACCCGAGATGACACCAATCTTGAAGCCGTGTGATGCGGCATATGCCAATGCGTAACCATCCTTAGCGTTATACTTGCGAATGAAATCGCCATCCGCCAAAGGCATAATTCCACCGTCGGTCATCACACCGTCCACATCAAAGACGATTGCTTCAACGTCAGCTAAAAGCTCTTTAAAGTTTTTGTTCTCTCCCATATATCTTCACTTATTTTGTCATAAATCTCTTTTGTGCGCTCTCGGTTGCTAAGCATAGCGCGATGACGCTCAAGCGTTTGCGTGTCGCCACGGCGAGCAGGACCAGTCTGCGATGCCGCAGGATTCTTCGATTCGATCACCTTCTTCGCAGTCTCGGCAATCACGGGTGCTACGATGTCAAATGGTAGCCCCTCCTCGGCAAGCACCTCGGCAGCGTTGGCATACATCGCATTGGCGAAGTTGCAAGCAAAAACGCCCGAGAGATGAATCACCGCACGGCGTGCGCTATCGGCTGGTAGGACATTGTTGGTGAGTGCGTGCGCCACTTTCTCAACCACTTGCAAGGCGTGGTCGGTTGCACCCTCAACGAAGATGTAGCCTTGCTGAAAATCGACCTTGCGACCTACCGAAAAGGTTTGGAACGGATAGAATACCGCACGATGTGTGTGTGGCGCGAGAGACTCAATCGGACAGCATCCAGCCGTATGTGCCACAACTGCACCTTCGGGTATGGACAACGACTTAGCAACATCGGCTACAGCATTGTCGCTCACCGAGATAAGGTACAAGTCCGCCTCGGCAAGCGAGGTGTTGCTCCACTCGGTATTCGCCAACTCCGCCACCTTACGACCGCGCTCCTCGTTACGAGCAAAGAGCTGCACTAACTCCAAGCCCTCGACTTCGGCTATCGCTTGTGCCAACGACTCCGCAACATTACCACTACCAACAACAACTATTTTCATAAATTAAAAATTCCTTTAATTATCAATTTTCAATTGTCAATTATCAATTACAGGTTTTTGAGTTTTATACTCAAAAATCTATCTCCAATGCGTGTGAAGCACCACTTCTCCTTGCCACCTTCGGAGCAACGATAGCGCTTGCAAATCTCGGCATTTGCCATCGGGAAGTCGCGGCGATAAATCTCCGCCTTGCGCCCCTTCATCAACTTCTTGAACGCACTATCAAGTTCATATATTGCCTCCACCTCGAAGGTGCGTCCCAAAACACCCTCAGGCTTCTCTACCGACAATGCTACGCCATTGTTCGACCAGACATCGCACCTGCCATCGAACGCCACCGCCACCATTCGTGCGTGTTGCAACGCCACGTCGGGCAGGGTGATGTAACGATATTGCGCGAGATCGCTCGGCTGTGCGCTCCACTTTGCGGAGTTGCGCTCCTCAACGCTGCACGCCACCTCGCCGATACCGATTGCTACGGCATTGAGGCACGATGCAGAGCCGTCAATATAGATATTCACCTCCTTCGCCTCGCCTCCGAGCGATACCGTTTCGACCGTGCAATCGCCAAACAAGCGGAAAGCCTCGTCAACATCGAAAAGAGGCGAACATTTTATACAAATTCGGTCTGCGATTTTTTGCAACGTCGGCATAAGTGCCACCACATTGGGTGAGCAATCCTCCAATCGCACCAGCTTCTCGCCCTTTTCGCCTCGGCGGTCGGGATCGGAGAAGCACCAGTCGAAATGTTCGGTGCAGGTGGTGAGGAAATCCTCGGCAGAGGAACATACAACCTCGATATTCTCTGCTCCGAGTCTGCGGAAGTTCTCGCGTGCCACCGCGGCAACCATCTCGTTGCGCTCGAGCGTTACAACACGTTTGAAACGCTTTGATAGGGCGAAGCTATCAACACCCAATCCGCAAGTCAAGTCCAGCACACTTTCGCCCTTAAGGCGTTTACGTACGGCACACTCCTCGCTCGACGACTGTTCGTAGGCAAGCGTTGGCACTATCGCCTGAACGGCAAAGTAGGATGGGAGTTTCGTGCGACACTTCTGCAAGTTCTTCACCTGCGTGGCTACGACCGAGGCGTGAGGTATGCGCCTATCGAGTGCTATATCGGTCGGTTTACGCTCGATATTAGCCTTGACAGCCTCGTAGACCTCCTCGCTACGCAGTATTGAAAACTCCTCTGATGTAAACATATTTGCAAAGATAGTAATTATCCCTCAATTTTCGGCATCTTTTCGCGTTTTGGTCGCAACCAAATTAACAATGTCGCGACCGCAAATAGCAGATATATGCCCCACATCGCAGTGTCCGAGATGTGGATATCGAAATGTCCGTACGGCAATGACGATGCCCACGCAACCAACTGATTCTGAACCTTTGCCGCAAATTCGGCAACGATGGCAAGCGGTGGAATTACGAGCGCCAAAACGCCACAAAATACGATGATATTGGCGAGGAAGATAACCACAATATTTAGGGCTATGCCGACCGTCGAAATGGTGGAGAATGTATTTGAGACCAAAGGCATTGTTGCTATAGTAGAGGCTACACCAACAAGCATAAGGCCAACAAGTGCATTTATCACCTTGAAACGAGTAGCGCAGAGTCGGTATATCGGCATTGCCCACAAGACAATGGCAGCAACCGCTACAAACGAGAGTTGGAACGAGATGTCGAAGAGTTGGTGCGAGTCAAAGGCGAGCATCATAAATGCCGCACCAGCGAGTACGTTGATGCTCACATATTCGCGCATCGAGGAGAGCGAAAATTGCAACAACGAGAACATTATGGCGGAACGCACCGCACTTGGCGACATACCGCAGAGCCACACATAGAGCCAAATCAGCGCAACCGCCAATATCGAACGCACAACATTTCCGTAGCGCAGCAGCACCAGCGGAAAGAGCAACAGGTTAATCAACATAAAAGCGATGCCGATATGCAAGCCCGATACGGCAAGGAGATGGGATGCGCCACTTGCCGAATACTCTTGGCGCAGGGTGTCGCCGATTTCGCCCCTCTCGCCCGTAGTCATAGCCAACACTACGGCTCGCGCATCACCCTCACACATAGACGTTTGCAGTCGTTCGACCGCCCAATCGTGGAGGGATTGTCGCTCGGCTGGGATATATTCGTAGGTGGCGCGATGATTCACCGACACCGACCCTACAAAACCACGATGATGCATCAGCTCGGCATACTGTTCACGCTCGGCACGAAATGGATGTATCGAGGTTGTGAGGTGTAGACGATCGCCTGCTCGAAGTCGTATGAGTGAATCGCCCCAAACGACAACCTTGCGCCCCGAAGGGGATGCGGCTTCGCACGCCTCAATCTCGGCATTGGCAGAGGTATAACCTTTTCGCACAACGGAGGAGGTTTCCACCTTGAGTAACATCTCGAGTGGGCGGTTGTACTCCACCTCTCCGCGATAGGAGAAGGAGTGGAGCAACGCTCCAATTGCGAAAATCAGCGTGAAGAGTGCTACGTTTTGCCACCACTTCGCAAGGGCAATAACCCCCACAAGCGCGACAACCGAGCAGAGCAGTAGCAACCACATCGGCACCACCACCGCCTCAGCAAAAAAGATACCTATGGCAAATGGCACAACAACCATTGCCATAGGTATCTTTGCGATACGAGTTGTTAGATTTTCGCGGAATGCACCCATAACTACCTACAAAGGTAGGAAAATCGTTAAAAATCTGCAACAAAAAGTTTCCAACCTTGCCAAACGGCACTCATATCGGCAGCTACTCCGTTTTCGACTGCCGACATTGCCGCTACGATGGCGGTCATCGTTGCTCCGTCGGTTGTCGAGATTGGCTCGTCAGCCGAGAGGTGGGTGGCATTTGCTACGCAACGGATATAACCATCGGTAAAGTTCTCCGTAGGCGGTGCGTAGCGGTTAATCATCTCGCGCAGGGTGCGACAGTTGTGCTTCGTGGCGTAGGTGTGCAACAGCACAAACATCGCTCGGTAGCCCCACTCCACGCTCTCGAACTGGCGGAATGACGAGTCGCTACTCTTCGCCTTCTCGCCCTTGTACTTGAACGAGCCGAGGCGAATGTTGCCAGGGTTGTTATTTCGTAGTCCTCTACTAATCTTTGTCATATTCTCCTATCTCCTTCTCTACTTTTCGTTTAACATAGTTGCGCAACCACGCAAAGAGTCGCGCATCGCTCAGCACCGAGGCATTCTCCAGGAACGACCACATCTCCACGCCGCATATCGCCCCCGTAATAATGCGCGTAAGGTTGAGAGTCACGAAGTCGAGGATGCAACTCTCGATAAGCCAGCCCATACCGATGGTCACCATTACAAACCCCGCTTTGCGAATGGTGCGCCACGCCTCGTGCGAGGTGAAAAACCACCGCTCACCCCTCTGCCTTGCCTCGCAACGGGAGGCTATGACTCCCGTCACGAAGTCTATCGCGATGAATGTTAATGCGCAGAGTATCAGCGGTCTGATGGGTGCAAAAAGAGCCGCAAGCCCCAAGATGGCAGCGTTAATAACTCTGTAGGTAGCCTCCATTGATAGCGCAACGTTGCATAATATCTCGGCTTGCGTCATAGCCCGCAAACTCCGATTGGTGGTCTCTTAGGTGGTTGGATAGGCGGCGCAACAACTCGCGACGTCGCAGTCGCAGCGACTTGTGCAAGGTGTGTACGGCGGTCTTTGTCGAGGAGTCGCTACGCAGAGATGAGGAGATATGCAACCCCGTCTGACCGGTGCGGACATTCAGCGCGGGCTGAATCATTGTTCGGACTGCCATTGCGAGAGCAGGCGCGACAAAGTCGTCAAGCAGAGACGGATGAGAGCCGTTAAGCAACGCTTCGTATAGCTCTGCTCCCACAATCGGGATAATATAGCGAGAAGTGGCTGCAGCGATGTCCGAATCGAGCACCACCTCTGGCGAAAGGTACTCGCCATCTGCGAAAGCCAAAGATATAACTTGTTCATTCGTAATAAGGTTTTTCATAGTTTTTAATCAATCGATTTGAGGTTGTACTTGCTGATTTCCGAGAGGTACAACTGCTGACGCTCGTCCGCCTCGTCGTACTCCAAACCATCCGCCTTGCGAGCTTCCCAAACCTTCATATAGATAGGCTTGGAGCGTGTTGGAGGGCGATTTATCACCTCGAGCGAGGAGCAGTCAATCAGCAAGATGTGCGATATTGCGTGCAGAATAGGCTCCATAAGTTCGCTCTGCTCGCCGAGGATTACGGTGTTCAGTGCCACCTCATATTCGTGCAAGATGCGCTCGGCACTGAAGCCTGTCGAGTAGTCCAAACCACTCAACGAGCGAAACCACGAATGCGCCACCACGATGTCGCTGGTCGCCTGGTCGTGCAGATCCTTCCAATCGCCATCGTTCTGCGACTCGATGGGTATGAAGCGCGAGTTATCGTCGGAACTCTCGTCGCGGATGATGAACATCACCTGCCCAGGTTTGCCAGCGAAGCGTTGCTCGGCAAGGCGCGCCAACTCGGATGCTTCGCTCTCGCTATCCACCGCATTATCAATCATCATCACACCCGAAAGCTGGAACGAGTTGTCCAAACGAGCAATATTCCAGCGGTCGGTCTTGTAGGCGATTGCCGAGACATTCATTCCCGCGATATATTGCGGTACGCCATAATGCTCGAACATCGGCTCGTAATCCTTGTAGTGGACAATCGAACGAAGCGTGCCGTCGCTCTGCTTCTCGAACTGAGGGTAGAGAGGCAACGACAACGCCTCCGAAGCGCGGAAGTGACTCCAATCGTGGTGGAGAAGTATGTGCTGCGAATCCTTCGCCACGCGACAACGAGTGGCATCCTGATGGTAGAGCGAGAGGAAGGTGTGCTTCTCGTCGGTCACCACCTCGAGAAAGGCATTTCCAAAAAGAGACTTGTCGAAGGCAAGTTTGTTCAGCACCTGACGCAGCGACTCGCCCTCGCCATTTGCACGATTCACGATATTGCCCAACAACGGAATCGTCGTGTCATAATTAAATCCCTTGCCCGAGATGTAGTCGGCCTTGTCGTTAATAATGCGACGATGGGCGGTCGAACGCCTCGACAATAGGGCTAACGCCTCGGGCATATTGTTGTCCGTACCCCAACGCCAGAAATCTTTGCTTTCGACCTTGTTTGCCGAGAGTGAATAGAGCGTATCGGCGCTATTCTGGGCAGAGGCACAGACCACGCTTTTTATCTTTGCATTTTCCATATTATTCTGTTGAAAATTAGAGGTTTAGTATCTCGGGGGAGAATTCCGTATCGTACGACACGAGTCGCAACGTTGCAGTGGGGATGTCGTGCAGCGATTCGCCCGAACTCGATTCGAGCGATTCGAGGCGGAGGGGTTGCTCACCACCGAAGTGGGCAGAGTAGCCGAGCAACAATCGTCTGCCATCGTAGAGCGTAATGACGGCAACAACACCATCCACCGAGGCGCGCTCCAAGAAGTCGGCATCGAACCACTCGTCGCCACTGGCTCTGTCGGCTACCAGATGGAGCGCGTGCGCCACCTTGTGTATGCCACCCTTGCACTCGGCACGCTCCTCATAGTGCGAGCCATCGTCGAGCAAAGGTACGCAGAGCCCTTCGCCCGAGAGTTCTACCTCGCAGCCATCACCCGAGAATAGAGCCATCTCCACCGCATCGGCAGGATAGAGAGTTGCACTCTCTACCCCACCAACCGGCTTATAGATTGCCGTCATCGCCATTAGAGCGAAACAGTTTCGTTATAGATGAAGCCCGAGATGAGCGAGTAGTCGGCAATCGCCGTTCCTGCGAGGAATACTACGCGCTGACGATTCTCCATCTCATCGGGATTGTACCACATCTTGATACCCTTCTCGGGCGAGTCGTTGGTATTGAGTCCCAAGATAAGGTTGCGACGGTCGGTCAAGAGGCAGAACGATTTGCCCTTGGTTGTGTAGAAACTATCCATCGGAACCTCGATAATCGGAATGCCGTGATAGTAGAGCACTGGACGCGCCTCCAAGATACCCGCATTCAACACGTTGTAGTTGTTCTGGTCAATCATTGTGCGATACTTGTCGTAGATGTCCGACGAAACATAGAATGCCAACTGACCATCCGACGCAAGGTTGCGGAGCTGAGACGATGCGTTGCGCCAAGTATTCATAAAGA
This sequence comes from Alistipes sp., assembly GCA_045632505.1. GTDB lineage: Bacteria > Bacteroidota > Bacteroidia > Bacteroidales > Rikenellaceae > Alistipes. The sequence goes on along the minus strand of JAZQWU010000218.1, from coordinate 22,508 downwards.
TAGACTCCACATCTGCGGTCACCTGCTCGTTCTCAACATCGACGCTGGTAGTGTCGCCATTATCCCACGCGAGTTCAATCTTCGGAAGGAAGCCAGTGAAACTTGTGAAGTTAGAGTACTCGCCATTTGTGTCGCCCCACCACATTGTAGAGTAGATGCTATCTACGATAGCGCGACGGAAGAGTTCGGTCTCGGCAGTCTCGAGGTCGGTACCACTCAAGTCGCCAAGATTAACCTCGGCCGAGTTGGTGAGCATCTCGTAGATGGTCGAGAAGTAGAGGTCGGCAGCATACGACGACTCCGCCTTCACCTTGGTCATAGTCACCTCGGTGTCGGTGAACGAACCTGCCGAACCACCCTGCCAGCCCGTAGAGAATGAGGTGAGGATATTGTTATTGTGGAAGAATACCGGAATCTTGGTCGGAATCGGCATATTGTAGATTACGCGAATGCCAAGATCCTCCGCCGATTTGCCACAGAACGAAGGGCGGAAAAAGAGGTTTTCAACATCGTTTACATTGTAGGTTTTTGAATTTTCGATAATCATAATTTTAAGGTTTTTAAGTGTTTTGGTTTGTTTGGTTTGTTTTTAAAGATGCAACTTCAAGTTGTTCATATCATTGGCATATGCCAACGCATTCTGCGACACCGCCATACCCTCGAGCTGAGGGTCCTCCTTGGCGGCTGTGATGGTTCGCTTTGCCGCGTTCTGCCCCTCCTCGAACGATATCGTCGAGACCGAAGAGTGGAGGTTTTCGGGCAGGTGCAAGATGTTTACATCGCAGACCGATGCCGATTTATCGCACTGCTCCACCTCGCTCTCCGTAGGCGAGAACCAAGCCCTCACCCTATCGAGCAACCCTGCGGGTTTGGCGGTTGGCTCCGCTCCGATTACGGCATCGGCAAGTCCTGCACCAACCACCTCCTCGGGCGAGAGCCAGCGACCTCGTCCGCCATTCTGCCCCATCAGGGCAAGCATCTGCTCCTTGCTTGCTCCCGAACGCGAGGCGTAGAGCGAGGCGATGCGGTCATCGGTCTTTTTGAGCAGTTCAATGCGCTCCTCCAGGTCAGAGGCGTTACCCTCGATTGCACTGCTCGAGAGGTGTACGAGATAGAGTGCCGAGGAGGCAATCTCGCGACAGCCCTCGCTTGCAGCTTGGGCGATAATCGTTGCAGCCGAGGCGGTGTATCCGTAGCAACGGGTTGTGATTTTGGCATTTAGGGCGGTGAGCGACTCATAGATGAGCAGAGCATCGTTCACGTCTCCACCAGTCGAACGGATGTTTACGACAATCTCCTCGGCATCAATCTCCTTGATACGCTCGACCTCCTCGCGCAGTCGTTCGTAGGTGGCTACACTGTGTATTGTGTCGCCAAACTGCTCCTCTTCGGGTACTCCGATTACACCCTCGATATCGATGGTGCAAACGGAGGCTTCGTTTGTGATTTTGATTTGTGTCTCCATATTTATTACTTGTTATAGACTACTGCTCTGACCTTTTCGTAGGAGCAACCCAACTCGTCGGATAGTTGTTGCATCGCCCGAGTCTTGACCTCGCCAGCACGCACTCGGCGTTCTACTTCGGAGTTGATGTAGAGTCGCTCGACGGCTCGCTTGTCAAGCAACCCTTGCTCCCACATTAGGTTTACAGATTCGTTGATGCTTCGTTGTTCCACCCTTCTCAGGAGTGTGGTTAGCAGTTTTCTCTTGTTCATCATTGTTCATCGTTAAGTTCACGTTCAAAAAGGCATCGCACAACATTGCTATCGCAGTCCCATCGTTCCATCTTCGCCAGGCGAAATAACGAACTCTCGCCATTAATCTCGAAGCGGAATCGGCTTCGCAGTGATGGCTTCGCACCATCTGCCGTAAGGAGAGTGGCAATCTCTGCCGTAGTGAGGCGGAGGTCAAGTGCAACTTGCTGACTATCGCGACGACGCAACAACATCGGCAGAAAGTGGCGACTCAAACCCTCCATTCCGTTGCGCTCCTCGTAGCAGAGGTTTGTCTCCTCATCGAGGAAAGCGGCGTAGGGATAGGCGGTCTCTCGTCTGTGCGTACCCCAACTCTCGCCCTCAGGGAGTGAGCGTAACCCCTTGTAGCAGACTATGCGTGGCGAGATTGGAGCATCCACCTCCTCCAACTCCGCTCCGGCATCGCCCACTTGCATTACCGAGGCCGAGGGTGCTGAGCCAATGATGCCATCGGTGTTGAGTGTAGTCGTAAAGAGCGTATTGCCAACTCGCTGAGTCGAGAGTTTTGTGCCGTAGAGAGGGTTGCGAAAACTCCACTCGCCGAGCGTAGTGTCGTTCGCCGTATTGAAGCGTTGCGTCGCACTATCGGTATCGAGATAGGCAAGGATAAAGTCTTGGGGCGTATCCACTCCTACATCCGTCACGACCATCTCGCCGAGGTGGTCAATGCGACTCGTCCAATCCACGACGGGCGCACCTTCATAAAACTCCTCTAAAGGCTCAATAATCAACTCCTTGCGCACCTGGTCGGAGTAGAAGACGAGGTTGAACATCTCTCCAACGGCGGTGAGCAACTCCGCCTGTGAGATATGGCGAGGGGCAATATCCTTAAACTCGATTGGCGCGTTGTAACCCGGCACCGAGGTGAAGTATGGGCGGAGCGAAGTGGCCTTGCCGAGGGTCAACTTCATCCCCTCCGCTGCGCCTCCGAACCAGAATTTATCGAGTACAAGGCGCTCGCCTGCCGCCACTTGTTGCGGCGCAATACGGAAATCCATCACCACATCCACCTCGTTCACCTCGTCGACATAACCATTGTAGAGCGCCCAATCTTTCAAATAGGCTAACCACTGCGCATTCGCCTCGTCATAGCGGAAAAGTTTCAGCGAAGAGATCTTCTTCGATGGCGTCGTCACCTCCACCGAGCGCGAGGACCACTCCTTCAGCAACGACGAAGTACCATCCTCGAAAATTGCCAACATCTTGTACTTGCTACCCTCGGTGTGGTCGAAGACAAAGCAACGATACTCCCAATTGGCATTTGGTGCCTGGCGGTAGTCCTTGTGGGTATTTGCCAATGTCGCCTCCACACGCTCGCCATACAACCCCTCGACTGTATCAAACCCCTGCAATCGCTCACGCGAGAGAATCCTACACTCCGAGGTGTACTCAAGGTGGAGAATAAATCCTGCGCGTACCGATATCTTTGGCGAGAAGGACATCTCGCCCGTTTCGGTCATCGAGAATGAGCCATTCATACAGAAGGTATCGCTCATCAGCTCGCCCTCGCTATCCACCACATTCGGATTGGCGGTATCCACAATCGCACCCACCGAGTGGGCCGCGAAGGCATTCGTAGCGTAGACTCTGCCGATATGGTCGGCGGTAGCCTCGCCCTTTGTCGCACGACGGGCAAGGAAGTCGCACTTCGCCTTGGCAACATCGTTGGCGGTGCGCGAAAAGTCGCCACTCACATAGAGCGAACGCCCCAATTCGCTATCAAAGAAGCGACTGCGCAGTGTGTAGCCCGACTCCGCCAACATCGCCCTCACCATATCGGCAACCGAGATAAATGGGTGGTAGTCGTCGGTCAGCATAATGCGTTCGGTAGGCATATCCGACGAGCCATAGCGGAGGTTGTACTCCCCTCGGTAGATGGGTAGAAAACGCACCGACTGCTCGCCCTCCCACGACGAGGTGATAGTCGCAAGGTTGAGATGGCCCGAAAAGGGAATCGCCAAATCGGACAATGCTCCGCGTGCAACACCCTCAACCCACTCTGCTCCACCCTCTTCGATTCGTACTGCGTAGTGGTCGCACGCGCCATCTTTCGTGATTGCGCCCTTCAGGTGTGCCGTACCGCTGAAAATCACCACACCATCCTTCTCGATGCGTGCCGAGTGGTGGTCGAGATTGAATCTCCGAGTGGCGTAGAGGTCATTCGCCGCACCAAAGAGGGCGTTGTTCTGCAGTGTTGCTGGCAAGGTCAACTCTATGCTCCTACCCTGGCGAGCACCCTCAACCTTGGTGAGATTTGCCACATCGAAACCGATGGGGATGGTTGGCAATGCACCGATGTCGCACTGTTTCTCATCAATATAGAGCGCTATCATACCGCAACCCCCTTCTGCCACAAGCAGACATCAAGCGCAATGCTGGCTGGTGCGCCAAAGAGATTGTACTCAATCTCCGACGATAGGATTTCGACACTTCGTCGTCTGCCACGCTCCTCAACCCACACCTTCGGTGAGTGGACTATCTGCGCCAAAGCATTGATTGTGGCGATAGGTTCGTAGCGCGAGCAGACCGTGATGCTCTGCTTGGCATTGCATTGAGAGGTGATTTCGCCAATGAGCATCGAGGTGGTGCGCTTGCTAACCGAGCGGAACGAACGGCTCGAAATTGGGAAAGTGTATCGCTCTATCGTACCCTCGTCGGAGAGCCACGCCATACGAACTGCACCTTTGTGGCGAGGTGCTACAGCGTAGTGGATTTCACAAATTTCCTCACCGCCACACTCAATGCGAAGGTCGAAAGTGCGCGTCGCAAGGTCTAACTCCCCGGTAGGGATTGTGAGCAAGGCAGCGCCCGACTTGCAATACTGCTCCACCGAAACCGACTCCCCGAGGTTGGTGGTAATCTCGGCACAGAGGTCGCTGTATGGCTCTGCCACAATCAAGACCTCATCGTATTCGCCAAGCGAGATGTGGCGCGAGAGGGGTTGCGACGTGACGATTGAGGGCAACTCTATTTCGGTGCGATTTACCGAGAGGAGAATCGCCTCCGACTCGGTCTCCTCCACTCGGATTGCGTAGCGAAAAGTAGGCAACTCCGTAAACGACAACTCGTTGCTATTGCCTGATTCATAGTAGGCTGGAGCGTCGACATATGGTGCAATATTCACCTTCGCAGTCGTGACATTGCGGAGCATCTGCGTGGCAACCACCTCCTCCGTCTCGCGGTTTATAATCTCCACCACAAGGTCCGTTTGCTCATCTCGCTCGGTGTCGATGGCGAAGAAGATACCCTGCTCGCGAGGTGTGAAGTTGCTCGAAATTTTTTCAAGATTCATTTCTGGAAAGTTTTAGGGTTAGAAAATTGTTGTTACATCGGCCTGCGCCACCATTGCAAGTGCGCCGTGAGTATCAATCGCCTCGGCACTTGGGGCAATGGTCAAGTTGTCGACTACGGCAATCTGCTTATCACGCGAGAGTTCGACGAAGATTTCGATAATCTGCTGCTCCATCTCTTCGAGTGCCGAGCGGCGCTCTTGCGGAGCGAGTTTAGCCCCCTGGCAAGCAAAACGTAAGGTGATGTTGTAGGTTATTCGGCCGTGATTGCGCCCCTCAATCCTCACGAATTTCGGTTGAGACATAAAGGCGGCAGGATAGCGACAGACGGTGGTTGGATAGTACGCCTCGTCATTCACCTGAAAATGGTAGCCGCACCTCGACACCAACCCCTCTATCGCACGGCATAAAAGGGTGCGATTCATAGGTTGTAAAATGTTAGTAAGTTTGTTAAAAGGTTGTTCGTGGCTGTCGAAAACATCAGAAATGTCCCGAGCAGTCAGCTTGTTGTGATGTTGAAAAGGTTTTTAACAACAGAGAAGTGTGTGTTGAAAACCAGGTGTCGATTGACGTCGATTGACGGTGCAAATATATAACTCGAAAATAGGGTTTGTCAAGTCTTTTGCCAAAAATTTTCTATCCTCTCTACCCATCCAACCCACCAACTCTCTCATTCTAAAACAATTGCCACCCCAAAAAAATTTCAACTTTTTCCACCCTCTCTACCCACGCAACGCGCGAGAATGCGCGCACTTTTTATTAGACTTTTTACACCTCTTTTTTTATACCTATAATAAACCGTTTTATGAAAAATATGCACTTTAAATTTGCAGTCGAAATCATTGAGTAAACATTAGCGAACCAAAAAATTCTTGACTATGAAAAACTTCAGAAACCGCCACACTGACACAGACCTCCACTTCAACATTGACGATACTATGTCTATACACGAGGAGGAAGACAACTACCAGGAGCCAGCCGAATGGACCATCATCTCTGCTCTCGACAGAGTTCTCAGCAAAGCCGAGGACTCACGACTTTGCGCAAAGTTTTGGAAAGCAGTCAAGAGCCCCATCGCATACCTAACCAAGGAGCTTGGACTCTCTGACATACAAGTGGTCTTCATCGCCATCCTCATCGAGTCGGGCGAGGCTATGTCGTGGCGCGACATAGGTCAATTCTTGAATTGCTCAAGAATCTCTGTTATGGTTCACTCCGAGGAGATGGATGGTTTGCTGGAGAAACGCTGGGTGGTGCGTCGTGGCACTTGGCAGATGGGCTCTTGCTACGAGGGTTTCGCCCTTGTTCGCGGCGTGGTAACTGCACTACGCCGAAACACGGTCTTCGTACCAGAGAGGCTTGATTGTTTGGATATACAAGATTTCGTAGGCAAATTGGAGGCGCACCTCGATAACAACCTCGATGGCAACAACACCCCATTCGATGCGGTGGAGAGTTGGATGATGCAACTTTGCAAGGCAAATCCGCAGTTGCCATTATGCCAGGTTGTGGAGCAGTACAAGGATGACATCCACACACAATCATTGTTGCTGTTGGTTATTTACGACTACGCGCAATGGGCAGAATCCGAGAAAGAGGGACTATGCCTCTCCTCTATCAACCACTGGTACCCCAATGATTGCGATTCAAACATCCGACACCGACAACTCATCGACGGAGAGCACCGACTTATAATAGACGGATATATCGAGCACAAATGCGAGGATGGCGTAGCAGATACCGAGCGATATTCGCTCACACGAAAGTGCAAGGAGGAGTTGTTGGCAGACTACGTTCCGAGCAGAAAAAATTGCCCTTCGCGCAACAACGGCAAGCGTCACCTAAAGAGCCACGAAACCATTAAAGCTAAGAATATGTTCTACAACGCGGAGGAGCAACAGCAGATAGAGCGACTCACCTCTCTTCTGAGTCAGGAGAGTCTGCCGGGCATTCAGGAGCGCCTGAGCAACGAGGGTATGCGACAAGGTGTGGCGTGTCTCTTCTTCGGCACTCCGGGTACGGGCAAGACCGAGACCGTCTTGCAGATTGCTCGCCAAACGGGCCGCGACATTATGCAGATTGACATCGCGGGTATGCGCGATAAATATGTAGGCGAGAGCGAAAAGAACATCAAAGCGGTCTTTGCGCGCTACAAGAGCGTATGCAAGCAGAGCGAGGTGATGCCAATCCTCCTCTTCAACGAGGCAGATGCCATCTTTGGCAAGCGCACTGCCATCGGCGGTACCAACCCTTCGGTCGAGAAAATGGACAACGCCATACAGAATATCATCTTGCAGGAGATGGAGGATTTGGAGGGCATCCTCATTGCCACCACAAACCTCACTTGCAACCTCGACTCGGCATTCGAGCGACGTTTCCTCTTCAAGATTGAGTTCCACAACCCAAACAACGAGGTTAGAGCGAAGTTGTGGAGCAGTATGCTTGGCAATAGCATAACAATGGAGGAGGCGCACAAACTTGCAGCGCGCTACAACTTCTCGGGCGGACAGATTGAGAATATCGCACGACAGCGCACCATCGAGTATATCCTGTCGGGCAAGCAGATTGGCTTCAACGAGATTGACGAATTCTGCAAGCACGAGCTGATAAACAAGCAGGCGACCGCCCGCAAACCGATTGGATTTTAGGTCGCGCGTCGGTTTTTCCGCCTCCCGTAGAGGGGGATTTTCGCCTCCTCTGCGGTAAAATTTCGACGAAAAATAGGGTGGTCTTTTTTTATACCTATAACAAAAAGTTTTAAGAAAAATCTTTGACATATCTTTGCATCAGCAATACGAAAGAAAACTATTTTAAACAATAACTAATTAATTATCAAACATTTAAAAAATTTAAAACTATGAAGCAGATTGAGGCAGGCAAGACTTACACATTGACAGTTGATTGCATTAACGAGACACAGGATGGACGCAAGTTCATCTATTTCAAGGAGGAGGTAAACGGACGACAGATGCGAGTTCGTGCGTTTGATTTCTTGGCACAACCAGACGCTCAACTTCCGAGCACTATTGACGTTATTGTCAAAGAGATTGATTGCTTTAGCGGTCTTCCAACCTTGTACTTCAGCAAGAACTGGCTCATTGACTCACTCTACGGAGATGAGAACCTTCCTAAGAAATTCAGCTTTAATGTTGTACGCTTGCTCCAGGATGGTCTTTCACTAAAGGACAGCTTTGGCGTGGTTCACTATTTCCCAATTCTGAACGACGACTCATTGAGCAACTACAACGCGGGTGATCAGATTACCCTCTTCGTGGACTCTATCGAGACCAATGCTAAGGGCTTGAGCTACTTGAAATTCCGCAAACCATTGCGAGGCAACCAAATCAACCAGTACATCTGCGCCTTCACTACTCGCGAGGAGGAGGTGCCCGTAGTGACTAAACCACGCCAGACCACCTCTAAGTTCAACTACGGCGAGGAGTCCAGCACTGTTGAGTTCAAGCAGTCATTGGTATTCCACCCACAGTCAAAGGAGGCTCAGGTTAGCCGTCAGGTCTACAACATTATGCGTTCTATCGCAGGCTTTATGAACCACGAGGGTGGCCAGTTGTTCATCGGCGTCAACGACGATGGTTCGGTGCACGGCATCCACAACGACCTCGACAAGTTGAGCGAGGGCAACGGCTACACCTACCCAGCAAACTGGGACGGTTGGTCGCGCAAGGTGACCGACTCTGTAAGAGAGTACTTGGGTCCATACGCACCAAACTTGATTAAGATTGTAAAGGAGGAGCGCGAAGGCAAGGTTGTAGGTCGCATCGACATCAGCCGTTCGAGCAAACCTATCTACGTGAACAACACCCAGTTGTTCCGCCGTCAGTGCAGCGAGACTGCATTGCTCTCGGGCGATACATTGACAATGTTTGTGATTGAGCGCTTGCGTGGTAACGCCTTTGGCGAGTTCATTGACAACAAACTCGGCTACGACACCGAGGTCCTCGATGTCGACACCGAGGAGAATGCAACTGCTGACGAGGTTAAGATTGCAAACCTTGCAGCGATTGACGAGGAGCGCAATATGAATGACTGGTTGTACCTCCAGCTCTTCGACGATGGTCACTACACCTTGAGCAAGCCAAACAGCAAGGTCAAGACTTGTCGTGCGAACAAGCTCTGCGACTTCAAGTTGAAACAGTACCACAAGAACGAGGACCAGGTCCTCTTGCTTATGTACGACAACGCGTGCAAGGTGAACAAGATTGATTTTGCCAAGGGCAAGAACGACTGGTACGGCAAGCGAATGATTGCCCAGCAGAGCAACGCCCCTTGGATTGAGGACCAGAGCGTCTCTATCAAGTGTGTAGACCGCAACGACCTCTTGGCGGTCTTCTACAACCTTGACGGCAAGGACTACTGCTATGTGCGCGATGTGTCGGACATCAATCCGTCACAGGCCAACCGCACCTTGGCACTCTACACTGGCGGTCACACTATGGCACCAAAGGATGCACAGGTGAAAGGCAAGATTATGCACATCCCTGGTTCATACCGCAACTGGATTGCACCTATTGTCAACAAGCAGTGCGAGGTAAACTCACCAAGCAAGGGCCGCACCATCCAGCGCTTGGTCAGCATCCTCAACGAGTTGCACCCCGACCACAACGCGTAGTTGACCACTACTGAAAACACAAGCCCGCCTAACTCAACGGTTAGGCGGGCTTGATATTTGTTTGTCATCCACTAATTCATCTTTCGCACGCAACGGATACGAGCCATATCGTTTGTACGATGGAGATAACCCTCTTGCTTAGTTGCTGACACCTCTTTAAATGTTATGGTAACATCGCTTCTATTATCAAAAGTAACTGTTCCATCTGCTGGTGTATATGTATTTGTTCCAAGAATACCGCCCCACTTAAACCAAGTACCATTATAATAAGCCCCAGGCTCTATTCCGCTATATGCATATACATAGTCATATACCGAAACTCCATTCTCAACCCTCACAACTTTATAGTCCACTTTAGTAGCTCTTGCATAGTTGACGTTATCAATATAAACAGGCCCCCAGCTATCTCGGCTATTAGAAATACCCTGGTAGTAAGTAAAGTTTCGAATATATGCAGGTTGACAAGACCAATAGAACTTATTCTGAAAGTCTTTGAATAGTAAGTAAACACCCTCTATATCAGATGTATCGCTTCGTTTATACGAACTCATTATGACATCCTCAATCTCGTCAACAGAAGGGAGATACCATACAACATCTTGTACTTCTCCCTTACTATTTCGCTTATTCTTATTATAACAATACTCTACTGCTGACTTTGGCTTATCGTTAAGGTTTAATACCTTTATATCGTTTGCTGTATTATTTGCACCATCTCTTTCACTGGTATTAGTATTTACGTCTGTAATAATCTCATCACAGAATTCAAAACCAGTATGATCGTGCAAAGTTCCTTTTGATGTTTCTGCGTCGTTTTTATCGTGCTTTGTGATGTAAAAATCATAATACGGGCGAGCTCCAGATGTTAGCCAGTTTTGCAATCCATCATTGAACGCAATAGACTGATGGTCAAATGACAATTGTGAACCATTCAAGCCCCACGCCATACCCTCTTGCTCAGTTTGGTTGAAGCTATCCTCAGCGTCGTAGTTGTAAAGGTACTCCTCGTGGTACTCTATATAATACTTACGCTCGGAACTCTGCTGAGTATTATCATTGTTCTCGTCGTAAAAGACCTCAAATAGCTTACGTTGCTTAATTTCGTACTCTATGGGATCACAATCCGCTGCACGTTTGAAATTTGCACCTGTGCCTGAACCATACTCGACTGTGACGATCGCTGTACGGATACCATCACCATACTCGAGACATTCATCCACATAGAGCCAAATGGTCTGATTCACTTCTGAGAGTTCTACCACACACGAAGTGCTACCATTCAAAGTACCATCTTCATTTCCAGACACGAGACCAGAAGTGAAATATTTGCGCTTGCCATTACTTAGATAACGAGCTGTATTACCACCATCAATGTCCTTGTACTCCAATCGCACCATAGGCGAAGAATTATTATCGGTAATGGAAACTCTTGCGTGAGTAGCCGACTGACCTACGCTTTTGTGATTTTCATTCTTGCGAATACGCAATGGGCGCACCTCGAAGTGCGAGTCCAACAATGTCTCACGACGAAGGTTAACTATACCTGGCAAAGTTCTCTCAACGTTAACACGATGATCAATAGAGATAGACTCTTCACTTGTGGTCTGATCGCTCGAGGTAGCAAGACCTCGAATGGTAACCGAATTGTTGTACTGACGATTTCGCACAACGTCGAAATTGCTATAATTGTCATTACCAATGAATATATCATACGACACATTGTATGTCATACCCTGATGGTCGGTATAAGTACCATAGAAGCGAACAAAGGTAGCATCTTGGCCCTCGACCAAGCAAGGCTTGTAGCGCTGCATATACCTCTCATCCTCGTCACGAATACCATTCCCGTTTTTATCTACAACTTGGCCCTCATACGAATCTTTCTTGAACGGATACGCATATTCAGAAGCCTTTGTGTTAGGTACGAGGAATCGCTCAGGAAGATAGAACGAGAATGGAATGGTATTACCGCCTCCGTGAATTGTAGTTGTATTACCAGCCAACTCGCCGGCAAATGCTTTTAACTCATCTTCATCTTTCCACACTTCGACCATATCGTTTGTAGAACCCTCGGTACCAGATGTCAAGTCCACAGTTTTAGGCAAACCATAAACGTCGAAGCCCTCAATCTCAAACATAGGATAATTGGGCATTGTCTGGTCAGCAGTGATACCAATATTGAACACAATCTTGGAGTAGAGCGAGGTCAATGTTGTTACAAAACTTGTACCCGATGCGATATCCGCTGTGAAATCAACAGTAGTCGAACCATTATTGGCAACATACTGTCCATACATCGGCAAACCGAGTGTCGGGTCAATGTAGATGCCATTAACGCTTGTTTTAAGTCCAAGTGACGACAACTCCGCGTATGTCTTACCCTTCGCAGAGTTATTCTCCCAACCCTTCGCACATATTTTCTCGTAAATCTCGGGATAGTTGGCAATCACAAAGATAGTACACGACTTGAGAGCATCGTTGTTCTTATATTCAGCACCCCACTCACTCTCTCGGTCAATTGCAACAGACTCGTTACCATCGACGTGTTGATAGAATACGCAGGTATTATTTGCGTCGAAAATAATATATTCCAACTGCGAAACGTATGTCTCCTCTGGAGTCTTTGTTGCTCGAGTAGCAACATCGTAGTCGGTGAACGGAGCAACTCGGCTGATAAGCTGAACCGAGTTCGCACTTTGCGATACTCCGCCCTTGACCGGAGTGTCGATGTCGGCAATGGTGCAAGCGTTGACAACGAACATCGCCACAACAACTGCTATATATTTTACAAACCTTCTCATCCTACAAACTCCTTTCATTATTCAAATTCGTACTTAATATCCTTCTCCTCCCAAATAGCGGAACGGAAAATATCGCAATACAATCCCGACTTTGTGAACGACATCAGCATATAATGATACAACTTATCATCGAGCGATCCAATCTTGATATCATCAACGGTATAGTTGCAACTAATTTTCTCGGCAGCACTATACCAAATTTCGTATGAGACAACAATTTTTGCTGTAATAGCCTCTGTATATGGCACCTTTGAATTGCCACTTGTGTGTACAACTCCACTATCAACACCTTGCGGAATAAACACCATCTTCGAATTAGATTTGAGTACATCGATCATATCATCCTCCGTATAATAGTACGGAATAGACATATTTTCAACTAAGTAGTTATCCAACACGAAATTCTTGACATTATCGCTTCTCAAAGTACCAACCATCTTTTCTGCCTCATCATCATCATTGAGCGGTATATCGACCGAACTATATGCAAGGTTGTTGAGCGTAAGTTGCAACTTTGTAATCTTAATTGTCACAGGATATGAACCATCAAGAGCCTCAATTTTTGCCGCAAGCTCTGCGTCATAGTTAGGGTTTTTATTCTCACCGATAAATTCAGGTACATATACTTCTTTAAGAGCTTTCACATCCACACTACTCTTCGCTCTGATATCAAAGGCCGACAAACGATGCTTCATCTGCAAAACGACTCCAGTCTGCGACGCCTGCTTATTAGTATCGATGTTACTCGCGGTCAAGACATCAACCATTTTCGCAATATCGTCTGAAATTTCATAAGTAATGTAGGGCGTTCCCTCATATGTAGCAACATTGCCTCCATTTACACTCAAATCATACGGATACCAAGCGTAGAATGTATACGAAGAGTTAATATCCCAAGGAGTGAGTTTACCATTGTCGGTATAGCTGTGCACACCATTTTCATATTTAACCGTCAGTCTTCCGTCGTTTTCATCAAACAAACCATACAAATTTTGCGAAGCCTGCACCTTGATATTTCCCCAACTAGTTGTTGATGGGTACTTATATCCCAACACACCAAAGTCATTAGTCAAGGAACCTTTAAGCAACTCTCCTCGCGATGAAATCTTCTCGGTATTGAAGAATATATAGTCATTGTTGCTTGGGACCATCGGAATAATCTCGTCACCACCGCTATCGCCCAAACCAACATTCGCATCACAACCGCAAAGAGTTGCAATAGCAAGTGTCATCATCAATATGTAGTTTACAATTTTCATCATACTCCTAGTTTATGATTATTGAACCACCAGTTTGTGTCTCACCCCAATCCTCAATTGTAGGTGTGTTAAATCTGATATTATTATCGATAGCAGCCAACTCCAAATCGTAGATATAGCTCTTCGCTATATCCCAACGACCATTCGGGATGTATGTGGAAGTTGTAAATTCGTTCTGAAACTCGCCATCTGCATTGATATGCTGATAGGTAATCTCGAAGAGGATACTCTGAGTTGAAATGCCCTGAGGTATCAACATCAATGGTTCCTTACACGCAATGTTACCTTCGCCACTAGGTATTTCGAAATTCTCAAAGTCTTTTTTTACAAACTCGAATGTTCCGCTCAAATTACTCCAGTTCTCAACATATCCAGCATCGCAAGAAGAGTTCAAATATCCACTTCTTCTCGCTCCACGAATAGTTAACGATGTCAACAAAAATTTATCACTTTCGTTTTGAACGTTCTTCTTGATTCTGAAGTTAATCTTCGCTAACTTATGCTGAAGTTGGAACTTAACTGTATTATCGGAAGGAATCGAAGGAACAACCTCGTGAGCAACCAACATATCGGTAGCCGCGTCGCTAGGTGTTATGAAGTTGACACGATAACCAGGATATGTATTTCCGCTTTGCGAGAGATTCGCCACCGTCACTGCGGTGTCGTAAGGGTATACCGCGAAGAAGTTGAACTTGCGGTTCTCAACCCAGTAGCGGGTGTGGTCGTAAATGAATGGGGATGATGTGCTGGTGCGATAGACCCTCTCGTTCTCGAGGATTGGAATCCACTGCGAAGCCTCGGCAGTGCCGTCAGCACCCAAGTTCATCTCGGCAAAAACCTTGAACTCGAGGATGTCGTCTGCACTATCTACCTCGGCGCGCGTAGTTGCCTCGCCGAACTTTATCTCTTTCGCGTCGGTGTCGATGTCTGGTGTGCCACAACCTACGAGGGTTGCTGCCACGACAAATACTGTTAGTAGTAACCTTCTCATCTTCATCTATCTTGCGGGGTCCGCCCCCGTTGTTGGGCATCAGCCTATCGTCGGCATCTGCGGTTTCTAATCGTCTGCCGTTTGTTGCATCGGCATCTGCGTGGGCTCGCGGGGCTTTGTGCCCGCAATAGCGACTATAAGGGGTTTCAATCCCTTATAGCCAAAGTTTATTACTGGATGGTAACACTGCCGGTGCCAGTTACCCAACCTTCAACGCCATTAACATCGTTGATAGTGAACTCAATCTTGTTATTCTTCTGGAAATCAACATTTATGCTGTAATAATTATTCTTTACAGCTGTCGCTACCACAGTCTGGCTAATTTGCTTTGTAAGGTATGTCTTACCTAGAACCTGCTCCTCATAAGTGAACGAAACAGTGATAGGCTGATTAGGAATAATCAACTGAAGACCAGCATTAACAGTCTCACCCTCTGCAAGTTTTTCAACTGCAGCGAAAGTGTGATTAAAGGTATTCACACCATCCTTTGCCCAGTTTCCTGTAGCAACATCATATATACCGTTTGCCCAACCAGTCACCTTAACATCAGAAATCTTGTAGCTATAAGCATTGTCCGAAGTGTTAACCGAATTCTTGAATGTTACCTTAACAAGCGAAAGGAGGTGGTTCATATTAAACTCAACCAAAGCTGGGTCTGGCAAAGCCAAATCACCCTGAGTATTCTTTGATACAGTACTATAGAGGAGGTCGTTCTCGCCATCTGCAGCGTATTTAATCGACTTTACAACACCGCTTTCTGCCACAACATTTTTGTTTGCAAGCACACCTGTACCTGGAGTAACCTTAGCATCAACTACTGCGTAGAATACATAGTTGCAATTAGGAGTCCAGAAACGAGTAACATCGCAAGTCCAAGCTACACCATAAGCCTTGTCACCGCTTGTCACATTTGCACCTTCGTAGAGAGCAACTGCTGCGTCGCCTGTACCTTTAACAGTACCCCAAACCTGGAATGCTGTAACATTGGTTGTTGTGCCGTCAACTGTTCCATAGAGAGTCTTAGTTGCGTTATCAACGAAAGCATCACCGAACTCGATAGCAGCCTGATCCTGCGAGAGAACCTCGTCCTGCATACACGATGCCAAACCGGCAACTGCCAAAACTGCAATAAATAACTTCTTCATAATTATATAAGTTTTAATTGTTTGTCAATAAATTATTGGAGAGTAACAGGTACATTAGTAGTAGGTGCCCACTCTGGATCCTTGGCTACAGTAAACTTAATCTCCTCTCCAACCGAGAGTCCAAGCTGGAAATTGTATGCGTTACCCTTAAGCAAGTCTGTTGAAACAAGAATAGGAGCCTCCTTCCTACCAGACTGAACAGTATCTGCACTTGTGTAGTGTACCTGGCTCAACAAAGCTGGTTGTCCATTCGAACCTTTGCTATTC
The DNA here is from genome assembly GCA_045632505.1 of Alistipes sp. Taxonomy (GTDB): domain Bacteria; phylum Bacteroidota; class Bacteroidia; order Bacteroidales; family Rikenellaceae; genus Alistipes. The sequence goes on along the minus strand of JAZQWU010000218.1, from coordinate 6,370 downwards.
CACAACTCAACTGTGAACTCAACAGTAAAATCTGTAGTTGTTGGGTAGAGAAGCACCTGAGTATCGTTTGTTTGCGCACCAGTAGTAGAAGTAATCTTTGCAATATTACCCAATTCGTATGCCTTATCAGTTTGAGTTGCAGTAGCTGTGCTCCAAGTTCCGCCGTTGATAGTGTAAGTACCAGTAGAGAAGTTGTTAATCTTGATGCCAGTCACCTTGTGATAGTAACCATCATCCTCTTTAGTATTCGACGTAACAGTGAAGTGTGCCTTAGCAAGAAGGTGCTCGAATACGATTGCTACTTCATCGTTATTAGACTCCTGACCAACTGCAGTAGCCTCATCATAGAGCAAGTCCTTAAGATAGCCGTCCGCATCAGTAGCTGGAACAAGAGTTGTAGGCATCAAAGTAGCAAGATCCTGACCAACAGTCACAGCGTCAACTACAGCAGCGAATTTGTAGTTTGCGCCTGGAATCCAATACTGCTTAACGTCGCAAGTCCAAACGCTGTTCTCGCCAACTGTTCCTGATACAGTAGCATTGTTGAAAATGTTTACAGTGCCTGCAGTACCAGTTACAGTACCATAAACCTTGAATTCTGTGAGATCAGTCTCACCACTATAGGTCAAGTCCTGAGCCTTAGTTGCCTTGTCAACGAATGGGGTACCGAAGTCGATAGCCTGCTGATCCTGCGAGATCACCTCGTCCTGCATACACGATGCCATTGCTGCAATCGCGAATACTGAAAGTAAAAGTTTCTTCATAGTTGTAATGTTTTTATTGTTTTTGTTTATTGTTAAATTTTCTAAGTCTTACCATCTTGGAACGGAGTCGAGAGCTATGAAGAAATTGTCTTTACATTCCCTCCAAACCTCCCTTTGGAAAAGGGCGGCTTGTCGCTTCGCTCCACTAAAATAGTTGTAAGTTTTTTATTGTTTTTGTTAATTGTTAAATTTTCTAAGTCTCTTTTTTAGGGTCGTTAGGGTCGTTAATCCTGCTACGCAGGCTTTTCCTCCTTCGCACCTCGGCATAGTGTGCAAGCACCCTCTGCTCTCGGTTTGTCGTCGGTTAGCGTCGTTAGAGAAAAATCTCTCAACTCTCAACTCTCAACTGAGCCCTTTCTCGTTTTCCGCTTTCCGCTTTCCGTTTTCCGCTTTTATGAGCCTTTTGGCTCTTGGTGAGCAGAGGTCCGATCAAAGACCTCTACCCTATTTTGGTGTAATTTTCGGCAATTTCGACCTATAAAGGTACGAAATTTTTTTGAAAATCACGCTTTTTTTCGTCAATTATATAGCCCTCGGGGCTTGATTATACATGACGACCAATCTCATTATTAGTCTCAGTGCCTGCGTTGATAGCCTTCGAACCAGAGTGAGTGTTACCCTCGCTTGTGAGAGTACCAGCATCCTGCCAGGTACCGATGAAGATACCAGCCTTGTTCGAACCCTCAGACGACGAAACGGTTGTATTTACAACCTGGCAACCCGTCATTGTGAAGTTGTGGCTGTTGTTCATACCGAGGATAGCACCAGCAGTACCGATAGAGTTGATTGTGCAACCCTCAACAACGCAATTCTCAACAGTTGCAGTTGTAAAATAGAGGTAAGTCAACAAACCACCAGTACGGTCGCAGTTGCTAATAGTAGAGTTCTTAACGGTTACACCCGAAATTGTCAATAAATCATAGTTGCAAGCAACCAATACTGCACCGTGTGAGTTATCACAGCCCTTACCTGTTACAGTAGCATTCTCAACAACAAGGTTCTTGATTGTAGTAGCCTTGCGAGTCGAAGTGAACATTGCAGTGCTATAGAAGCCATGATCCTCAACAGCCGAAGTTGAGAGGTTCTTGATTGTGTGACCCTTACCGTCGAGAATGAGAGCTGCAGCAACCTTAACTGCTGGCCACTCGATACCTGCGAGGTCGATGTCGTTTGCCAACTCAGCAACTACATTCTTCGAACCATCGTTCAAAACCTGAGTAGCCAAATACTTGAAACCCTCGCCGCTCAAAACATAGTAGCAATCGTTCAACAAGAGCAAACCCTCGGCAACAGCAGTACCTGAAATTACCGACCAAACGCCATTCTCCTCAACTACCAAGTAACCAGCTGGAGTGTTAGCCGACAATACTGTTGACTCGCCATCCAAGGCAGCCGAAGCAATCGAAACCTCTACTGGCCACTCAGTCGAACCTGCAGTTACGAAGAGATATACATCACCCTTCAACTTAGCCTCAGCAGCAACAGTGAGCTTACCCTTGTTAGCCTTTGCGCTTGGATCGTGGAAGAAGATAGACTTGTTAGGAGCCTCGAGGACACCACCATTTACAATCAAGTTGTTCTCCTTGCTATCCGAGTTGAGGAACTGACGAACTGCACGGTAAGGCGACTTGATCAAACCGCCATTGATAGTACAGTTAACATCGCCAATGTTGCCATTTGTGAGGTTGTCGATACCATAAGCCATATCAGTACCACCCAAGTGCTGAATTGTACCGCCGTTGATAACGAGAGTTGCACCAGGATTGTTCGAGATAACAGCCGAGTAACGATTCCAACCGCTATTTATTGTAGCCTCAACCTTCAAAGCACCCTCACCATTGATAGTGAGCTTACCATTGTTCTGAATGAGACCATAGTTCTGCGAAGTAGTATCAACGCCGCTGATATTGTGACCATTGAGGTCGAGAACAACCTCGAAGTCAGACTTAGCAACGGTTACAGACTCCTCGAGAGTGATGTCGGCAGTAAGGCGGAGTGTACCGTTCTTATCCTTCTGCACCTTGTTGATAGCTTCCTGAAGAGTATCGAAGCTGTAGAACTGGTTATAACCCTCGTAAACTGCGATAACGCTAGGAACTCGGGTAGTACCAATCACCTCAGTGTCGTTGAGGTTAACACCAGCCAAAGCTGCGTTGCGGATTGCGCAAGCAAGCTCACCCTTCTCGTCGCGAGCCTCAATCTTACCACCATAGAAGTTAGCTACAGTGCCGACAGCAGCAGTTGCGCCATCATTGTTGAATGAAACAGCAGCATAACCCTCAACAGTGTTGTTGTCAACGCTGGTCAAGATAGAGTTCTCAACGTTGATCCACATATTCTCACCCCAAACATTCAAAGCGATGTTTGCAGTCAACTCAGAGTTCTTAACAGTAACCTTTGCACCATCTGCCTTACCTGGGCAGTTAAGAGCGTAAGTTACGTTAGTACCCAATACCTTTACATTATCGAGGATGAGAGAGCCGTTAGCGTTGTAGTTGATACCACGCTCGCAGTAGCTTGCCGAACAGTTAATTGTAAGGTTCTTGATTGTTACATTCTTGTATGTCTCATTCTCAACCACCGAAACGATGTCGATAGCGCGGTTTGTACCATTGTAAGACAAGGTGTTGCCGTTACCATCGAGGATGAACTCCTTAGCGATAGTTGCACCAGCAGCCTCACCATTACGGGTGATGCTCGAAGACAACTCGATATCGTTCATAAGAACTACAGCACCTACATTCTCGTCAGCGAGAGCAGTTGCGAGCTCCTCTGGAGTTGTAACCTTAGCAGTCTTAACATCATAGATGTTGCCACCGTCTACCCAATCCTCAACACGCTCAACGTCGAATGTGATAGGCTCACCTGGGTTGCCGAGTGTGAGTGCGAAGTTGTAAGTCTTGCCAGCCTCGATTGTAGCAACAGTGCTAACAGTCTTGTCGTTAACAACCTCGATGTCAGTATCAACACCACCATTTACGCCCGACTGGTAGAGAACATAGTCAACCGAGATAGTGATAGCGCATTTCTCCTGTGGGATGAGGAGACGCTCGAAATTAGATGCGCCGTAAACATCCTTTGGCAACTTGATAGCCTCAGCATTCTCAGTCTGTGCATCTGGAGCTACGATATCGCCGAAAGCGAGATCGTAAGTGTTGATGTAGTCGCCCCAACCCTGACCGATAGTGTAGGTAGCATCTTTGAGAGCGTTAGTAATGCGAACGTCCTTCACTACATAGTAGTTACCGTTTGCTACATCCATAACGTTCTTTACAGAAACCTTAGCCTTAGCCAAGAGGTGCTTGAAAGTGAACTTAACAGCCTCAACGTTGTTAGCATAGTTCACTGGACCAACCTGGTCGAAGAGAACGTCGTTCTGAGCCTCAGCATTCTTAACCTCGATAGCAGTTGGCATACCGTTGCCATCGACGTGAACCTTAGTCTCGCCCTCCTCGTTACCAGCAACGATAGCAGTGAAGTTGTAGTCGTTGCCAGCCAACCAGTACTGAGTGTACTGAGCATCGTAAGTCCAAGCAGCACCTACGCCAGCGCCACCCTTAACTACTGCGATACCATTGAAGATGTTTGCAACCTCCTTAGCAGCGTTGGTTACGGTACCGTAAACCTGGAACTCCTCCAAGTTGTTGTTGTTAAAGCTACTGTCAATAGCCTTAGTCGCATTGTCGACAAATGCGTTGTCGAACGAAATAGCGCCACCATTCGCTGTTCCGAGGACATCCTGCTGGAAGCACGAAGTCAAGGCCGCTACTGCGAAAATCGAAAGTAATACCTTCTTCATAATTTTAGATTTTTAGTTATTTGTGAATTATATGTTATTTCTTACTTTAGCTCAGTGTTAATCTCGCCACCGTCGTACTCAATCTCCTGGTCCCAATCCTCAACAGTAATCTGGTCGAATACGATTGGCTGGAGGTGGAGGTTGTCGCCAGTCAACTTAGCCTTGAAGTTGTACTGCTTACCGGCCTTGAGCTCGCAATCCTTAACTACGGTGCTCATAGGCTGGGTGTGACCGAGAACGTCGCCGTTGTAGATGTCAACCTTGAAGGTCACGAGGTACTCCTGCGAGCCATCTGCAGGGATTGTCAAGCGGTGGTTGTCGCTGTTAGCCCAATCGCCGATAAGTACGCGTGCGCCTGCATCCATCGAGCCGAAGTCGAGTACTGTAGCAGGAGCTGTAGTGTCGAGTACCCACGAGAAGGTATCCTCAGTGAGCGCTACCGAACCCTTGCCAGGTACGGTCATTGCAATCTCACGAACTACGAGCGAAGCGTTTGCGTTCTCCAAGCCATTCTGGAACGAGAAGCGAACCTTCGACAAGAGGTGCTTGAAGCCGAGGCTTACTGGAGCCATCTGGGTGATGGTGTCTGGAGTCTTCACAGTCTGCTCTGCGTAGAGAACATCCACAGTACCATCCACGTTGGTGAAGGTCACTGTACCCAAACCCTCTGGTGCGATGTAAGGAGTCTGTGCAAGCTCCAACTCGATGTTAGCATTGCCCACTGGTGCCAATGCAGCGAAGAAATACTCGTGTGCTGGGCTCCAGTATGCAGTGTTTGCATAGCTCCATACGCCGTTAGCATCCTTCGATACGCGCTCCTGGCTGAATACAACACCCGAAGGACGATCCATAAATGCCCATACGTCGAAAGCGTCGATGCTCTCGCTTGTGATTGTTGGGTTCTCACCCGCACGCACTGAGCTGTTCTGCACATACGAACCGATAACGATTGCGCCATCCTTCGAACGGCTGATGGTCTGGTCGCCGAAGCACGATACCATCATCGCAGCTGCTGCCAATGCCAAAAATACCTTTTTCATAGTTTTATAGTTTTTGTTGTTTTGTCTTTTTTGTCTTTTTTGTCTTTTTTTAGGGCCGTCAGAGGCATTAGAGGTATTAGAGGTTATTAGAGAAAAATCTCTCAACTTTCAACTCTCAACTCTCAACTGAGCCCTTTCTCGTTTTCCGCTTTTATGAGCCTTTTGGCTCTTGGTGAGCAGAGGTCCGGTCAAAGACCTCTACCCTATTTTTTTGCGAAAATTCTTTTATTGTTTTAGACCTATAAAGATACTAAAAACAAACGAATTACGCAACTTTTTTACTGTGAAATTACAGAGTAACCTTACTGTCACAAGTACAATCAACAACAGTGATTGTATTGCTACCTGTACCCGAACGATCGACAACAGCCTTAATCTCAGAGTCATAGTTGTCTACGCCAGAATACGAGAAATTACAACCGCGAATATCGAGTACATTGTTCTCTGCGTTATATGTACCATCACCCTGCAATGCCACGCAATACGAGGTGTACGATGCAGATGTTGTGTAGTTGCAAATAAGGTTGCTGTTGGTTACAGTGATTGTATTGTTATCACCCCAGCACTGCAACGCAATAGCACCCTCAAGTGTACAACCATCAATTACCAAATTCAAGTTCTTAACGCTTGCAGGCATATTTACTGCATACGCCCAGTCAGTATTAGCCATCTTGATCTCGCAATCCTTCAATGTGATGGTATTGCCATCGTAATCACCATTCTCAATCTTGAGACCTGCTGCATAAGTAATGTAGTTACCCGCAACA
>JAZQWU010000217.1:0-2590 GCA_045632505.1 Alistipes sp. | reverse complement strand
CGACGCATCTTGGTAAATGCCTTAATCTTCGCGGTGCGCTCCTTGGCGATAGCTGTTGCGCCATCCTTCTTCCAATCAATCCAACAATCCTTGTGACCAAACAACGAGAGGCGTTTGTCGTAGGCAATCTCCTGACCATTGAAGATGAATGGTACGCCATCCAACGCGAAGGTGAATGCCAGCATCACCTCGCAGCACTTATGTCCGCAAATCTTCTCGATACGATTGTGGAACGAGTCGGTCGAGAAGTCGTGGTTTTCGTACATATTCCAAGTCAAAGAACCCTTTGGGCGCAAAGCATTCATCTTCTCGTGTGCCGTACGCACCGCTGCCATACCCACCTTGTGCGATGGTTTCATATTCTTCTGAATACCTACCGCCTTACCAATCATCAACGCGCGGAGAACATCCTTATTAATCTCCCAGCCATAGCTTGCGTCGAAGGCGTAACGAGTGTTGCAGTTGGTATTCGACTCTGCCACCATCACCAAGTCAGGTTTAATCTTTTCGAACTCGGCACGAGCCTCCTCCCAGAACGAGATTGGCACATACTCTGCCACGTCGCAGCGGAAGCCATCAACGTCGTAGTCGGTCAAATAGTGGCGCATAACGCTGCGGAAGAATGCGCGAGTACCGCTATACTCGGGGTCGAACATTGGGAACTTCCAGCGAGTCACCATCATATTGCCATTTTCATCATATTTGAAGTACTCGGGATGCTCCTTAGCAACCTTTGCCGAAGGTCCGCAATGAGCAAACACAAGGTCGAGAAAAACCTTCATACCAAGCGAGTGAGCCTTCTTCACGAAGTCGCGGAGATCTTGGTCTGTTCCGTACTCGGGGTCTACGTGGAAGTAGTCGCCCGCACGATAAGGGTTGCGCGGATCGTTGAAGCCCGACTTATGCTGGCGCGGACTCCACTTGGTCTGATCCATATCGGTGTCGGCAACGCACACAGGTGTGAGGTAAACCACAGTTACACCCAAATCGGCAATGCGCTTGAGGTGCTTCTCCGCACCCTTCAAGGTTCCCTCCTCGCTGAAGCTGCGAGGTTGGAGCTGATAGCTGAGTCCCTCTTGAAACCACGCTGGCGACTTGCGAGCCGTAAAATGGCTATATGATTGTTGAGCAAACGACGAGAGGCTCAACACTAAACCCAATGCAAATAGAACTACTCTTTTCATATATTTACTTCTTTAAGGGTTCGAAAATATACTGCCAAGGCTGAAGTGTATATTTAGTGCCGTCGGCAAGTGTAACCTTAATAACGCGGTCGCAGAAGTTACCTACAAACAACACATCGTCAGCACCCTCGAGGGTACGCTTGAATGAACAAACCTCAACTGGGCAGTCGTTGTCAATCCACTCGGTCGCACCATAGACGAGAGCCTTCTGCTCCTTGCGCATCGCAGCCCACTTCTGAATCTGAGCGGTACGATGCTTTGCCACCTCGGTTGCGCCATCCTTATCCCACTTAATCCAGTAGCCATTGTAGTGTCCCAAGAACGAGAGTCGCTTGTCGTAGCCAATCTCCTGACCATTGAAGATGAACGGCACGCCATCAATCGCAAAGGTGAAAGCCAACATCACCTCGCAGCACGCGTGTCCGCAAATCTTCTCTACGCGGTTGTGCTGTGCATACTCGGCAAGGTCGTGATTTTCGTACATATTCCAGTTCAACGACCCCTTCGGACGCAACTTTGTCATCTTTTCGTGTACCTCGCGAGCGTACGCCACACCCTTCTTATATGGTGGAACGACATCCTTGTGTACGCCTACGGCATTGCCTATCATACCCACCTTGATAACGTCGTTGCAAATCTCCCAACCATAGTTTGCATCGAATGCGTAGCAGGTGTTGTCGAGTTTGTCCGACTCGGCAACAATAACCAAATCGGGCTTAATCTTCTCCAACTCACGACGGGCATTCTCCCAGAACGAGATAGGCACATAGTCCGAAACGTCGCAACGGAAACCATCAGCATCGTAGAAGGTGAGATAGTGACGCATAACGCTCATAAAATAGTCGCGTGTCTCCTTCTTGTTGGTGTCGAACATTGGGAAGTTCCAACGTGTGTGGCGCATCTTGCCATTCTCGTCATAGAGGAAATACTCGGGATGCTCCTTCACAACTTTGGCGGTAGGTCCGCAGTGTGCAAAGACAAGGTCGAGAAATACTCGCATACCGAGCGAGTGTGCCTTCTTGATAAAGTTTTTCAAATCCTTATCTGTGCCGTACTCGGGGTCTACGTGCATATAATCGCTAATGCGGTATGGGTTGCGCGGATCGTTGAAGTTAGCACGAATCTGCTTTGGACTCCACTTGCTTCTATCCATATCGGTGTCCGACTCACAAACAGGAATCAGATAGATTACACCTACACCCAAATCCTTGAGTCGTTGCAACTGCTTCTCTGCGCCCTTCAAAGTTCCCTCCTCGCTGAAGTTGCGAAGAACGAGCTGATAACTAAAACTCTCGCGGAACCACGCTGGTGACTTGCGTGCTTCGAGATGGGCGTACGATGTCTGAGCAAACGATGCGATGCTCATCATCAACGCCGAAGCCAATATTATAATTCTTTTCATAAGG
>JAZQWU010000216.1:0-4865 GCA_045632505.1 Alistipes sp. | reverse complement strand
AAGGGAAACCAAAGCGTCATTCCGAGCGAATGGAATGAGCGTGGGAATCTCCCACCTAATTGGAATTAAGGAGATTGCCACGTCGCTATGCTCCTCGCAATGACGTTCTACTGAGTCTTACTTCTTGAACGGCTTCTTGCCAGGGATAATCTCCTCGAAAACTCGTCCGAACGGGTCGGTTGTGCGTACGCGGATGGTCGAGTTGGTCGAGGTGCGCTGTGCGCGATACATATGCTGGCAGTTATTACGCGAGAAGCGAGGCTTGTTGGCGCGACCGCGATTGTGCTTGAAGGTTATCATCGGTGAGGTTACCACGTACTCGGGGTCTGCCTGATGAATCTGGCGCACACGAAGAGGTCGGTTATCCTCGAATACTTCCAACTTAGCACCCTTCTCTGTTCCCCACCAGTTGATGTAGATGAAGTTCTCGAAATCCTTCAAGCCATAATTAATATATGTCTTAGGGTATTCGCGCAGAAGGTTCTGAATATCGAGATTTTCGCGGTAGAACTCACCCACGCTCGACATATCGTAGACGCGGAAAGGCTTGTTGTCACCCTTGTCCGAGATGTGCTGCCACGAGATGTTGCGCTTCTTGATGTCGAAGACCTCGAAACCAGCTGGCACACCGCCACCATTTATCAACTCAAAGCCGTTGTAACCCGTACCCCAGTCGTTGCCCGAGGTGGATGCAATGGCGTGCTCGGTGATGTTCGGGATATCGTTTGCGTTCGATACGCGACGGTCGGCCGTACTTGATGTCACGAAGTGAACATTGCTGAAGTTGGCGAAGCAGTTTGTCAACGAGTCGACATACTCGGGCTTGGTGAATCGCTTCGAGATGCGACCGCGACTGTTCGATGTGAAGGCGATGTTGTGCATACACACCACGATTGGAGTCTCCTTGTCGGTGACGAGTGCAAGGTCCTTACGCAACCAATCGAGCTGGTCGGAGGTCACGAAGCGGTCGTAGTTACGCTTGCCCACAATCTCGGTAGGGTAGCGACCCTTGCCTGGCTCGTTGCGGAATACGGTGTTGTCCAACACAACGTAGTGAATATCTCCGATATTCATCGAGAAGTATTTCGGTCCGCACGAATAGACATACTGACGCTCTGCCTTGTAGTCGACGAGACCTGTTCCTGGCACTGCGCCATCGTTGTCCTGGTCGCCCATAACAGTGTAGAGCATCGTAGGGTAGCGCATAGTTGCAATCTGCGATACGGCATCGCTGATGTCGAACTCGCGCGAGTACCACATTGGGCAGTTGCTAATCTCGCCGAGGAGAATGGTGTATACTGCGGTAGAGTCGCCTGCCTGCTGCTGCAAAAGGCGCGCTCCAGGTACGGTGCGCTGCTTGAATTGCACAAGGTCGTCGTTCGAGTTGCAGAGGCGCACATTCGACATAAAGAGTATGCGGTGATTCTCCTGATTGCGCTTCACGAGGTGGAAGTCGTGCTGCTCAGCCTCCTCGCGCTTCTTCTCCAACAATGCCCAGAACTGTGGACGGATGCGCTTTACGCAGGTTGGCTCATAACCCGATGGGGTGATTACGAAGACCGTATTCTGGAACTTGTACGAAGCCATCTCGTATCGTCCGAGCGAGTCGGTCTTAACGATGTGCACACCATCCGATACGGGTACTCCAGCGAGCGGTTTACCCTCGCAGAACACGCGTCCGAAGATGGTTATAGAGTCGCGCTTTACAACCTTCTGTTTTGGTTTAGCCTCGACAGCGATGAAGGTCGCTGCGAGAAGAAGTGATAGGGCTATTTTTCTTAGGCTGAACATAATCTTTTACTCTGCTGAATAGACAACTTGTTTGGTATCGAAAAACTCCTCTTCGAAGATTTCTGAGATGTAGTGACGCTCCCACTTGCGGCGGCTGGCGCGCAACTCCTCGGTCAGGTCGCCACCCTTGAGGTAGAGAATGCCGTTTGGCAACGAGCCATTCTCACCCTTGCGAACCATTCCGCGCACCCAACCTACAAAGGTTGGCATATCGGTTACGGCACGCGATACGATGTAGTCGAACTTCTCCTTCAACTGCTCGACGCGACCATTTACGGTGCGAATATTTTTGATGCCTACCGCCTCGCAAACACCCTCGACAACGCGAATCTTCTTGCCGATAGAGTCGCACGAAGTGAAGTGCACATTTGGAAACATAATGGCAAGTGGTACCGACGGAAAACCTCCTCCGCAACCGACATCGAGCACCTCGGCACCGTCGGCAAACTGGCACACCTTGGCTATAGCCAACGAGTGGAGGATGTGGTGGAGGTAGATATGCTCCATATCCTTGCGCGACACGACATTAATCTTGGCGTTCCATTCGGCATAGACCTCGCCAAGTCGCGCAAATTGTTCGCGTTGCTGCTCTGTTAAATTGTCGAAATACTTTTCGATTAGTGCTATACTATCCATTTGCATCGGTTTTTTTGCTCTGTTCCTCGCCGTCGGTGATGAGGCGACACATCATATTTCGTACTCGGAAGATGCGGGTTTTTACGGTTCCGAGCTTCATATCGAGTTTTTCGGCTATCTCCTCGTAACTGTACTCGTCGAGAAAGCGCAACTCAAAGAGTTGGCGGTAGTCCTCTGGCAACATCGCGATATATCGCTCAATCTGTGCGCGTTGCTGCGCATTGATGATATAGTCCTCGGGTGTTGGAGCCGAAGCCTGGGTTGTATTGTCAATCTCGGGCGAGAGGTTTTGCGGGTTGAGGGCATTGCTCTTGCGTGTGCGACTAAAGTCCACGAAGGTGTTTCGTGCGATGGTGTAAATCCACGCACCAAAGTCGTACTTTGGGTTGTAGAGTCCGATTTTGAGGTATGCCTTCATAAAGGCCTCCTGCATCAAATCGTTCACATCGTCGCTATTGCCCGAGTACTTCAACAACATAGCGTGAATAGAGTCGCTATGGCGCGCAAAGAGGGTGTCGAAGGCTGCGCTATCGCCCTCGATGACCATATGCACCAATGTGCTATCGTCGTGTATGTCGTACTCGTGGTTAGGCATCTTAATGCCAAGTGTTTTTGTTTCTCTTTTCGGGTGCTATTGCTATGAAGAGTCGCAATACAGGCTCTATCAAGTCGTAGATGAAGTGCAGTGGCACAAGTCCTGCCTCGCCCAATCGACGAGCGTTACGCACCATCACAAATATCACGATGAAGTAACGAATCAAAGCGATGACGATTGCTGCCACGAAGAACTCCCACGGCATCAATACTATCGCAGTGATGATTGATGCGAAGAAGAGTGTACGCACCAAAAGTTCTGCAGTAGATGGGAACATCACCCCCGTAGGGTAATAGCGGTGCGTTGAGTGCAACATCTTTGTGTTTTGCCACCACCAGCTCCAGCCGCCCCAAATACGCTCCGAGCAAGTTGCTCGAGGTGAGAGTACTACGCTCACGTTGTCGCGTGTAGCAATCTGCTGAAGGAAGAGGTCGTTCTCACCAACCTGCATATTGAGGTGGTTGAATCCTCGCACCTCGAAGTAGAGACTCTTCTTGAAGCCAAGGGCATTGCGCGAAGCCGAGTAAGGGCGTTGGCGAATGGCTGCCGAGAGCCAAGCGATAGAGTCGTTGAATGTATACTCGCGGAAGATGAAATTCTTCAGTCCGCCGCCATTTTCGATGCTACTATAGCCCAATACGACATCGCCATAGAGAAATCCCTTGGCGAGGAGCGAAAGCCAACGCTCCGACGATGGTGTGGCATCCGACGATGAGATTACGACAAAGTCGTACTTCGCACTCTTGATGCCGATGTTCAGTGCAATCTTTGTCGATACGGGGTAGTGTGGCGAGTAGTTGATGTAGACGGGCGAGAGGTTAGGGTAGAGTCGCTGCAACGACTTTATATCCTCGAAGAAGTCGTTGTTGTTACCCACATAAACCAGCACAACCTCAAACTCTGCGTAGTCCTGCGTGAGCATCTTTGGCAGAGTGGTGTCGAGGTACTCCGTATCCTCCGCAAAGAGTGGAATGATGATGGAGATTCCAGGTTCTTTCTCGCGAATTTTTGTCTTGCTCATAAGGCGGAACGAAGCAACGCGACCATAGATGCCGAGTTGAAGCGCAATTTGAGCAATGAAGAGCACGAGAATTATAGCCCCGAGAATAATGCCTATTTCGCCGTAAGCCATTAAGGCACTGTATATTATGTCGTATATTTTCTCCATTTCGTTCAGTCGTGGTGTCAATTATTTTGCAAACTTACGTAAAATTTCGCGAAAATTAGTAATTTTGCACAAGATTATGAAGTTTACTTTACAACATAGAGATACGGTGACTAACGCGCGTGCGGGAGAAATCGTTACGGATCACGGCGTCATTCAGACTCCGATATTTATGCCTGTGGGTACTGCAGCGGCGATGAAGGGTATCTTCCATCGCGATGTGAAGGATGAGGCGAAGGCTCAGATTATCTTGGCCAACACCTACCATCTCTACCTCCGTCCTGGAATGAAGATTCTGGAGGAGGCGGGTGGTGTGCATCGCTTCTCAACTTGGGACAAGCCGATGCTTACCGATAGCGGTGGTTTCCAGGTCTTCTCGCTTGCGGCGTGCCGTAAGTTGAAGGAGGAGGGTTGCCACTTCCAGTCGCACATCGATGGTTCGCGCCACCTCTTTACACCGGAGAGCGTAATCGATACCGAGCGTACCATTGGTGCCGACATTATGATGGCATTCGACGAGTGTCCTCCGGGCGATGCTCCGAAGGAGTATGCTGCCAAGTCGTTGGCTTTGACCGAGCGTTGGTTGGATCGTTGCTTCAACCAGTATCACAAGACCCAGCCGAAGTATGGACACTATCAATCATTGTTTCCTATCGTGCAGGGTTGTGGCTATCCAGA
>JAZQWU010000215.1:0-3598 GCA_045632505.1 Alistipes sp. | reverse complement strand
TGAAAAAAAATCTAAATATCAATATAAATATTGATTTTGTTGGGCTAATTTAGTATTATCCACACTCCATACCACGCCACAAAGCGTCCGAACTTGCCTATAAACATAAAGATTGTTGTCGGCAGAAATTTTGTGCGGTAGAATCCGAGTGCCACGGCTATGACATCGCCAATGACGGGCACCCACGAGAGTAGGGCTGCCCACAATGGCCTAGTCGGTTGTGAAGGAGAATGCACCGATGTCGCTCATCGTGGTGAAACTCTTCACCTCGCCCAGAAATACTTCTCCTCCAGTCCACTGATCGTTGATGAGTTTTGGGTTAAACTCGGCGTAGGCTCTGTAGTAGTATGTTGTGCCACTTTGCAAATTATTGCAAGTACCTTCAAATGAGCCATCTGTGGCAATCGTCGCTCCGATACTATTGCCATCAGGTGTGGTTAGATTGTTTGGGTTGGTGCTGATAAGAAACCAAATGATTCTATTCTTCACCTCCGTCACCATCGAAAGGTTTCCTCGGAGCTTTGCCTCGGAAATACCGATGTTTGTGGCATCCAAAGTAGTGACTGTTGCATATGGAGTGTCGCAGTGCTTGCCGTCAGGCTCTCCTCCTACGATAATGTCGGCATACTTGCTCCAGTTTGCTTTGTAAGCCGCAAGGCCCTCATCAGGAACTTGAATCTTATCCAAATACTTGCAGTCGTCGAATGGGTAGTAGTAGGCTTGATCCCATTCATACCAATAAGTTTTGAGATAAGGAGGCTCGATGCTCTTCAAGTGTATCTCCTCCAAGTAGTCGCAGTAGCGGAACGCCTCCGAATCGATATATGATACGGTGTGAGGAAGGGTGACTTTCTCCAATGCCTTGCATTCATAGAATGCCTTTTCTCCAATGACGACAATTCCGTCTGGTATCGTTACACTCTCGAGCGATGTACAGAGCTCGAATGCCGATTTAGGAATTGTCGCTAGACTCGCAGGTAGCTTTGCCGATTTGAGCTCTTTGCAATTATAAAATGCCATTTCATCCAACTCTTTGATGCAGTCGGGCAGAGTGATGCTCTTAATTATTGAACTCCGCATAGAGCAGAAGTGTTCGCATACGCTTCCCTCTTCGAAGATAATCGTAGAGGTGTCTCTTCCTATCATACCAGAAATTCTGCGAACAGTGTTGCCAATCGTAACTTTGGTTGCGTACATTGTGCTTGTTCCTCCTGGTCCCAATTGAATATTCTCTCCGTAGATATATACATTATCCATAGGTGCTATTTCGCCATACGGGCTATTCGGAATAGGATATCCCGAGAATGCGTCGTAGCCTACATATGTTACGCTCTTAGGAATGGTTACAGTTCTGATGGAACAGCCATTGAAAGCGTAATTTCCGATAGTTTCCACCTCGCCAAGGTCGAGAGATGAGAGTTTTTCGCACTTGTAGAACATTCTATTCGGTATAGTCTTAAATCCCGCAGGGAATGTTACGCTCTCCACATCCATTTCGGCAAACACACTATCCTCGTATTCAGCCTCGGGATCGAGAATAACCCACTTTGCATCGCAGCCAGCAAAACAACCTTCGCAATACTTTGTGATTTTGCCCACGCCCTTGATGGATTGCAGACTTGTGCAACCTGCAAACATATCCTTCGAGTATTCGGTGACGCTCGATGGCAGAGTAACCTCTTCAAGACGGCTACAACCATAGAACAAACCCTCCTCCGGCAGATACCTTACGGTCTCTGGTATGACGATTGTTCTAAACGGTGTACCATAGAGGGCATCGATGCTAATTTCTCGCAAGTTATCTGGCAAAACGATAGTTTCGAGCGAGTTGCAACCCCACAAATGACCCATAGGGTGGCGTGTTGTGCTGATACCTGTCGAAGTTATCGAAAAGGCGCACTCCAAAGCCTTGATCTTGCCATCATTAGGGAATACAAGGCGTTTGAGCGAGGTACAGTTCATAAAGGCTCCTGCCATAAATGTCTTGATACTCTTTGGCAGAGTCACCTCCTCCAAACTTACGCACTCCTTGAATGCTCCGTAATATTTTGTTGGCGCACCCGGCAGACTCGATGCCTCGATGGCACCCTGAATCTCCTCAATCTCCGAATCTTCGCCCCACTCGATGGTCTCGAGATTGATACACATATTAAATGCGTTGTATCCGATTGTTGTCACCTCCTTTGGCATAATGACCTTCTTGAGCGATGGCACGCAACAGAAGAATGAGAAAGTTCCAATTGCGTCCGACTCGCTCTTCATCTCCGACAAGTCGAGTGTCTCGACCTTCCAGTCGCACTCGAAGTGTGCTTCACCGCCACCTATCACATTACTACCGCCGACATATTTGCCACCATTGAGCAGTTTGAGGTCGGCATCGTTGAGCGTTCCCACGATTTTGAGATTGATAATCTGGTACATATCCTCCATAGACATAAGCGTCGAGAGTGTTCCCGGAGTCTTAACGGTCAAGACAATCTCGCCCTCGTTTGCGCCTTGCAATACGCTGATATTGGTGGTCTTGCCCTCGGCTGTGAGAGTGATGGTAGCTGAACGAGGTGATGGCGAGCCATTGTAGTCATAGTTGAAGACCAAAGTCTCGTTGCGCAGTGCTCGTGTCTCGACATAGTGCAACCACTCGCCAGTCTGCTTTATGCCCACAGTGTAGTCCACATTCACCGATACAGGAATCTCCAATGTTCCACTCTCAAACGAAATGGTGTAGTCCGCCTTGGCTGGGTCGAGGTAGTCCTTCTGATGTTGTGTAAGGTGGAATAGTTCGGCAAAGTTGCTCTCGCTATCCTTGATGCGGATGGTAGCCTTGCGCTCGTCGGCACCCTCGTTGGCATCGACCACAAAACGCAACACCTTCTCTTCGAGGTAGGCTCTGCTCTGCTCCTGGCGTACCCAAGTGGCATCGTCAATAATCACCTCGAAAGGTTTGCTATGCTGAAGTGTGATAGTGAACGAGCCTCCCTCTGCACCGATTGTTGCCTCCTTCTCACCGAGAATAATCCAGGTGTCCTCTTTGTCGATCACTCCATTACCATTTATATCAAGATAGTCCTCGAACGGAGGAATCGTGAAGTTCTGCACGCCGAGTTGCGAGTAGCGATTTCGGAGATTCTTTCGCACCTCCTCGGCATCGACCAACATTCCATTCTGGGTTATCTGTGTTGCGAGGTTTGCCGATGTGAGTTTGCCCGACTCGGCAATATCGCCAGCAATCTTGCTTATCAACTCCGACAACTCGCCGACGGTGCGACCTGCCTGCAACGAGGCCGATATTGCCAAGAGAATGGCGTCGGCATCCTTACCTCCCGTAATATCCATCTTGTCGAAACATACGCTCTGCGTATCTGCAATGTGGAACACCTCGAGAATCTCTCGCTCGGCCGTGCTGCGAGCCTCGCTCAATGTTCCGCCATCCTTCAAGAGTTCTCGGATGCGGTCGGACTCGAGCGTGGTCAGCAAATTGACATTCGTCTTACCCGTCTCGGTCAAATCCGATATGGAACGCAGTGTCAAAGTCGAAGACGACACCTTACCCTCAATTTCGTTATAGTAATAGCCCGTAGCGATGATCTCAACATAGCGA
>JAZQWU010000214.1:0-2533 GCA_045632505.1 Alistipes sp. | reverse complement strand
CTACACCTACATCTTGAGTCTCGGCAAGGAAATCAAGCACGTAGGTCCCATCGCCACACTCAATGCCAACTACGTGAAGGAGAGTCTGCGCGATGCCTATTACCTACCCATCGACACGGTGTGCAAGCACGAGTTTGTCTTCGATGGCCTGGCCGACAAGAGCACGGGTGTCACTACGCTCGACATCGCCAAGCGTCTGCTCGACTACGGCTACCACGCGCCCACGATCTATTTCCCGCTGCTCTTCCATCAGAGCATAATGATAGAGCCCACGGAGACCGAGTCGAAGGAGACTCTCGACGACTTCATCGACATCATGCATCGCGTGGCTGAGGAGGCTATCGCCGACCCCGACATGATGAAGAGTGCGCCCCACTCTACTCCCGTGCGCCGATTGGACGAGACCACAGCTGCCAAGAACCCGCTACTCAAGTATCGCGACTTGGTGGGCTAACACACATCGCAACAGAAAAGGGTTGGCACAGGCCAACCCTTTATTTATCACCCTCAAAAAAAAGACTATGATTAAAGTATATGTCATGGAGAGCTGCCCCGATTGCACCGCAGTGAAAGAGATTTATAGCAACAACCCCGAATATCAACTCATAGATATCGGTCAGCAAGCACGTCACTTGAAAGAGTTTCTCGCCCTTCGCGACCACCATCCCGCCTTCGAGAAGGTGCGCCAGCGTGGCAACATTGGCATCCCCTGCTTCGTCAAAGAAGATGGCTCGGTAGCCATCTCGCTCAAACACTTCGATGCAGCTCTCTTCACCGAAGCGGCTCCCAACATTCCCGAAGGAGCCTCATGCAGCCTCGACGGTACAGGGTGTTAAGCAAGTTGGTTAGTGTTTGATTGCTTCGATCAGTCAAACAGACGGAATCCTTTCAGTTTCGGATTCTTCTTTGCCATCAGCAACAGTTCTACCAAGAGTAGCACAAAGGCGACCCATGCCATCACCATAAATTGTTCGTTATATTCCTTATATATGGTGGTCTCAATGTCGGCCTTTGCTAGTTTATCCAACTCTTGCTGCAACACACGTTGCGCATTATTGGTATTGTCGATGCGAATATAAACACCATTTCCTGCTGCGGCAATCTCTTGACACATCTGTTCGTTGAGTCGAGTAATGACGATGTTACCCTCTTTGTCGCGGCGAAATTCACCGGAGCGACCCGCAGGAATGGGCGAACCTTCAGGAGAACCTACACCCATGACATAAACCATCATGCCCTTTTCGGCAGCAGCCTTTGCTGCCTCCTTGGCACCTTCTTCGTGGTTCTCTCCATCGGTAATAATGATAATAGCCTTTCCTACGCCCTCTTTGGGGGTAAAGCTGCGCGTAGCCATATCAATAGCAGCCTTTATGTTGGTTCCTTGGCGAGTTATGAGTTCGGGAGCAATGGTCTCAAGAAATATTTTTGCTGAGATAAAGTCGCTCGTGATGGGCAATTGTATAAAGGCATCTCCTGCAAAAACAATAAGTCCGACCTTATCATCGGAGAAGTTATCTACGAGTTTAGAGATGATATTCTTCGACTTTTCCAATCGGCTTGGCGCCACATCCTCTGCCAACATCGAATTGGAGATATCGAGCGCAATGATAGTTTCAATTCCCTGTCTCTTGACGGTTTCCATTTTCGATCCAAATTGTGGACGTGCAATCAAGAGAACCATAAAACATAGTGCCACGAAGGTTATCCAAAACTTTAACGCAGGACGAAAAGTAGAGACTTCGGGCATCAAGGCATCCAACAACTCGGGTGACCCATAACGACGCAATGCCTTCTTGCGCAGACGTTGTGATACAAAATATACGCCCACGATGATAGCGAGTATGATATACAAGAATAGGGCATTAGGATTGGCAAATCTAAACATATCTTTTCTTCCTTATTTTATTTCAATATGCGCACGCGCATTCTGAGCGCAAAAGTAACAAAATTCTTTCATACGGACGGCGAAGGGCTCATGTTTTTTCAAACAAAAAGCAAGCGGCATTATCAAAAGACAATGCCGCCTACGATTAGAAACAGACAAGATTACTCTGCAGCTGCCTCGTCACCTTTCTTGCGGATAGCGCGCTTGCGAGTCTTCTTCTCGGGAGCCTGTACGGTGGTCTCCTTAACACCTGCGAGCTCGGGGTCAATCATGATACGACCGCAATATTCACATACGATGATTTTCTTGCGCATCTTGATATCGAGCTGACGCTGAGCAGGAATCTTATTGAAGCAACCACCACAAGCATCGCGCTGTACATATACTACGCCGAGACCATTACGTGTGTTTTTGCGGATACGCTTGAACGACTGCAACAAACGGGGCTCGATAGTAGCCTCAAGTACTTTAGCGCGATCGCGAAGCTTCTCCTCCTCTTCCTTGGTCTCAGAGACAATTTCTTCGAGTTCATTACGCTTGTCGTCAAGAGCTGCGAGACGCTCTTCGAGCAATGCATTGGTGCGCTCAATCTCTTCGTTCTTTGCCTTGAGGTCACCTGCAAACTGGCGGAGTTTCTTCTCGCAGAAC
>JAZQWU010000213.1:0-16604 GCA_045632505.1 Alistipes sp. | reverse complement strand
GATGTTACCCCACTGATCCGCGCCACCGAGCTGCAATTTGCAATCCATAGTCTGGTAGAGGTGCAAGAAGTCGTAACCTTGCAAGAGCTGATATGTAAACTCGGTGAACGACATACCGTCGCCCTCGCCATTGAAACGTTTCTTAACCGAGTCCTTTGCCATCATATAGTTTACGGTGATGCACTTACCAATCTCGCGTGCGAAATCGAGGAACGAGAACTCCTTCATCCAGTCGTAGTTGTTCACCATAACGGCAGCATTCTCTGCATCCGAATCGAAGTCGATAAGACGAGCCAACTGCGCCTTGATAGCCTCCTGGTTGTGGCGCAAAGCCTCCTCGTTGAGAAGGTTACGCTCCTGCGACTTACCCGATGGGTCGCCAATCATACCAGTAGCACCACCAACCAATGCGATTGGGCGGTGTCCGCACATCTGCAAGTGCTTCAATATCATTACGCCCACCAAGTGACCGATATGCAACGAATCAGCCGTTGGGTCAATACCGAGGTAAGCGGTTGTCATCTCCTTAGCGAGCTGCTCCTCTGCGCCTGGCATAATTGTGTGAATCATACCACGCCACTGCAACTCCTCAACAAAATTCTTTCTTCCCATTTTTCTTCTTTTTAGCTATTAGCCTTTAGCCATTGGCTTTTTTGTTATTAGTTTATTATTTATCCTATTCTACGTCAATATCGAAGACCTTTTGCATATAGTCGAACTCGGGCAACACCTTGCGGATGTGTGCTACGCGGTCCTCGAGCTTTATCGGTTTGAGTTTGAACTCCATCTCCTTGACCTCGATGTGCATATCGAGCGAACCCTTCACTCCTGCCATCTCGGCAATATCCTTCAAAATCCAGAAACGCTCCTCAATAAGTTCCAACTTTAACGAATCTGACGGCACTGCCAACTTGACCATATTACCCTCGAACTCGATAGACTCGAATGCCGAAACAAAGCGAGGACGACCAGAACACATCTTCTTTATAATCTCATCCTTCACCTTCGTCATCTTTGCCTCGCTCGCGGGGTCAATGGTGATTGTCGCACCCTTGTTCTCGTCGTCGGTAGGATTCGACACCTTGTTAATCAAGTCTCCCAACGAACCGCCAAGAACCGATACTCTCGGTTTTGCCTCTGCCTTTGGTGTAACCGTAGGTGTTGCGGTAGGTGTAGCAACGGGTGCTGGAGCAGGGGTCTGTGTCGGTGCTGGAGTTGACACTTGCGCTGGCTCAACCACCGGCTTTGCCTCTACGACTGCTGGCTCGTGTTTAACGGCCGGCACCTGCTCCGATATTGGTTGAGGAGTTGGCGCAGGTGCTACCGTAGGTTGTTTAACCTCCTGAACTGCAACTGGTTGTGGTGCTGGTGCAACCTGTGGAGTTGCCGCCGCTACCTGCTGTCGTGGTGTATCCAAGTCGGGCAAATCGTACTTTGCCTCAATGGGTGCGGTCAGTTCATTGTTTTTTTTTTGACCGAGTGTCGAAATCTTCATCAGCGTAAGCTCGACAAGCAATCGCTGCGATGAGGAGGTCCTCAGCCTTGAGTCCGCCTCGGTGAGCAACGATATCGCTCCGAAGAGGAACGCTGGCTCGCAGATTGCCGCCTGCTGACGATATTTCTCGAGCAACGAACCCGTATATTCAATCAACGAGATGGCTGGACCCTTTGCCACCAAGAGGTCGCGGAAGTGCTGGTTCAAACCACTCATAAAAATCTGTCCCGAAAAACCCTTCGACAATACTGCGTCGTACTCCAACAAGGCGTTCACATAGTCGCCACGAAGGAGCAAATCGGTGAAGCGGAAGTATGTCTCGTAGTCGAGTACATTCAATGTTGCCGCTACGGCACGATACTCCAACTTTGTACCGCAGAACGATACCGCCTTGTCGAACATCGACAACGCATCGCGCATACCACCATCAGCCTTCTGCGCTATAAGGTTGAGCGACTCATCGTCAGCCTCGACACCCTCGTTCTGTGCGATGTAACGGAGATAGCCTACCGCATCCTCCACGCGGATACGATTGAAATCGTAGATCTGGCAACGCGAAAGGATTGTAGGGATAATCTTGTGCTTCTCGGTTGTTGCGAGGATGAAGATTGCGTGATGTGGTGGTTCCTCCAAGGTCTTGAGGAAGGCATTGAACGCCGCCGACGAGAGCATATGTACCTCATCGATGATGAAGACAGAGTACTGACCAATCTGCGGAAGAACACGCACCTGCTCGATAAGGTTGCGGATATCCTCCACCGAGTTGTTAGATGCAGCATCCAACTCGTGGATGTTGAGCGAACGATTCTCGTTGAACGAGCGACACGAATCGCACTGGTCACACGCCTCGGCACCTACGGGGTGCTGGCAGTTGATAGCCTTTGCGAAGATTCGCGCACAAGTGGTTTTACCCACACCGCGAGGTCCGCAAAAGAGGTAGGCGTGAGCCAACTGATCACGCTCGATTGCATTCTTCAATGTCGAGGTGATATGAGTCTGTCCAACCACGCTTGCGAAGGTGGCAGGACGATATTTTCGAGCAGATACTATAAATTTCTCCATAATCGGCACAAAGTTAATAAACTTTGTCTATTTCTTGCCATTTTTTCGGCAAAATGTCGTTAGGTGCGGATATTTTCTATGTGCTACTTCTTGATGCAAGCGTTGTAGATGGCGTTGACAAGGGCTTTTCTAATATCCTTGTCGCGGTTTGCTGAGTAGCCGTTGGTCATTACGATGATGCCCCAATTGTCGGCTGGGCTCCACAACATAACGCTCTTTAGGCCGAGTGCGCCACCCGAATGTCCTACAGGGTAGCAACCCTCCTTATTATACTTCTCGTCGTCGATAAAGTTGATGTACTCCTTCAAGCAGAGACCATAGTGAACTTTGCCTCTCCATACTGGGGTTTGCATCAACTTTGAACTCTCCTCCGAGATTATGCGAACGCCATTGTACACTCCGTAGTTCATATGCATCATCATATAGTAAGCCAAGTCGTGCGCCGTAATCTTCATACCGCCAGTCGGCGAGAATAGAGGTGTCGAATATCCCAAAACATAGTTTGGCATCTCCTTCGCTACGCTTTCGTACGCCTTCTCCGACTCAACGAGTTTGCCCTTGCGGTAGTTGTAGATGGTGGCGAATTTCGATGAGTCGAGTGCGTCGGGATTGAAACTACCATAGAGACCAAGCGGCTCGATGATATTCTTCTTGACATATTCGTCGAAACGCATTCCCGAAATCTTCTCTACAATTGCACCCGAGAGGTTCAAGCCGAGGTTCGAGTAGCGATAGCCAGTGCCTGGCTCATACTCCAAATAACCACTAGCGCAATCGCCATTTATCGCAGGGTTGATGCGGTCGAGAGTGAAGTAGCCGCCCTTGTCCGAGATACTTGCGGTGTGCGAGAGAAGCATCTTCAGCGTGATAGGAGTCTCGGGGTAACGAGGGTTGCGAACTTTGAAACCCACCACATTGCTCACATCGTCATCGAGCGAGATGAGACCCTTCTCCACAAGTTGCATACACGCAGTTGCGGTGAACGATTTTGAGATGGAGGCAACTCGCATAATGTGGTCGTTGCGGAGCGGAGTTTTGCTCTCTAAATCCTTGTAACCGAACGAGTTATTGTAGACAATCTTGCCATCTTTCACTACGGCTGCCGATACTCCCACTGCCTCGAACTCCTCCAAGACCTGCTTTATAGCGCGGTCGGTGCGCTTGGTCGGAAATGCAGAGCTGCTCGATGTGGCGAGCAACGCAATGACTACTAATAGACTGAAAATGTTCTTCTTCATAATTTAGGTTGTTAAATATTTTAACAAAGATAGTGATTATTTGACAATTTCCTCGCTTCGTTCGGTCAAAATGTCGCTGGTGTGGCAGAATTTTTTGCCATTTCATCATCTCCTCCCGACAAAACGACACGCCACATTCGCTTGGCAGAAAAATTGCTGGGGCGAAAAATAAAACTATAAGCGAAGAAAACTATGAATACAAACCAAAAAACCGAGGCTTTGTCGCTCTATGCGATAGACCTCAACGAACAGGCACAAAAGGGCAAGTTAGACCCCGTAATAGGCCGTGACGAGGAGATTCGTCGCGTGTTGCAAATTCTCTCGCGCCGTACCAAAAATAACCCCGTACTTGTGGGTGAGGCGGGTGTCGGAAAGACTGCAATTGTCGAGGGTATTGCCCACCGAATTATCGATGGCGACGTACCCGAAAATCTCCGCTCGAAGCGCATCTTTTCGCTCGATATGGGAGCGTTGATTGCAGGTGCAAAATACCAGGGTGAATTTGAGGAGCGACTCAAGGCGGTAATTAGCGAAGTAGTTGGTAGTGAGGGAGAAGTGTTGCTCTTTATCGATGAGATTCACACCCTTGTGGGTGCTGGAAAAACGAGCGGCGCGATGGATGCCGCGAACATCCTCAAGCCTGCACTTGCGCGTGGCGAATTGCGCACCATTGGAGCCACCACGCTCGATGAATATCAGAAATATTTTGAGCAGGACAAAGCACTCGAGCGTCGCTTCCAAAAGGTGATGGTCGACGAGCCTACGCCCGAAGATTCAATCTCGATTTTGCGCGGTCTGAAGGAGCGGTACGAAAACCACCACAAGGTGCGCATCAAGGACGAGGCAATCATCTCGGCGGTGGAGCTTTCGCACCGCTACATCACTTCACGATTTTTGCCCGACAAGGCGATAGATTTGGTCGATGAGGCAGCATCGCGCTTGCGACTTGAGATGAACTCCGTACCCGAGGAACTGGACTCGCTCGACCGTCGTATTCGTCAGCTCGAAATTGAGCGTGAGGCAATCCGCCGTGAGGGCGATAAGGAGCGCATCGCATCGCTCGATAGCGAGATTAAGGAGCTGAAGTCGAAATCCTCTGCTATGCGTGCGCAGTGGGAGGGCGAGCGTGACCTTATTCGCAAGATTCAGAGCGAGAAGGAGCGCATCGAGAAACTCAAAATCGAGGCTCAACAAGCCGAGCGCAATGGCGACTACGGACGCGTGGCGGAGATTCGCTATGGCTCTATCGTTGAGGCAGAAAGACGCATCGTAGCGCTCAATGAGGAGTTGAAGAGCAAGACTTTGAGTGGCTCGATGATTAAGGAGGAGGTCGATGCTGAGGATATTGCCGAGGTAGTATCGCGATGGACGGGTATTCCAGTGGCGCGAATGCTCGCCTCCGAGCGCGAGAAGTTGCTCAATATGGAGGTTGCACTCCACGCTCGCGTTGTCGGTCAGGAGCAGGCGATAAGCGTTGTTTCGGATGCGGTACGTCGCGCCCGAGCAGGACTCTCGGATGCGCGCAAGCCTATCGGCTCGTTCATTTTTCTTGGCTCTACGGGCGTAGGAAAGACCGAGTTGGCGCGCGCCTTGGCGGAGTTCTTGTTCAACGACGAGAATATGATGACGCGCATCGATATGAGCGAGTATCAGGAGCGACACGCCGTATCGCGCTTGGTAGGTGCGCCTCCGGGATATGTTGGCTACGATGAGGGCGGACAACTCACCGAGGCGGTGCGTCGTAAGCCATACTCGGTGGTGTTGCTCGACGAGATTGAGAAGGCGCATCCCGATGTATTCAACATCCTCTTGCAGGTGTTGGACGATGGTCGCCTGACCGACAATAAGGGTCGTACGGTGGATTTTCGAAATACGATTATCATTATGACCTCAAATATGGGTGCTCATACCATTCAAGAGCGTTTTGCTCGCGCCTTGAGCGAGGCGGGCGAGGTGCCAACCGAGGTTGTAGAGCAGACTCGCAACGAGGTTGTCGAGCAGTTGAAGATGCATCTCAAACCCGAGTTCTTGAATCGTATCGATGAGATTGTGATGTTCGAGCCGCTGGGCGAAAAGGAGATTTCGAAAATCGTGGATATCCAACTCGCGATTGTTCATAAGATGCTCAAGCAGAGCGGTATAGAGTTGCGTGTAACCGACAAGGCGCGAGCGTGGATTGCCCACGTTGGCTACGACGTAGCATATGGCGCACGACCAGTGAAGCGAGTGATTCAGCGCGAGGTCATCAACGAGTTGTCGAAGCGCATCCTCTCAGGTACGGTCGATAAGTCGCAACCGATAGTTATCGACTGCGTAGGCGAGGAACTTTCGTTTAAAAATTAAAATAATAAAAGGGGCGCGTGCCCCTTTTATTATTTAACTGCTACAGCGTCAATTTCGACCTTTGCACCCATTGGCAAAGCAGCCACCTCGTAGCACATACGAGCGGGCTTCTCGCCCTCGAAGTACTCAGCATAAACTGCATTCATCGCAGCGAAATCCTTGATGTCATCGAGCAATACTGTGGTCTTAACGATGTCCGAATAGTCCATTCCTGCCTCCTTCAAGATTGCTCCGAGGTTGTCGAGCGACTGGCGAGTCTGCTCCTCGATAGTTGCTGGCATAGTGCCAGTTGCAGGGTTGATTGGGAGTTGTCCCGAAACATAGAGTGTAGCCTCAGCCTCCACAGCCTTGCGAGCCTGTGAGTAAGGACCTACCGCCTTTGGCGCGTTCTGCGCCGCAATAGTGATAACCTTTGTCATATTGTTTTTCTTTTTGTTAGAAAATCGTTCCGATTGGTAAATTTAGCACCTTGCTTGCGTCGTGAATGCTCACATACGCCAAGTATGCTCCGCTTCCCGTCACTGCGCAACGCACAAAATTTCCTCAATCGCCTCCGATTTTGAATAAATCTATTTGGTTGTATTAGTTTTCCGTTCTCCGTTTTCCGTTTTGTCGAGGTACTCGCCAACAATCAACGCAGCATCGTAAACATACTCCGCGCAAGGGCGTTTGCGGTAGTACTCGGCGGTGCGAGGTGATGGTGTTGGCTCATCTTTTGGTTTTTCCAAACCGAGCAGTTGTCGGCATACGATTGCTCCATTTTGCTCGCGGAACTTCTCTGCAAACTCTTGAACAAGCGCATAGTTAGCCTTCTTCGCCTCTGCATCGTCAGCCGTAGGGCAAGGCGAGATGAAACTCGCCACGAATGCCATTCCGCTGACCGCTCCGCATACCTCGCGCAAGCGTCCCATACCACCACCAAACGAGGCGGTAATCTTTGCCACCATCTGCTCATCGAGCGAAGTGATGTCGGCATAGGCAAGAGCCACTGACTGCGCACAGTTGTAGCCCTGGTTAAAATACTCCTTGGCGCGTAAAGCACGCTCCTCGGCACAAATTTTCTTACTCTCCATAACTATTCTATTTTAACTTTTATTATTCTCTGCTTTTAGGAAGGCAACGACCTTCTCGGCGCGCGCCTTACCCACAATTTCTGCCACCTCGTCGACCGTTGCTGCACGTAGTTTCGAGAGTGTGCGGAAGTGGCGCAGAAGTGCGGTGATGCTCTTTTCACCTACGCCCTCAATGCCCTCCAAACCGGTCTTAATAAAATTCTTACTGCGACGATTGCGGTGGTGTGTGATGCCGAATCGGTGTGCTTCGTCGCGGATGTGGCAAATGACCTTTAACGGCTCGCCCGTACGGGTCAAGTAGTACGGCATCGGGTCGTTCGGATAGAATACCTCTTCCAAACGTTTTGCCAATCCAACAATCGGCACGCGCTCGGCAATGCCCAACTCCTGGAGTACGGCATAGGCACTCGACAACTGACCTTTACCACCATCGACAACTATCAGGTCGGGCAACTCTGCACCCTCAGCCAAGAGTCGCGAATAACGGCGCGTCAAAATCTCGCGCATCGAAGCAAAGTCGTCGGCTCCGACTACGGTCTTGATGTTGAAATGGCGATACTCCTTGCGCGCTGGCTTACCGTCGCGGAAGACTACGCACGATGCTACTGGATTAGTACCTTGCAAGTTAGAGTTATCGAAACACTCAATGTGGCGAGGCTCTTTCTCGAGGCGTAACTCGCGACGCATCGCCTCCATAAGTCGGTCGGTGTGGCGTGCAGGGTTGTGAATCTCGAGGTTTTTGAGTCGCTCGGCGCGCGTGGTCTTTGCCGAACGCAACGAGAAATCAAGCAGTTCGCGCTTCTCACCTCGCTTTGGCACAAAGAAATTAACACCCTCGAACAACTCCTCGTGTGGCATCACCGAAACCAACACCACGCGCGAGAGTTCACCCGCAATATTCTCCTTGATGTGCTGGATGCCGAGCGTCATAATATCGCGCTCGTCGCTCTCCACACCCACCGCGATGGTGGCGGTGTGAACCGCCGTAATAGAGCCGTTGCGCACTCGCAAGAAGTTGCAGTATGCCTCGTCGTCATCCACCAATAGCGAGAAGATATCCATATCGCCCATATTGGCGCTCACGATAACCGAACGCGCGGCGTAACGCTCCAATGCATCCAAACGCGCCTTGTAACGCGCTGCAACCTCGAATCGCAACTCCTCGGCAGCACGCGTCATCTCGCCCTCGAGATAGGCGCGAACTGGGCGAAGATCACCCTTTAGAACTGAAGTTGCAATGTCTATGTATTTCTGGTACTCCTCGCGTGGGCAGTTGCCAATGCAAGGGGCTTTGCAGTTGCCGAGATGGTACTGCAAACAGGCGGAGTGTTTCGTCTTAGCAATGCTCTCCTCGGTCATCCGCGGACGGCAAGTTCGCAGTGGCAACGCCTCGCGAATAAAGTCCAAAACCGCCCTCTGAGCAGAGATAGAGCTGTAAGGTCCATAGTAGTGCGAGCCATCGCGCACAAGCTGTCGTGTAGATAGAATGCGCGGAAAAGGCTCTGATGTAACTGCTATCCAAGGGTAGGATTTGTCATCCTTGAGTAGGATATTGTAGCGCGGTTGCAAGGTCTTGATAAGCGAGTTCTCGAGCAATAACGCATCGGTTTCGCTATCGACCACGATATGACGCATCGAGGCAATCTGTCGCACCATCACTCGCACCTTGGCGGAGTGGTCACGATTCTCGACGAAATAGGAGCGTACACGGTTGCGCAGATGCTTCGCCTTGCCCACGTAAATAACCTCCCCTTTGCTATTCTCAAAGAGATAGCAACCAGCGGACATTGGTAGCAATGCGACCTGCTCCTTCAACGATATTTTCTCGACATCTGCCATATCTGACTACAAATGTACAAAATTTTGGGCAAATAGTGTTTGTTACCCGAAAAATAATGTTAACTTTGCAGTGATATATTCCTCGAGAAAATCAAAATTTTACTGAATAACAATATGAGAAAATTAGTTGTAGCATTGTCTACTTGCGTCGCATTGTCGTTTGCAGGTTGCATTGACCGCGATTTTGATCTTGCTCAAGTATCGGGCGAAGTAACTGTTGGCGGTGAGGAACTGGTTGTGCCACTGACAGATGTGGATAATATCTACCTCGGTGACATCATCCCAGAGAATGAGACCCTCAAGAAGGATAGTGAGGGTATGTATCGCATCTCGTTCTCTTCGTTCGGAGATGATCCGTCGAAGTATGAGAGCATCTCAATCGATGGTATCGAAATCCCAACCATCACAGGGTTGTCGCCAAAACTCGATCCAGTGGAGTTCAACATCGCCGATATGCCTACAAACCTCGTGCTTGATAATATCGTGGAGAACTTTACGCTCGACTTCCCAACGCTGAAGGATGCGGTGGAGGTGCAGCGCATCAATATCGAGCAGAACTTAGACCTCAACTTGCCAAGTCAGTTGTCAGGTTCGGGTACTCTCTCGGAGGCGTGGGCTGGTATGATTCCACAAATCTCTTGCAAAGCGGGCGATAGCACCACTTTTAGCGCTTCGATTACCATTATGGAGGAGTTGGAGAAGATTGACTATGTAGAGTTCGGTAATGAGACCGAGCCTGGTGCGCTCTTCAATGTGGAACTCGACCTTGCAGGTATCGCTGGCATTAATGGTGGCGGTAGCGCAAAGGTGAATGTTACCTTCCCTGAGGGTTACTACCTCTGCGACAAGGATGGTGTTGGCTTGCCAGTGCATAACATTCTCTCGCGCGAGGTGGCAATCAACAAGGGTGACGATAAGATTCAGTTGTCGGTATATCTCCAGAAGATTGATTATAGCCAACACACATTCGCTGGCGGTAAGTTGAACATCGAGGACACCATCACCTATTCGTACGAGTTGAATGTTACTGCGTGCGCTGGTACTTATGACCTTAATGCAAAGCCTAAGTTTGTAATGTCGGCAACCCCAGTATACAAAGATATCGAGGTTGTGATTAACCACATCGAACTTCCTTCGTTGACTCACGACATCGACTATCGCTTCGATAATATTCCAGAGAATATCAACATCAAGACTCTCTCGTTTACCGATTCGCATATCTCGTTCTACGTTAAGGGTATAGAGTGGATTGAGATTCGTGATAATATCTCTAATGAGGTGTTCTCTCCAAGTTTGGAGATTGTGCTTCCAAGTTGTATGCACTTCAAGTCGAGCCCGTATGTGAAGGGTAATATTCTCCTTGCTGAGTCGGCAGATTTGGCAAAGGGCATTACGCTCGACCTCGACTATATCGACTTCTCGGACCCTGCTATCGTTCGCGAGGCAAATGCGGTAGTTTTGAAAACTCTCTTCGAGGCGAAACTCCATATGGAGAATTTGGATGGCCGCACCATCCTCGCATCGTCGCTTACTCCGCCGACCGATCCTGTGAATATCGAAGTTGGTATGACTGGTATGAAGTTCAATATCGACAAGGTGACTTTGGGTGACGAGATGATATTCAACTTCGATTTGAATAGTCAGTTGCCATCGCTCTCACAGGAGATTGAGGTCCCTGAGATGATTTCGAATATTGAGCGCATCGTTATCGGCAAGGCTAATGGCAATGGCGCACCTGTGGGTATCGACTTCGCACTCAGCCTCCCTAAGGGCAAGAGCTTCCCAGTAGATGAACTCGACCTCAAATTGGCGATAAATCTCGGCAAGTTGCTCAAGCCTACGCAGGCAACACTCGACTCGGGCATTATCGCAGTAGATGAGAGTGGCAACTACATCCTCTCGTTCAACGAGACTTGGGCGCCAAATAAGAACGATTTGACTGCGCACTTGGAGTTCGATGCGTTGCAGAACATCCCGGAGATTAAGAATGGCAAGATTAAACTTGACCAGATTATCTCGGTTGACGAGTGCTCGGTAAGCATCAAGAATGGTGCAGATGTGGATGTTGCAGCGATTAAGAATACTGCATTGAACATCGCACTCAACATCGACGATATCGAGGCACGCGAGTTTACTGGTAGTTTCGACCTTACAGTCGCACCTGAGGATATTGCCGTAGAGTTGGGCGATGAAATTTCGAAACTTGGCGTGGATATCAACGCGTTGAAACTCAATCCAGTTCTCAAACTCAATATCAAGGAGAATCCAACTGGTATTCCTTTGTTTGCAGATGTAGTACTCAAGACCTACGATTCTGAGTATAAACTCTTGACCGAGATTGTTGCTCCGATCATCACAATCCCTGGTTCGGGCGCGGTGAATATCGTAATTTCTACTCCAAGAAATGCTACAAGCTACCCTGAGGCAACATTCGTTGCAATCCCAGGTTTGGCAGACCTCCTCTCGAAGGGTATCCCATCGAAGATAGTGGTTTCGCTTGTGGCTGGTGCTGATAAGGGTGTGCATACCGTAGATTTGCTTCGTGCAAAGCAGGGCTACTTGATTGAGTACCAGTACGAGGTGGAGGTGCCACTCGAGTTCGAGGGCGATGTAGACCTTTCGTATAGCACCACAATCTCGGACTTGAACGAAACATTCGCAACACTCGGCGACGAGGTTAACGGCTTGAAGGTTGGCGATGTGGGCATCGTAGCGAAGTTTGGCACAACCATTCCATTCGATATCAAACTTGCTGCTAAGTTGGTGAACCGTGATGGCACAACCGAGAATATTGAGGCGAAGCTCGTACTAAGCAACGATGGTAAGATTGAGGGTTGGCGCGAGAGCGATGGCGAGAATCCACACCTCTCGACTTTGGCTATCGATTTCGATTTGGGCGAGAGTCATACGCTTACGGCATTGAAGAATGTTGATGGCATTCAGCTCACATTCACATTGACCGACACAGGTACAAGCGAGACCACTGCGCTCAAAGCCCAGCAGTATATCAACGGAAGCATCAAGTTGCGAGTACGCGACGGATTGTCCGCTAACGTTTTAGAGTTGTTAAATGGTAATCTTGAGTAGTTATGAAGGCATATAGTAAGTTTCTAATCATTCTCATTGCCGTAGTTGGAGGTGTTGTGACATCTTCCGCACAGATGCGTACATCATACTTTATGGAGGGCTCGTACTTCCGTACCGATATGAACCCTGCGCTCGCTCCGACTCGTGGATATATCAAACTCCCGATGGTAGGTGGTTTGGGCATCGATTTTGGCAATAACTATTTCTCGGTGGATAACCTCTTCTATAAGAAGGATGGCGGTGTATACACCTTTATGTATGGTGGCGTTACGCCTGAGGAGTTCCTCGGCAAGTTGGAGGATAAGGGAAAGTTGAGTTTCAACCTCAACACCTCGATTCTCGGATTTGGTGGTCATACCAAGAAGTTGTTCTGGAACTTTGGTGTAAATCTCCGTTCCAACACCGAGGTGACACTCTCGAAGGATATGTTCGTAGCGTTGAAGAACCTCTCGAATGGTGTCTACGACTTGGGTGATACCCACATCTCAAATCGCGAGTATATCGATGTTGGTCTCGGCTTCGCCATTCCAATCAAGAAGTTTATGACCTTCGGTTTCAAGGTTAAGGGCTTAGTTGGACTTGCCGACATCTCGATGCAGATGGATAAGATGCGCCTCGACATCAACGAGAATATCGTGAAGGCGGAGTTGATGGGTGGCATTCGTGGTAACTGCCTCGCCTTCAACGGAAACTATCCAGCTGGTTCAATCGAGGACCTCGATGTTACGCAACTCATCCACCAAGACCCGATGGCTATGCTTAACGGCAAGAAGAGTTGGGGCTTGGGCTTGGACCTCGGATTTGAGTTCCGCCTCTTTGAGGACCACCTCAAACTCTCGGTTGCAGCAACTGACCTCGGCTTCATTAAGTGGAGCAGTACAAATACTATCAATGCAAATGCGAGCGCAAACTTCTCATACGAAGGCTTCGACCTCACAACTCAGGAGGCGAAGATGGG
The DNA here is from genome assembly GCA_045632505.1 of Alistipes sp. Taxonomy (GTDB): domain Bacteria; phylum Bacteroidota; class Bacteroidia; order Bacteroidales; family Rikenellaceae; genus Alistipes. Next base: position 3,509 of record JAZQWU010000213.1, on the reverse strand, counting down.
CGGAGCGTACGATGCTCAGTTGACACCATCCGTAGGAGCCTACACAACACGCCTCAGCGCATCGCTCAATGCTGCTGCCGAGTATAATGTGTTGAACAACTGGATTGCCTTCGGTTTGCTCTCGCACACTGAGTTCTGCCAGAACTTCACTCGTAGCGAGTTGACCGCTTCGGTTAACTTCCGCATTGGTCGTTGGCTTTCGACATCGTTCAGCCACACCTTCCTCAATGGTAATAGACCAGGAGTGCTTGGATGGGCGTTGAACCTCCATCCTCCAGGACTTAACGTGTTCCTCGGTGCTGACTTTATCGATACTCGCTTTGCGGTATATAACCAGAAGATTCTCATTCCGCAGAAGATGTCGTCGGCAAACCTCTATCTTGGCGTAGGTTTCAATCTCGGCAAGGCGAAGTATATGCCTTCGATGCAGGGTAAGAGCAAGCGCGCAAACCGATTGGAGAAGCAAAAACAGGCGCAGAAAGAGAGTAGTGCAGCGTAATTTTGCATTCTAAATTCTATTATGGATCAGCCGAAAATTGAACGCGTACTTCGCCTTATCAAGATGATGACGAGTGGCAACCGCTACACCGTAGAGGAGTTGGCGGAGCGACTCGACACCACCTATCGTTCGATATACCGCTATATCGATACATTCAAGGCGGTGGGATTCGTCGTGCATAAGGAGTCGGGCGGAGTCTATCGCCTTGGTAAGGAGAGCCCTTACTTCAAGGATATATCGCAGCTCATCCACTTTACTGACGAGGAGGCACATATCGTCAACCAGCTTATTGGCGCGTTGGACGATACGAATATGCTCAAGCAGAATCTGCGTCGCAAACTCTCGTCTATCTACAACTGCACCTCGTTGGCAAATAGCGTGGTGAAGGGCAAGAATGCCGAGAATGTGAATCGCGTAATCGAGGCTATCGAGGAGCATTGTCAGGTGATTCTGCACGACTACTCTTCGTCGCATACGGGTACGAAGCGTGACCGCTTGGTGGAACCTATTTCGTTCACTACCAACTATGTTCAGATTTGGTGTTACGACCTCTCGGATGGCAAAACCAAGCTCTTTAATACAGCGCGTATTGGTGGGGTAGAGATACTCGATACAGAGTGGCAACACGAGGCGGAGCATCGTTGTGGATTTATCGACATCTTTCGCTATATGGGCTTCGAGCAACATCGTGTGCAGTTGCGTCTTGGTATTATGTCGCACAACCTACTTGTGGAGGAGTATCCATTAGCAGAGCGCGACCTTCAGCAGATTGATGATACCCATTGGTTGCTCGATACGCAGGTGTGCAGTTATGTCGGCATCGCACGATTTGTGATTGGTCTTGCCGAGGATATCGAGATTGTCGATTCGCCCGAGTTAGTCGATTTTGTCCGCGCGAAGTGCAAGGCTATTGAGCAGAAATTTTAGATTAGACAATAACGAAATGAGGTGGAGAACAATGCGTTTTCCACCTCTCTCTTTGTGATGTATGTATCCTACTTGATATACTCGGATAGAGCCTCGGCAATGCGCTCGCCATCGAGGGCTGCCGAGATGATGCCACCTGCAAAACCTGCACCTTCGCCCGTAGGGTAAAGACCCTGCACCTCGGGGTGCTGCAAGGTGTCGCGGTCGCGCGGAATACGTACTGGTGTTGAGGTTCGTGACTCCACACCTACAACCACCGCCTCATTTGTGAGATAGCCCTTCATTCGCTTATCGAATACCGATATCGCCTCGCGCAGACGCGACGACATAAATTGAGGCATCCACTCATCAAGGCGCGACTCCACGATGCCTGGAACGTATGAACACTTCGGCAATGATGTCGATGCGCGACCAGCCACAAAGTCCGCCACTCGCTGTGCTGGCGCAGTCTGATTCTCGGGTGCTTGTGCGCGTGCTGCCTGCTCCAACTGTTGCTGGAAGACAAGACCAGCCAACGGACCATACTTCTCGGCGAGATGGGCGTAGTCCTCTTCTCTAATTTCGGTTACGAAACCCGAGTTTGCGTATGGCGAGTTGCGGTGTGATGGCGACATACCATTCACTACCGACTCGCTCTGGTCGGTCAGGGCTGGCACGATGAATCCGCCTGGACACATACAGAACGAGTATACTCCACGACCACCAACCTGCGCAACGAGCGAGTATGATGCCGACGGCAAGTACTCCATCTCGGGCGAGCGGTGATATTGGATATTGTTGATAAGTTTCTGCGGATGCTCGATGCGCACACCCATAGCATACGCCTTTGCCTCGAGACGCACACCACTGCGGTGCAACATATAATATATATCGCGCGCGGAGTGTCCCGTAGCTATGATAACCGCTTGTGCTTCGATTTTATCTCCTCCGGCGATAACACCCTCGACCTTGCCGTTGCGAACGATAAGTTCGTCTACGCGCTTTTCGAAGTGTACCTCGCCACCAGCCGCACGTATCGCCTCGCGCATATTTGCGATGATGCGAGGGAGTCGGTCCGAGCCGATGTGAGGGTGCGCCTCATAAAGAATTTCGGGCGATGCACCGTGAAATACGAGACGTTGCAGTGCGCGATTGTAGTCACCGCGCTTCTTGCTGCGCGTGAAGAGCTTACCATCTGAGAATGTACCCGCTCCACCCTCGCCAAAGGCGTAGTTTGAGTCGGGATTCACACCCTGGTTGCGCTGAATCTTTGCGATGTCCTTACCACGCTCGACAACCTCCTTACCACGCTCGAAGAGAATTGGGCGGATGCCCAACTCGATGAGTCGCAATGCTGCGTAGAGACCTGCAGGACCAGCTCCGACGATTATAACCTCCGACTTGCCAACCACAGAAGGGTAGTCGAAGTGGAGTGGTGCGGGTTGTTCCTCCTTGTCGATGTAAGCCTCGAGCGAGAGATTCACCTTCAACGCTCCGCGCCTTGCATCCACCGAACGCTTGACGATGCGCAACAAAGCGATGTCGCTCTCCTTGATGCGCAACTCACGCGCAACAAGCGGAGTGTATATCTTCGCGTCGGATGCCTGCTTAGGCGATAGAGTAAGGTTTACAATTTGTGGCATACAAATAACTAATAATGTGCAAATTTAGTACAATTATCTGAAAAAAGAGGTGTGAAGGTTGCGAATTGCAAAAAAATAGTTACCTTTGCACTCGCACTAAGGCGGATATGGTGTAATTGGTAGCCACGCCAGACTTAGGATCTGGTGCCGAGAGGCGTGGGGGTTCGAGTCCCTTTATCCGCACAAGCGACTGTCTGTTGGCAGTCGCTTTTTTTGTGCGGATATAAATGGTATAAAAATATAAAGGACCGCGATTGCAGTCCTTTATATTTTAATCATACCAGTGCTGATTAATTGTACTTGAATGTTGCCTCGTCAGAAACAGTCAACTTCTTGCGACCCTTTGCGCGGCGAGCAGCCAACACCTTGCGGCCATTCGCAGTAGCCATACGAGCGCGGAAACCGTGCTTGTTGATGCGCTTGCGGCGCGATGGCTGGTAAGTTCTCTTCATTGCCATAAT
>JAZQWU010000212.1:0-7763 GCA_045632505.1 Alistipes sp. | reverse complement strand
CAAATCCAACTGGCGGAAAATCTGCGCCGGGGTCATATACTCAACTTTGTTTGATTGCGACATAATCGCCTTCAATGGGTCGTCATAGCGGCGACCAGCCTCAGTCGAGAGAAGGAGTTTGTGGTCAGCTGGGTAGTTCGTACCGTGAACGAGAGGGTAATGCAACTCGCGCACAATCGAATGCGCAATGTTATTTTCCAACTCCGAAGCGAAACGCACCTCATCACCCTCCAAGGTAATAGTTAATCGCAACGCCATATCTACCTCGTTGCCACGAACAATCAGTTTATTGTAGTCAAGCACAATGCTCTTGCCGTCGCAAGTGACATCGGGTTGCTGCCCGCTACCGAGAACCTCGATTTCGCGCTCGCCGTGCGTGTCGTAGTACATACGCCACAAGTAGTTGCCCGAAGCGTAGTTGTGACCTGTCGAGAGGTTTTTAAGAGTGACAAGTTCGCCGGCCTTATTCACCGACACTTCAACGAGTTCATTTCTCAGAGCAAACTCTCCTGCTGCATCGCCACCGACTGTGTTAATGTCATTTGTTGAGCAGGCTGTAAGGCACACTACACTACACCACAGTAATAGCATAAAATTAAGATTCTTTTTCATAAAATAAATACTTTTTAAGTTATTGAGATTAGTGTTAACTGAAAATAAATTGTATTTTTCTATACTCAATTCAAGTAAAATCGTCATAAAGGTATGAACAATATTTAGAAAATGCAAAAAAAAATTCTTACAAAGAGCAAAAAGAATAAGAATGTTTGATTTTCTCCTCGATTTACAATAATTTTGTGTGAGCATTCGTTTTGAATGGCGAAACAAAAACACAAATTATGAAAAAGAACACTTTTGTATTGGTAGCAGTATGCTTCGCTTCGGCACTCCTCGGTGCTGGCGTAGCATCTTATGCGGTTGTTCGCAATACACAGGCTGCAACAACCATAGAGTACGTTAATCGTGACGGCGATACCATCCCCGTTGCAAAGTCACACTTCGCAAGTCTGCCGCAGGCGCAGTCCTATCCCGATTTGACATACGCTGCAGAGAACGCAGTTAAGGCGGTGGTGAACATCGAGGCAATCCAGGAGATTGAGGTGCGCCAGCAGAGTATGATGCCTTATAATCCGTTCTTCGAATTTTTCGGTTTTCCACAGCCGCAGCAGGGTGGTGGTCAGCCCCAGAAGCGTGAGCAGAAGTCGGGCGGCTCGGGTGTGATTATTTCGACCGATGGTTACATCGTAACCAACAACCACGTTGTGGATGGTGCGACAAAGTTGCGCGTGAAGCTTAATGATGGTCGCGTCTTCGATGCGAAGGTTATCGGCAAAGACCCAACCACGGATGTTGCTCTCATCAAGGTTGAGGCGGAGAATTTGCCAATCTTGCAGTTCGGTTCGTCGGACGATTTGCGCCTCGGCGAGTGGGTGTTGGCAATCGGCTCGCCATTCGATTTGCAGTCGACCATCACCGCAGGTATTGTAAGTGCCAAGGCGCGTCAGTTGGATGTTATTCCTAATGAGTTCCGCATCGAGTCGTTCATCCAGACCGATGCTGCCGTAAACCCTGGAAATTCGGGTGGTGCATTGGTTAATATTCGTGGTGAATTGGTGGGTATAAACACCGTTATCAAGTCCTCTACTGGAAGCTATATCGGCTACTCGTTTGCAGTGCCGGAAAGCATTGTGCGTAAGGTTGTTAACGACTTGCGTGAGTATGGTATCGTACAGCGTGCTTTGCTCGGAATTTCGTACCGTTATATCGACCAGGATTTTATCGATCAGCTTGGCAAAGAGACCGGCATCAAAGAGGTTGGCGGTGTCTATGTTGCGAGCGTTTCGGAGGGTGGCTCGGCATCGGAGGCGGGACTCCGCAAGGGCGACGTAATTGTCGAGATTGATGGTGTGAAAATCACCTCGCCAACAACCCTTACCGAGCAGATTGGCAAGCATCGTCCTAACGATAAAATATCGTTGGTTGTAAAAAGAGACGAAAAAGTGAAACATTTTGAGGTTGTTCTTCGTAATAAGGCAGGTAAGGCAGAGTTGCTCAGCAAAAACGACGTGGATGTCGTTGAGGTTTTGGGTGGTCGCTTTGCCGACATTGACAACAAAATTGCCAAAAAACTCGACATCCGAGGAGGCGTGCAGGTGTTGTCGGTGAAGAGCGGTGGTCTACTCGCTAAAGCCCGTGTGCGTGAGGGATTTGTGATTACTCACATCAACGACAAGGCGGTGCGCTCGGTGGCAGATTTGGGTCGTCTGACCGATAAGATTCAATCTATCGATGGCGTTTATCCGGATGGTCGCGCAGCAAGTTACACCATTTTGAGCGAGTAGGAGGCTAGTAAAGGCGCAGCGAGATTAAAGGTTGTTAAGGGTTATTAAAGGTTATTAAGGGAATGCTATAAACTCTAAAAGCCCCAAGCGCCAAAGGTGCGCCCCCATAAACCCCATAAAGCTCGCTTGCGAGCGCCCCTATAAGGAGAAGAACAAAAAGCTAAGAAGAAACAAAATATGCGTCAATTAAAGATTACGAAGTCTATTACTAATCGTGAGAGTGCATCTCTCGATAAGTACTTGCAGGAGATTGGAAAAGAGGAACTTATTACCGTAGAAGAGGAGGTAGAACTTGCGCAACGAATCCGTAAGGGTGACCAGGAGGCGTTGGAGCGATTGACCAAGGCAAATCTTCGATTTGTAGTGTCGGTAGCGAAGCAGTATCAGAATCAGGGTTTGAGTCTTCCGGACCTTATCAACGAGGGAAACCTCGGTTTGATTAAGGCTGCCGAGAAGTTCGACGAGACTCGTGGTTTTAAGTTCATCTCGTACGCTGTATGGTGGATTCGTCAATCTATTTTGCAGGCTCTCGCCGAGCAGTCGCGTATTGTGCGCCTTCCACTCAACCAGGTGGGTTCGCTCAATAAGATTAACAAGGCTTATGCTCGTTTCGAGCAGGAGCACGAGCGTACTCCATCGCCTGAGGAGTTGGCTGTAGAGTTGGAGTTGCCACGCGAGAAAGTGACTGATACTTTGCGCGTTGCGGGCCGTCACATCTCAGTTGATGCTCCGTTTGCTGATGGTGAGGATAACTCGTTGCTCGATGTCTTGGTAAACACCGATTCGCCAAATGCTGACCGTGGTCTCATCAACGAGTCGTTGGCTACTGAGGTTGACCGCGCACTTGAGACTCTCACCGAGCGTGAGCGCGATATCATCCGTTACTTCTTCGGTATCGGTTGCTCTGAGATGACCTTGGAGGAGATTGGCGAGAAGTTCGATCTCACTCGCGAGCGTGTTCGCCAGATTAAGGAGAAGGCTATTCGTCGTCTTCGCAGTTCGTCACGTGCGAAGATGTTGCAGTCTTACCTCGGCTAAAAAATCATACTGATTGGCTCTTTTTGGGTCGCACTTCAATAGCGGAGTTGCTCACATAGGCTTACTATGCTGCGCACTCCGCTTTTCGTTTGCTCAAAAATAGCTCAATCACCTCTGATCTTTAGTGGTTTGGGCTGTACGTTTGTACTATCCCAGCGATGTTTTTTTGTGGGGGATTGTAGGGGAGTTAGAGTCGTTAGTGATGTTAGAGTATAATTGAGAATTGAAAATTGAGGGTTGAGAATTATTTTTTTATCTCTCCACTATCCACTCTCCACTCTCAACTTATCTCTTGTCTTTTTCTGGCATTTTTTTTGCTCCTTTCTTGGGCAAGGGGAGTGGTCGGAAAAGGTAATTATTCTTTATCTTTCAATGTTTACACATCTTTCTGTTATTTTCTGTTTGCACACACCGGCCCTCCTTTTTTAACGGAAAACTGAGAACGGAAAACTGAAAACTTGAATGCTATTTTGAATAGTTCTTAATTTTTAATTAAGTTTTCCGTTTTAATCCTGCTTCGCAGGCTTTTCCTCCTTCTTGCAAGGCATAGTATGCAAGCATCCTCTGCTCTTGCTTCGTGCGTCGGTTCCGTTTTCCACTCCAAACGAAAACCGAAAAACTAAAAGTTTTCCGTTTTCCGTTTTCCGTTTTCCGTTTAATTTGTTATCTTTGTGCGATATTGTGTAGATATGGCAGATTTTAAGAAGATAAATATCCGCAACAAGCGTGCGACATTCGACTACGAGATACTCGAGGAGTATATCGCAGGTGTCGTTTTGGTTGGCACTGAGATCAAGTCTATCCGTCTCGGAAAGGCTTCGATGGTCGATTGCTACTGCTACTTTGAGAAGAATGAGTTGTGGATTCGCGGTGTAAATATTTCGGAATATGCGTGGGGTACTTGCAACAATCATATCCCCAAGCGCGACCGTAAACTCCTGCTCAATCGCAAGGAGTTGAACAAACTCTCGCGCTCGTTGCAGGATAAGGGTTTAACTGTTGTCGGCCTTCGCCTCTTCCTCAATGACAGGGGCCTTGCAAAGATTGCTATCGGTCTTGCTCGCGGTCGTAAGGCGTACGACAAGCGTGAGTATCTCAAGGCGAACGATGCGAAGCGAGAGATGGATCAGGCGATGAAGAAATTTAAGTAAAAATCATTCTGATTGACTCTTTTTTCACCAATCGTCGGTAGTCGAAATGCTCACATAGGTCTACTATGCTGCGCTTTCGCCTCCTGGCTTGGCAAAAAAATAGCCTAATCATTTATGATTTTTGGGTTGAGGTAACGAAGAAAAATAATTTTTAATTTTTAATTGCCGAATGGCTTTGATTTTAGCAATAGAGACAGGAACTGATATTTGTTCGGTTGCGCTTGTGCGCGACGGAGAGCTTATGGCGTTGCGCGAGAGCGACGAGGAGCGCAACCACGCCAAGAAGATTGCAGTCTTCGTGGATGAACTTCTGCGCGAGTGTGGCGTGGCGGCAGACGAGTTGGATGCCGTAGCGGTGTCGAAAGGACCAGGTTCTTATACGGGCTTGCGTATCGGAGTATCGTTCGCCAAGGGTTTGTGCTACGGACAGAACATCCCATTGGTGGCGGTAGGCTCGCTCGACTCGTTGGTTGAGGTGGCACGCGAGGATTATGAGGCAGGAATCGTAGATGTCGAGAATTGGGATGAGGCGACCCTTTGCCCAATGATTGATGCTCGCCGTATGGAGGTCTATACCCAACTTTTCAACGCCGAGGGCGTGGCACAGAGCGAGGTTGAGGCGAAAATTATCGACGCGGAGAGCTTTGCCGAGGAGCGCAATGGTAAGCCATTCGTGATTTTCGGCAGCGGAGCAAAGAAATGCGAGGATGTCTTGGCGGGTGCGACATATATCGATGTTGTCCCTTCGGCGCGCGGTATGGCACGCCTTGCCGAGCAGGCATTTGCCGAGGGTAAGACCGAGGATGTAGCCTACTTCGAGCCATTCTACCTCAAGGACTTCGTGGTAGGAACTGCGAAGAAGTCGCTTCTCGAACGAGTAATGAAGTAAAATCTTATGGAACGCAATAACCCAAATAATGAACCTGCTCTTGTATCCGACAGGATAAAGGCTCTGTTCGAGAAACTTTCACCTCTGGAGCAAAGAATCTGTTTGCAGGAGTTGTCCGATGAGTTGGATATAACTCTCAACTTCGACTTGATTTCGCAGTTGAAGATGAAGGTGAAGAAGTTGGAGATGGAGCAAGGCGAACTCAAGTCCTACATCGAAGAGTTGGAGGATCAGAAGGGTGTTATAATCAAAGAAATTGAGAAAGCACCCAAGAGGAAGTTGACTTTTGAGGAGATGTTTGCTTTGATTCCAAAGGAAGAGAAGAAGGAGATGAAAAAGCGAATAGTGACAGCCAAGTATTATAAGTTGATTGTTGCCCAACTCGATGCGCATAAGGCTCATATAAAGCGTCTCCAGGACTCAAATGCGAGCTTGATTGCTCAGATTGTAAAACTCAGACAATCCAATGGCGAATAACCGAAAGTAAACACATTAACACAACATAAAAACCAAAAAATTATGTCAGAATTTATCTATCAGGAGCCGCTCCCAATCGAGCGTGACAACACTGAGTATCGTCTCGTGACGAAGGATTATGTAAAGGTCGTAGAGTGCGACGGTCGTAAGATTTTGAAGGTTGATCCAAAGGGTATCGAGCTCCTCGCAAAGGAGGCGTACAACGATGTATCGTTCTACCTTCGTTCGGCACACTTGCAGAAGTTGAACAACATCTTGAATGACCCTGAGGCTACCGACAACGACAAGTTCGTAGCATACACAATGCTTATGAACTCGTGCGTAGCAGCTGAGGGCGAGTTGCCAACTTGCCAGGATACTGGTACTGCAATCTGCGTTGCTCACAAGGGTGAGGACGTATGGACTGGCGCAGAGGATGCTGAGTACATCTCGCGTGGTGTCTACGAGACCTACAAGGAGCGTAACCGCCGTTACTCACAGGTTGTGCCTATCACAATGACTGACGAGCACAACAGCGGTACTAACCTCCCTGCACAGATTGATATCTATGGCGGTCACCCAGGTATGGAGTACGACTTCCTCTTCCTCACTAAGGGTGGTGGCTCAGCAAATAAGACCTTCCTCTATCAGCAGACCAAGGCGTTGTTGAACGAGGAGTCGCTCGTTAAGTTCTTCAAGGAGCATATTAAGGACCTCGGTACTTCGGCTTGTCCTCCATATCACCTCGCAGTTTGCATCGGTGGTACTTCGGCAGAGATGTGCCTTGCAACCGTGAAGAAGGCTTCGGCAGGTTACCTCGACGAGCTCCCAACTTCGGGTAACGAGGGTGGTCGTTGCTTCCGCGATTTGGAGTGGGAGGAGAAGATCCACAAGATTTGCCAGGAGATGGGTATCGGCGCACAGTTCGGCGGTAAGTACCTCGTACACGATGTTCGCGTAATCCGCGCACCTCGTCACGCAGCATCTTGCCCAGTTGCTATCGGCGTAAGCTGCTCGGCAGACCGTAACATCAAGGGTAAGATCACTCCAGAGGGTATCTTCGTAGAGCAGTTGGAGAAGAACCCAGCGCGCTTCCTTCCTGCTGAGGCTCCAGCAATGTCGCCAGCCGTAGACATCGACCTCGACGAGGGTATGGATAAGGTACGCGAGACTCTCTCTAAGTATCCTATCAAGACTCGTCTCAACCTCAAGGGTACTCTCATCGTAGCTCGTGATATCGCTCACGCACGCATCAAGCAGATGCTCGACAATGGCGAGCCTATGCCTGAGTACTTCAAGAATCACCCAGTATACTACGCAGGTCCTGCTAAGACCCCTGCTGGCTATGCTTCAGGCTCATTTGGTCCTACTACCGCAGGTCGTATGGACTCTTACGTAGACCTCTTCCAGAAGGCTGGTGGCTCTATGGTGATGGTTGCTAAGGGTAACCGCTCTAAGGCTGTTACCGATGCTTGCCAGGCAAACGGTGGTTTCTACCTCGGCTCTATCGGTGGCCCTGCTGCAATCCTCGCTAAGAACTCTATCAAGAGCGTTGAGGTTGTAGACTTCCCAGAGCTCGGTATGGAGGCTGTTCGCAAGATTTACGTTGAGAATTTCCCTGCCTTCATCATCGTAGATGATAAGGGCAACGACTTCTTCGCACCGTTTGCTCATTAATTAAGAAAATCGTTCTGGTGAGTTCTTTTTGCACGAGTTGTCGGATAGCGAGTTCCTCACATAGGCCTACTATGCTGCGGACTCGCTACCTAACCTCGCACAAAAATAATCTCACCACCTCCGATTTTGAATAGGGGGAGGCTCATGCGCAATTTTAAGGTTGTGGTGTGCGTTATATTATAGAATTAAAGAAATTTTTAATTCTTAATT
>JAZQWU010000211.1:0-4424 GCA_045632505.1 Alistipes sp. | reverse complement strand
CGCATTGGGCGAGAAGACGGGCGACACCTACCCCGTATATTGGAGTGTTGGAGACCGCATTGCAGCGAATGGCTACTGCTCGAATGAGGTTGAGATTGACGCGAGTAACAAGAGTCGTGCGACATTTACCTTCGAAGCGACACTCAACTATCCGCTCAGCATCACCTACCCTTACACCACTACAACTACCGCACAAGCACCGAAGGTGATATTCCCTGCAGAGCAAAGCTATACCGAGGGTACTTACTCGGCCGGCAGCGCACCGATGTGTGGCTATGTGGCAAAGGCGGGCGACGCCATCGCCTTGAAGCACCTTGCTGGCGTAGTTCGTTTCCCAGTCAAGGCAAGTGGCGAGGGTTTCGTGTTGGATAAGATTGTTATCACCTCGACCGACGGCGCAAAACTCTCGGGCGAGTTCAGCGTGAACTGCACCACTGCAGTTGCCACCGCAACAAATACCGCAAGCAACGTTGTTACATACACCTTGCCAGAGAATTTCGTTCTCTCGACAACTACTGAGAGCATTCTCTACATTACCCTCCCTGCTGGTTCAACTGGTGCGTGCAAGGTTGATTTCTACGAGCCTTCGGGCGAGAAGATGACCAACTACTGGGAGAGCAAGGATATCAAATCGGGTATCGTTCGCGAGTTCAAGACCATTGTCTACAAGCGTGGCGTGGGTGGTCAATTGGAGTCGTTCGAGGCAGAGGAGGATACACTCGATATCTTCTACCCTACCGCTTATGGTTATGTAAAGGATATTAACGGCAACCCTATCGCTGGCGTATCGGTGAGCGATGGATTCAACGTGGTGCAGACCGACTCAAAGGGTTACTACTCTATCAGCGTATCTCGCGACTCGTGGTATGTATACATCTCGTTGCCATCGGAGTACGAGGTGCCAATCAACGAGTATGGTCAGCCTTGCTTCTACAAGCGCATCTTGCACAAGACACCACGATACGACTTTACCCTCACCCCACTCCCTGGTGGAAAGGAGGAGAAGTTTGCACTCTTTGCAATCGGCGACCCTCAGGTATCGAGTGCAGCAAAGCTAAAGCGTTTCAACAACGAGGCTGTACCTGGATTGAAGGCTTACGGTGCAGAGGTTAAGGCTATGGGCCTCAACTGCTACGGTATCACCCTCGGTGACATCATCTCGAACAGCGACTCGAGCAACTCGGGTGGCTACCGCGACGATATGCGCGACGGTTTCCACGTGTCGAAGACCGGTTTCCCTATCTTCCAGGTTATGGGTAACCACGACAACACCTTCTGCAACACCTCGCAGCCACTCTACCCTGACGAGACCAGCTCGCACTTTGAGCTTAAGCAGCAGCGTGAGTTCGAAAATATATTCGGACCGGTGAACTACTCGTTCAATCGTGGTGATGTTCACATCATCGGTATGCGCGACATCGTCTACACCACCAATACCTCGGGTGCAAAATATCAACCAGGCTTCCTTCCTTCACAGTGGGAGTGGTTGAAGCAGGATTTGTCATTCGTACCAAAGGATAAGATGGTTGTTCTATGCGTTCACATCCAGCTTCTCAATCGCGACCAGAACTATGTTCAAGATGTGCTCAAACTCTTCGACCAGTACAAGGAGGCTCACATCATCTCTGGTCACAGCCACATTATGCAGAACTATGAGCATACAGTAGAGAACACAGGTCACAAAGTATACGAGCATAACTCTTGTGCTTTGTGTGGATGCTGGTGGGCAGCAAAGATTGCTGGCGATGGTTCGCCAAATGGCTACCAGGTATTTATTGGCGAGGGCAACACCTTCACCGACTGGTACTATATGGGCTATAGCGCGGGTATGAACACCAAGTCGCACCAGATGCGTCTCTATCGTGGTAATCAGGCAAATGGTACAGCCAAGTCGGGTACCGATACTTATGGCGTAAAAGGCTTCTACGGCTTTAACTTTAGTGATGATGTATTGTTGGCAAATGTCTACAATGCCGACTCTAAGTGGACAATCAAGGTCTACGAGGATGGTGTACACACCGGTAATATGACCAAGATAAAATACTCGCAACCTGGAATCAGCGCACTCATTGGCGACGGAACATTGGAGAATCCGAAGCGTGCTGCCGATGGCGTAGTAACCAGCCACGACTTCTATGTTACAGGATTGTTGCTCGGCACCCTTGGTCGCAACCCAAGCAGCGCAGGCTCGTTCAACAACTGCTACCACCTATATAAATATACGTTGAAGAACAAGAACGCATCTATCAAGGTTGTGGCAACCGACCGATTTGGTAACGAGTATACCGAAACAAAGATTACTGCAGGAACAGACTTCTCGGTAACCAAGTAAACGCAGAAGTAAAGTTCGGTCAAAATAGGCAAAACGCCACTGACACATCGTCGGTGGCGTTTTAATTATGGCATAACTGCGATACAAACTTGTTAATAAAATGTTACAATATTTAACTATTTTCTGTCGTATTATTAAAATTTCAAAGAAAAATAGCTTTTTTACTAAAAATATTATACAAAAAGTTTGGAGATACAAAAAATTGCGCTACCTTTGCGATACAAACGTGGGGTTCTCCCACTTGCTCATTAACCTAACTAACCTAACTACAGATGTCCGAAAGTTTCCCAGACTTTCGGACATCAATCTTTTATAGGGATTCTGTGGAATCCCTATAAAAGATGGTGTGTTACCCTCCCCCTAAATCCCCCTCCTGTGAGGGGGACTTATTTTATACTGCGACAAAGAAGCTAATCCCTTAAAAAGATGGTGTGTTACCCTCCCCCTAAATCCCCCTGACTGCGTCTTCCTCCTTGCGGCTCGGCATAGTATGCACGCATCCTCTGCTCTCGCTCCGCTGCGTCGGTCCCTGTGAGGGGGACTTATTTTATACTGCGACAAAGAAGCTAATCCCCTATAAAAGATACCTATTCCACAAAAAAGAGAATGCCCTCACGAGCATTCCCCCTTTCCAAAAACTCTCTTAATAAGAACTACTTTGTAATAAGCTCTACAATATAGTCTGTGCCCGAAGGGACTGTATCGAACTTGAGTGTTACGCCATCGTTACCAGTAACGAACTCGACAGCCTTCTTGCCATCGAATGTGAAAGCCTTCTCAACCTTGCACGAAAGAGGCAACTTCAACTCCTTCTCCTTGAGGTCGAAGATGTGAACGAAGAGACGCTCGCCCTTACGTGTTGTTACGCCCCACTCCTGCTTCTGAATATCACCAGCAGTGGTGCCATATACGGTGTCGCCATACTTGCGCAACCACTCACCCATCTCTTTCAAACGCTCGAGCGCAGTTGCTGGCAACTCGCCATTTGGCTGAGGGCCGATATTGAGCAAGAGGTTTGCGCCCTTGCAAGCGATGCTGAGGAGGTAACGAATGAGGTACTCGGTGCTCTTATAATTCTGGTCTGCAACCTTATAGCCCCACATACCATTCATTGTCTGGCAAGTCTCGAGAGGGAGTTTACCACTTACGGTCTGACCCTTCGAGAATCCAGCGGTGTTCTCACCCGGAAGGTCGCGCTCGAAGATCTGGAAATCCTCGCCTGCGATAGCTGGGAGGTGGTGGTTGTTACCGATAAGGCACTCAGGCTTAACCTTGTGGATATGCTCATACTGCTCCTGAATGCGCCAGTTTACGCTACGACGATCCCACATTCCATCGAACCACAACGCATCAACGTCGTACTTTGTGAGCAGCTCCTCGAGCTGGTTGTTCATAAACTTAAAGTAGTTCTCGTAGCCACCCTCGAAGGTCTCCTTGCCCGAAACCTTGTTGCTCGACTTGCTTGGCCAATAGTCGGTACGAGTCCAGTCGGCGTGCGAGTAGTAGAGGTGGAATTTCAAACCCTGCTTCTTGCACTCCTTCGCCAACACCTTCAAGACATCCTTGCCGTAAGGTGTTGCATCAACGATGTCGTAGTCCGAATACTTGGTGTCCCACATCGAGAAACCATCGTGGTGGCGCGAGGTGAGGCAGATGTACTTTGCACCCGAATCCTTGATTGCCTTGACCCAAGCCTTAGCATCGAAGCGGTGCGGATAGAAGGCATCCGCAGCCTTCTTGTACTCGGCGTGCGATAGCTTGCCCTTGCTGAGATACCACTCGCCCTGAGCGAAGATGCTGTACAATCCCCAGTGGAGGAAGATTCCGAATTTACTGTCGGCAAACTCCTGACGAGCTTTGAGATTTCCCTCAGACGGAGTATACTCTTTCTGCGCAAACGAGGTCGTTGCAACAGCCAAAAGAAGTGTTAACGAGATAAATTTCTTCATAATTTTAGAGTTTTGTGCTGTACAAAGTTAATAAAACATTATGTTTTAGTGCAAATTTTCACTCTTTTTTTATAAATTTGCACGTTAAATCCACAAAACTGAACAATAATATAAAAATATAAGTATATGCTTACACTACAACA
>JAZQWU010000210.1:0-11429 GCA_045632505.1 Alistipes sp. | reverse complement strand
CCACACCACCGCTACTGCGAACGCGGCTATTATCACCGCCCAAGCCAATATTTCGTGCCACGCCATACTATACTATATAAATAATAGTGCAACACGATAGACCACAAAAGCGCACAACCACGCCACCGCAGTGCTATAAATAGCCGAGGCAACTGCCCACTTCCAACCACTCTCCGAGCCTATCGCCGTAATCGTTCCGACGCAAGGCATATAGAGCAATGTGAAGACCAACAATGCCAACACCGAAGGCGAGGTAAAATCGCCACTCTTTGCCAAGTTCTGCTTCAGCTGCGCAGGGTTGCTCTCGGTGTCGTTGCTGTACAACACACCGAGTGTACTCACCATCAACTCCTTGGCGGCAATGCCCGAGATGAGCGACACACTCGATTTCCAATCGAGTCCGAGCGGCTCGAACGCAGGCTCGCAGAAGCGACCGACACGACCGATGTACGACTGTTCGAACTGTTGCTGAATATCGACTTCGCCCTCCTTTTGTCGTGGGAAGTAACCGAGAGCCCACACCACAATCGACGCGACGAGAATCATTCCCGCGATGTTACGCAGATACTGCGCACATCGTTGCCACATATGCGATACGGTTGCCTTAAGTGTCGGTATGCGATATGGCGGAAGCTCCATCACAAACGGAGTTTCGTCCTTCTTAAACATAAATCGGCGCATCAGCAGGGCGGTCACCATAGCCACCGCAATGCCAAGCACATACAAGCCGAGCATCACCCACGACGAGTGGGCAGCAAAGAATGTTCCGATAAGGATTATATAAATAGGCAGACGCGCACTGCACGACATAAACGGAATGATAAATGTCGTGATAAGGCGACTACTGCGACTCTCAATTAGACGCGTAGACATCACGGCTGGTACGTTACAACCGAATCCCATAACAAGCGGAATAAACGACTTGCCGTGCAATCCCACCTTGTGCATCAACCTATCCATCACAAACGAGGCACGCGCCAAATAGCCCGAATCCTCCATAAAGGAGATGAAAAGGTACAGAATCATAATGTTCGGCAGGAAGACTATCACGCTGCCGACACCGCCAATGATACCGTCGCAAATCATATCCTTGAGGATGCCGTCGGGCAACCAGCGTTCGAATGCACCACCAACGAGAGCTACCAACTGCTCAATCCACTCCTGCGGATAGGCTCCGAGGCGGAAGGTGCAGTAGAACATCAGCCACATCACAAAGATGAAAATCGGATAACCCAAGACGCGATGTGTCACGATGGTATCAATCGCATTCCATATATTCTCGAGGCGATGGTTGCCTCGGGTGTATGTTTCGCGCAGTGCTCCAGCAATAAAGCCGCGCTTTTGGTCGGCTATAGTAGTCTTGATATCCTCGTTTGCGCCGAGGTCAGACTGCAGATGCAGACGCTCTTTCTCGCAAGTGCGTTGCCACTCCGCGTAGTGCGGACACTCGGCAAGCATAGCGCAAATTTCGGCATCGCCCTCTAGCATCTTCATCGCCAAGTATCGCGGTGTGAAGCACTTCGGAAGTTCCTCGCGGTGCTCCTTCATCTGCTTGTTGAGCGTCATCACGCTCTCCTCGACAATACCCTGGTAGATATGAATGTGACGTACGCGCTCATCTCGTTTTTCGTGAACGGCAATTATGGTATCAAGCAACACCTCGATGCCCTTGCCCTTATGGCCCTCGACTGGGAACATCGGCAGACCCATCATCTTGCCGAGCAAATCGTCGTCAAGTGTTGCGCCATTGCGTTGCAACTCGTCGTACATACTCAACGCCACCACAACGCTATAACCCATATCGATGAGCTCGGTCGTGATGAAGAGGTTGCGCTCCAAGTTCGATGCGCAGACCACATTCAGCACAATGTCAGGCGTATGTGATGCGAGATATTTGCGAACGTACAACTCCTGTGGAGTTGCGCCCGAGAGGGCATTTGTACCAGGAAGGTCGGTTACGCAGAGTTCGTAACCCTTGTAGTGGCAAGCAGTGGTCTGAGCCTCGACGGTTGTTCCGCCATAGTTTCCGACGTGTTCGTGCTCACCTGTGATATGGTTATATAGCGAAGTTTTTCCGCTATTCGGATTGCCTACAATGACAATGTTGATTCTCTTTATTCCGTTCTGCATAACCATATATGCGACAAAGGTACGAAAAAATATTATTTTTTCATACCCTTGCCTCAACAAATATAGACTACGCTATTTTCTCCACTTCTCAATCTTCGCTTTCAGCACCTCTTTCGAGCAGTAGCCGATCTGCTCATCTACGATTTTTCCGTTTTTAATAATGTAGATTGCAGGGATACCTTGAATGCCGAAACTGTTTGTGAGTGAGCGATTTTCATCGACATTACATTTACCTATCGCAACCTTATCTGCATACTCCTCAGCAAGCTCTGCGATGGTCGGAGCAATGGCACGACAAGGGCCGCACCACGAAGCCCAAAAATCAACAACGAGCAATGGATGCTTCTCCGCCAATGCGCTATAGTTTGAGTTGGTAACTGTGATTACTGCGCTCTTCTTCTCAGGCGTTGATGCTGAGGCTGTTGGCGCTACGACTACGGCAAAAATCGCCATCAATATTAAAAGTAACTTTTTCATATTTTATCGGTTTTTAGTTTTCCTTCCACAAAGATACAAATAAAAACGGAAAGCGGAAAACGGGAAACGGAAAACTTTTTTAGTTGAGAGTTGAGAGTTTAGAGATTCTTTAATTTTGCATTCAGAATTTCTCTAATGCCTCTAACGTCGCTAACGCCCCTAAAAAAACTATTTTTAAATTTTTAATTTTTAATTAAAAGTTGTATCTTTGCCGATTAGAATAAAAAGATAACAAAAATATATACAAAACTATGGCAATCGCAGACAAGTATTTACCACAAGAGATAGAGTCGAAGTGGTACGACTACTGGATCGAAAAGAACCTTTTCCACTCGGAGCCTGATGCTCGCGAGCCTTACACAATCGTTATTCCACCGCCAAACGTAACAGGAATGTTGCATATGGGCCATATGCTCAACAATACCTTGCAGGATGTGTTGGTGCGTCGTGCACGTATGCTCGGCAAGAACGCTTGCTGGGTACCAGGTACTGACCACGCATCTATCGCTACCGAGGCGAAGGTGGTTGCAAAGTTGAAGGCTGAGGGTATCGACAAGTCGACCTTGACACGCGAGGAGTTCCTCGCACACGCTTGGGAGTGGAAGGAGAAGCACGGTGGTATCATCCTCAAGCAGTTGCGCAAGCTCGGTGCTTCGTGCGACTGGGATCGTACCTGCTTCACTATGGACCCAGAGCGTACAGAGAGCGTAATCAACGTTTTCTGCGACCTCTACCGCAAGGGTAAGATTTACCGCGGTGTGCGTATGGTGCACTGGGATCCATCGGCAAAGACCGCATTGTCAGACGAGGAGGTAATCTATAAGGAGTCGCAGGGTAAGCTCTACTACTTGCGCTACAAGTTGGAGGGTACTGACCGCAACATCATCGTTGCTACAACCCGCCCAGAGACTATCCTTGGCGATACTGCAGTCTGCCTCAACCCTAACGACCCACGCTATGCTGACATCCCAGAGGGTGCTCGCGTAATCGTGCCGTTGGTAGGTCGCTCGATTCCAATCATCCGCGACGAGTATGTTGACATCGAGTTCGGTACAGGTGCATTGAAGGTTACCCCTGCACACGACGTGAACGACTATATGCTCGGTGAGAAGTATGGTCTCGAGACTATCGACATCTTCAACGACAACGGAACAATCAACGACAAGGTTGGTATGTACGTTGGCGTAGACCGTTTCGACTGCCGCAAGCAGATTGAGAAGGATTTGGAGGCCGCCGACTTGCTCGAGAAGACCGAGCCATACACCAACAACGTTGGTTACTCAGAGCGTACTGGCGTGGCTATCGAGCCAAAGTTGTCGATGCAGTGGTTTATGGCGATGAAGGAGATTGCCGAGCCTGCAACAAAGGCTGTTTTGGAGGATATTATCCGCTTCGTTCCTGAGAAGTACAAGAATACATACCGCCACTGGATGGAGAACATCAAGGATTGGTGTATCTCACGTCAGTTGTGGTGGGGTCAGCGCATCCCTGCATACTACCTTCCAAAGGGTGGTTATGTAGTGGCTGAGACTGCAGAGAAGGCATTGGCGTTAGCTCACGAGAAGACAGGCGATGCTTCGTTGACCTTGGCAGACCTTCGTCAGGATGACGACGTACTCGACACTTGGTTCTCGTCGTGGTTGTGGCCTATCTCGGTATTCGATGGTATCCGCAACCCTGACAACGAGCAGATTAAGTACTACTACCCTACCAACGACCTCGTGACTGGTCCAGATATCATCTTCTTCTGGGTAGCACGTATGATTATGGCGGGTTATGAGTATCGTGGCGAGAAGCCATTCGGAAATGTATATTTCACCGGTATCGTGCGCGATAAGATTGGTCGCAAGATGTCGAAGCAGTTGGGTAACTCACCAGATCCACTCGACTTGATTGCCGAGTATGGTGCAGACGGTGTACGTGTAGCAATGATGCTCTGCTCGTCGGCTGGTAACGACTTGATGTTCGACAACGCACTCTGCGAGCAGGGACGTAACTTCGGTAACAAGATTTGGAACGCATACCGCCTTATCAACGGCTGGCAGATTGACGAGTCGTTGGCACAGAGCGACTGCTCGAAGCAGGCTGTTGCTTGGTTCACAAACCGTTTCAATGCAGCCCTCACCGAGATTGAGGATAACTTCAAAAACTACCGTATCTCGGAGGCATTGATGGTGGCATACAAACTCTTCTGGGACGACTTCAGCGGTTGGTACTTGGAGATGATTAAGCCAGCATACGGCTCGCCTTGCGATGGTGCAACTATGGCGGCTACAAAGAAGATGTTCGAGCAGTTGATGCTCATCCTCCATCCGTTTATGCCATTCGTGACCGAGGAGATCTGGCAGGACTTGGCAGAGCGCGGCGAGGGCGAGTCAATCTGCGTTGCTTCGATGCCAAAGGCTGCAGAGGCAGACGAGGCGGCTTTGGCACGCTTCGCTTTGGCTCAGGAGGTTGTATCGGCAGTGCGTAACATCCGCAAGCAGAAGAACTTGCCACAGAAGGAGGCTTTGGAGTTGAAGGTTGTTCGCGACGAGAACTACCCAGCAGAGTACGAGGCAGTTATCGCTAAGATGGCAAACCTCTCGCAGGTGGTATTCGTTGAGGAAAAGAACCCTATGGACGCTGCATCCATCGTTAAGACTACGCAGTACTTCGTTCCAATGGGCGACAACATCGACAAGGAGGCTGAGATTGAGAAGTTGCAGAAGGATCTCGCATACCAGCAGGGCTTCCTCGCAACAGTAATGAAGAAACTCTCGAACGAGCGTTTCGTTTCGTCAGCTCCGGCTCAGGTTGTTGCTAACGAGCAGAACAAGAAGCGCGATGCCGAGGCTAAGATTGCGGCAATCGAGGCTCAGCTCGCAGCATTGAAGTAGTAAGTCCCAACGCGACAAATAGCACAGCGGTTGCCCGAAAGGACAACCGCTGTTATTTTATTATAAGTGTGTTCTATTCAATATTATCGGCCACTTTCTCCGCAATGATATCCATATAAACCGACTCGCCAAACTTTGAGACCGCAGAGATACCTCGATGGTCAATATAGAGCAACTCCTTCGCCTTGGCTAAATCTCTCAAGCAAATCTCCTCCTTTATAACGTTGCGACCCATCGCTTTCACCGCATTGTAGGCGAGGTCGAACTCTACGCCACTACCCACACGCGAGAAGCGAATCTCATCCTCGAAGACCGCAACTACGGGCGAACCATCAATAGCAAGAACCTCACCCTGCTCATCTGCCCAGAGGGCAACGCCCTCGTCAGCGACCTGTCCCATAGTACGATTGAGTTCGAGCATCGCCTCCTTTGCCGAGGTGTTTTCGGTAAGCATACTACCCGACAAGCGACAGAGGTAGGCCTGTGGATGCAGTGCACGAAGCGCAAAACTATTGTAAAGGATGTCCAAACACTCAATCTCCACCGCGCCATCGCTATAGCATCGCACCGTCACCGCATTTGCAGTATTTGGCGAGAAGTCCTCACTGCGCAGCTGCTCGCTTATTCGCTTTCGCAACTCTGCTCGCGTAACCGAAAGTGGTGCGAGGAAGAGTTTGCGCGCCAACGCCTCGAGGCGCACGAAATGCTCCTCGAAGTGCAAAGGCTCAAAACCTTGAGTGCGAATATGCTCGTAGATATGCGCCATTAGAGCATCATAATTTTGAGGATAAACTCGCGCAATAACTCGCCATTCGATGCGCCACCATCGTCGATACCCTTACTCTTGGCATCATACTCAGCGCAGAGACCAATGATTTTGAAAACCTTAGCATTCTGCCAAAGTCCTGCACGACGAACGACATCTCTGAGGAAGTAGGAACTTTGGAGTCGCATTGCACGACATAACTCTGCCTCGTCAGGCATAGCGACACCGCGACGACGAGCATCCCAACTTATATAATTATATATGAAGATTTGTCGGAACGATTCGTAAAGCACCTTTACGCTCAGCAACAATGGATACTCCTTTGGATTCTCGCCCATATGTTGGGCAATGGTCAAGGCCTTTTGAAGTTGGCGGTCGAGCACTGCATTGCTCAACTCGAAGTTGTTAAACTGGCGCGAGATGCCGATATGATTTTCGATATCCTCGGGAGTGATGGTAGTGCGATCCTTCGGTAGCGACACAATCATCTTCTCGAGTTCGTTGCTTATCTTCGAAATGTCCATACCGAGGTGTGCAACGAGAATCTTGCCCGACGCCGAGTCGAGTTTCAAGCCCTTGCTTGCCGCAAATCCCGAAATCCAACGCTCCGCCTCGTAGTCGCGTGGCGACACAGAGTCGAAGACTACGCCCTTCGCCTTGATGCTCTTATAAAGTGGGGTGCGACGGTCCATCGCCTTACCCTTATGGCAAAGAACAAGAATTGTAGACGCTTGAGGCGATGCACAGTAGGAGTTGAGCAAATCCATCTTCTCGAGTTGCTGCGCCTCCCTCACGATGATTGCCTCATACTCGCCCATCATCGGCAACTGTCGGCAGTAACTTGCAACCGTACCACCATCTGTATCATTTCCGTAGACAACAATCTGGTTGAAAGCACGCATCGACTCATCCATAATCCCTTCAGTCAATGCGTCGCACAATGCATCAATAAAGTACAACTCCTCGCCCTGCAAGAGGTAGATAGGAGCAAACTTTCGCGCCTTTATATCGCCCATAATTCGGCGAAAATCGGCTTCGCTCGATGCAAATTTAATCTTCTCAGTCATCTCTTACTATATAGTCAATTTCGTGATTTTCAATATATTCTCGGTATTGTGACCAACCCTATAGCGCTCGTCGGTGCGACGGCCCACAATCCAAACGATATCCTCGCCCGATACCAGCACAAACTGTCGTTTGCGCTCCACGATAGGCACTTTCTGGTCGGTGAGGTAGTCGCCCACCTTCTTGCGACCTGCCATACCAAACGGAATGAACGAGTCTCCATCGCGCCAACGACGCAGACGAAGCGGATATTGCAACTTCGACTCGTCGAGCAGTGCGACATTGCTCGGCAGATGGTACTCGTCGACATTGTCGATATCGGTATGCTCATAGTATAGCACCGAATTACCACAGTAGCTACGCATATCGTCGCGGTCAACCACCACCTCGCAATCATCCTCGTCCTCGATTGGGGCCACCATAATAGAACCTCGATCAATATATGCAACATAGTCACGCGAGTAGAAACGACGGTCGGTAACGCCTCGCTTCAATGCGCGGTGCAACTCCTCGACCACATCGCCCTTGAAACCATAGGTCGAGTTGAGAAGTTCGTATATCACGAACTCGCGTGGATACATCTCGTCGATAGCAGCCACATTTATAATGTCTATGCCGTTCTCCTTGCGTACTGCAACCTCGCGGATGCGATCTATCGCCACATCAATGAAGCGCTGTGCGTCGTTCAGGCGGTAGAGATTGCCTCGCATCAGTGGTGTAAATCGCTGATTAATCTCCTGCAACATAGGCAACAATCCCAAGCGAATCTTGTTACGCAGATACTTTGTCGAACGATTCGACGAATCCTCGCGGTAAGGTATCTGATTGTGTACAGCATACTCCAAAATATCTTTGCGGGTAGCATAGAGCAGTGGTCGCACCACCTTACCATATTGGCGGTTGATGCCTGTCAAACCACGCAACCCCGTACCTCGCAACAGATTTATAAAAAATGTTTCGATGGAGTCGTTGGCGTGGTGGGCAACCGCAATTACGGCGTAGCCCTCGCTGTTGCACAACTCATTAAACCACTCATAACGCAAACGGCGAGCAGTCATCTCCATCGAATCGCCCGTACGCGCCATCTCGCCCTCGGTGTCGAAGTGTTTGCAGTGGCACACTATGCCGAGCTTCTCACACTCACGCTGCACCATTGCGGTATCCTCGTCGCTCTCAGCACCACGCAGGCAGAAGTTGCAGTGCGCAACGCCAATATTATAGCCCAGTCGAACAAATATCGAGAGCATAACCATCGAATCGACACCACCCGATACGGTGAGCAGAATCTTATCCTCGTGCGAGAACAACTCGTGTCGCTCGACATATTTCTCAAATGCTTTTAATAACGCTTCGGTTTGCATATCTTTCGTCTCTCGTCTTTCGTCTAAAGAATATTCACCTCTGGTGAAATCTCAATTGAGAACTTCTCCTTGACCTTTGCCACAACGGTATGAGCAAAGGCAATAACCTCGCCACCCGTAGCACCGCCGAGATTCACCAATACCAATGCCTGACGCTCGTGAACACCCACGTTGCCCTCCTTGTAACCCTTCATTCCAGCCTTATCAATGAGCCAGCCAGCCGCAAGTTTCACCTTTCCCTCCTCAGCTGCTGGATAGTGAGGCATATCGGGATACTCTGCCAACAATCGCTCGGCGACCTCGCGCTCAACGATTGGATTCTTGAAGAAACTACCCGCATTACCCAAAACCGCGGTGTCAGGCAACTTCGAACGGCGAATAGAGCAAATCGCATCGCGGATATTTGCGAGTGTTGCGCCACCTCGCGCCTCAACCTCGCGTATCACGTCGCCATATCCAAGTCGCGGATTTGGCAACTTCGACAACTCAATCTCGATGGCTGTGATGATGACACGCCCCTTGAGCGAGTGCTTAAACACGCTCTCGCGGTATCCAAAGGCGCAATGCTCGGCTGCGAGGGTTACGAAGTTGTTACCCTCGACAAAGTACATCTCAACCGACTTTATCACATCCTTAGCCTCAACGCCATAAGCGCCAATATTCTGCACCGGAGCAGCACCAGCCTTACCTGGAATAAGCGAAAGATTTTCGATACCCCACAACTCGCGCTCCACGCTCCACGCCACCAAGTCGTCCCACTCAACACCAGCACCAACCTTTACGCGTACGGCGGTTTCACTCTCGCCGACAACAGTGATGCTCTTGTCGCAAGGGATAATGAGCAACGGTTCTATATCCTTGGTGAACAACACATTGTTTCCGCCACTGAGGACATACCACTCGCCATTGCAATACTTCTCGAAGAGTTCGGGCAACTCCTTCGCATCGTCGAACTCGACTAGATGCTTAGCCACCTGTCGCACGTGGAAAGAGTTACGATTCGAAATGTCTATATTTTCGTAGTATCTAATCATACCGCAAATATATGAAAAAACGCGCTGATTGACAAATTATCTCTTCGAGAATATTCGCCACTTTCTCGTTATTCGATAAAACACATTGCACAAAATACCTATTTTACACGCCAACTCCCACTTTGTGGGGGTGAGAATTTTTAATTTTTAAGATTTTTTCATAACTTTGCGCTTTATTCGTTTTTTAGGTTAAAAAGTAATATGATTATGAAAAAGGTTAGTGGAGGAAATTCTTGGTATGAGACTCCTCAGTTATCAGTTCTGGAGGTCGCTACGGAGGCGGGATTCACACTCTCTGATGGCGCAGGTTTACCGGGTGAAAACCCTAATTTTAACGATTACGGTGAATTTTAATGTTTGAGGCTATGAAGAAGATTGTATTTACACTTGCAGCTATAGCTACCCTTTTCACTTCGTGCGTGAAGAGCGAGGGTGAGCAGATTCTCGTAGAGAAGAACACTACTATCGCCGTTGAGGTTGCGCCTGAGTCGCGTACCTACACCGATGGCACAAACATCTATTGGGCAGAGACTGGCGAGCAGCTCAGCATCATCTATTTCGCTGATGAGAGCACTTCACGTCGCCAGAGCGCAACTCACACCGATTATACACTTGTAGATAATCGTGCACAATTTACTGCTGACTTCACCACTACAGATGGTGCAACCAAGTATACTTTTGGTGCGTTCTATCCGTACGCGTACAAGTCGACAACATCGTCTATCAGTCTCTACACGCTTAACGAGCAGACTCCAACCGAGAACAGCTACGACCCTAAGGGCGATATCTTGGTTTCGAAGGAGCCTACCGTAGTTTACGGTACACCTGATAAGGTGCAGTTTACATTTGCTCGTCTTGTAGCATTCGCAAAGATGACACTCAAGGGTATCAATGCGGGCGAGAAGATTGAGAAGATTGTATTCTCGTCGCCTATGAAACCAGCTGGAGCCGTTACCGTTAAGGTTCACGAGGCAGGAACTCTTGATAACGCTAAGTGGTACAACAACTACGAGGATATTACCCTCAATATGGGCAACCGAGTTGCCACAGGTGAGGATACCGTATGGTTTACCACCGTTCCAACCGATTTGAGCGGCTCGTCGTTCAAGGTAACTGTTGTAACCGACAAGAACAACTATGTAAAGGAGGTTGACCTTACTGGCAAGACCCTCAGCTTCGAGCGTGCAAACGTAGCACAGTTCACAGTTAAGGATTTAGCTATTCAGGAGAAGCCAAAGGCTTACAAGTTGCTTACCGATATTGCAGAGCTCAATGCTGGTGACCAGATTATTATCTGTACCAAGAAGACAGCTACTTCGTCGGCAAAAGCACTCTCGACTACTGCAAGCGGCACGAAGCTCGCACAGACATCTTCATTCACTGTCGAGAATGGTCCGCAGATTGTAACATTGCCAGAGGGTGTTGCTCTCTTCACAGTTGAGAACGGAACAGAGGCTGGAACATTTGCTTTCAAGTGCGATAGCGGATATTTGTATGGTAACTACGATAGCGCGAACTGGACTAACACATTGTCATTCAAGACTGCAATGGATGCAGAAACACTTTGGAACGTATCGCTTGACGACTCTTACAAGGCAAGCATCTGCAACCCTCTCTACACTCGCTACGTAAACTACTATAGTTCAACGTTCAACTTTGCGAACTCAGCATCTTCTACTTATATTTATTACGTAGATGGCGAGGCACAGGGCGAGCC
>JAZQWU010000209.1:0-5568 GCA_045632505.1 Alistipes sp. | reverse complement strand
TCCAATCCTACGGTTACAGTTGTGCCACCTACTGGTGCTACAACCTCATTGTCCAAATCTTGTGTACAGCCTGCGAACATTACTACGGCGAGGGCTGCAACTGTTCTAAAAATTTTCTTCATACTTTTCTTTCGTTTTTAGATTGTTAATAAACCCATTCGCCCTCGGTCTCCTTCATATCTTCCAACATCGAAGAGCCCGCAAAGCCCTGTTCTACACAGCACATTGTCGTAACAATGTTTGGTCGCTCATACTCGAGCATACCGTTTTTTAGTTCTTTTTTCATAGGAAGTTATTTTAAATTGGTTGTCTTGCTTACGCTATCGCTTCTTAATTGACAATTGATAATTGAGAATTGAAAATTATGGTAAAAACGACAAGTCGTTTTTGAATTATTTCATTTTCTATTTTAATTACTTTGAGAATAATTAAAACTAAAAAATATCAAATTCCTTTAACTGTCAATTGTCAACTGTCAATTGTCAATTCAAAAAGCGAAGTCTTTTTATTTGCCGTTCCAGTACGAGATGTTCGATACCGTTGCTACAACTGGGAAGTTGCCCTTCGAGCCTGCTCCTACGGCGTAGTCTGCGCAGTTGTTTGCCGAGATGGTTACGCCATTTACGCTACCACCGTAACGTGAATCCTTAACCACGCACTCGTCGTCCTCAGCCAACGCTACGATACCACCGCAGAAGTCGTCGTATGTACCGTTAGCTGCATAGGTCAAGTTACCGTAGAACGAGCAGTTCGAAATGGTACTCTTACGAGCCCAAGCTACGACACCGCCGCAACGTGGGTAACCCGAACCACCGGTCGAACTGTGGATATCAGCAGTTGCAGTACAATTGTTAACAGTACAGCTCTCGCAAACACCAACGATACCACCACCATAGCTGTTGCAGAAGCCTGAATCGTTCATACGACCATTGAGGTAGGTACAGTTCTCAACCTCACCGTTGCGGATGTAACCTACTATACCGCCAACGCAAGCACGGTAGGTACGTGTAGGGTGGGTGTTTGTACAATCCTTAATCAAACAGCTGTCGCTACTTGTTTTCGATACCTTGTAACCATAGCTACCAAGGATACCACCTGTCGAGTTCATTGTACCTACAGTACCCGAATCGAGATCGTAGAATGTGTTGTTATTGTAGAGACGGTTTGTTATGTAGCCTTTGTTGTGGCAATTCTCGATAACAGCCTTGCCAGAGAAGATGCGACCAACAATACCACCCATATGGCAAGGAACACCATTCGACCTACTTGGAGTGTTAGCTGCGAACTCAACGTTCATAGTGTTTGTACAGCCTGTAATGGTTGCATTAGTCTTAACCAAACCTACGAGACCACCATAGCTCATCTTAGTCTTTGGAATAGTGGTTGTCTTAAGAATATCAATCTTACCAACATTGGTTGACTCTGTAAGAGTAAGACCCGACTCTGCCCAACCGATAATAGCACCTACAGCGATGTGGTCACCGGTTGTATTCTCGGTAATGTCTACAGTGATAGTTCCGTCATAGAGTGCATTTGCAATCGAGATAGGGCTGTACGAGTATCCGATAATACCACCAGCAGCGGTGAATGCAGACGATACTGCCTCGCTCTTACCAACATTGATTGAGCCGGCGAAAGTACCCGAATCCTTCGAGAAGTCGAACGATACGGTAGTCTCCTCGTCAACATAACCTGCAAGACCACCAACGTATGCGTAGATGCCCTTACCTTTTACCTCCAAGTCAGATGCGTTAGCCTGAATGTTGTTCTCAATCTTGATAGCAGGGTCAAGGATGTAACCTGTAACACCACCGAGGTAGAGCTCCTGAACGGTAGATGTCGAAGTGATATCACCCTCATTAATATTGCCCGAAATCTCACCGTTAGCGATACCTACGATACCACCAACATAACCACAGAGACTTACGTTGCTACCACGAGCTGCGCCATACTTCATAGCTCCAGCGTTGAGGTTGTTGCGGACTACACCCGATGTTGCGTTGTAACCTGCTACACCACCGAGGTATGTGTAAGTAGTCTGTGCGCTTGCCTCGAGTGCTCCGTTGTTGAAGCCGTCCTCGATAGTACCGGCGTTGTGACCTACCAAACCACCAACGTAGAAGTTACCCTCGTCAGCAGTTGTGGTGCAAGAGTTAGGAACAGATACTACGCCCATATTGGTACACATCTTCACTACAGAAGTAGCGTCAGCCTGAGCTACGATACCACCAACATATACGGTGCAAGTATTATCAGCCTTGCTCGAAGCCTCGAGTGCCACCTTACCATTGTTTGTACAGCCCTCGATGGTTGTTGCCTTCACGCTACCAGCGATGGTTGCGAGGTGCAAGAGTGTGTCGTAAGAGCCAACATACTGGATAGTAGTAGTCTCGTCGATAACGATATTTTTGAGAGTTGCGTTCTCGCACACGCCGAAGAGTGGCTGCGAAGCCTTCAAGTTGATAATCTTCTTGCCGTTACCATTGAACTCGCCAGTCCAAGGACGCTCGGCAGTACCGATTGCTACCCACTCGGTAACCTCGGTGAGGTCGATGTCGCCCAACATTGTAGGCACGCCATCAACATACCACTGCGATACGTCGCCACCCGAGTTCCAAGTCTCGGCAAAGAGTTTCAAACCAGGACCTGATACGAGACCCTCCATTGCGTAGAACTTCTGCTTGATAACCGGAAGCTTGATGCTTGCAGCACCCGACAAGAACGAAATCTCGAGCTCGGTGGTGCGGATGTGGTTAGCGTCGCTTGGGTTGCCCGCAAACTGAAGCATATACGATACGGTGTTGTCCACATTCTCCACAACCTCGCAAGTAACCCACGAAGGCATTACAACCTCGTCGATTGTCTGCTTTGGAGCGCGAAGCTCGAGTGGAGCTACATCCTGAGCCTCGAGCAAGAGGTTGCCCTCCTCGTCGTACTGCATATCGGTGCCATACTGCCAGATGTTAATCCAACCGTCAGCATAGCTCTTGTCGTTCTTCTTGAGCTTAACCTCGCCATAACGCGAATCTGATGCGTTCTCCTCCCAAGCGATGGTCACCTCAGTTACGGTGAAACCATTTGCATCGGTTGATACTGCACCCTTGGTTGCGGTAATCCACGAGTCGCACTCGAAGCCCCACTCCTCGCCAGCATCGCGGGTCTTAACCACGGTGGTGAAGCTACCTGCTGCCTTTGTCGAAGCGCCATAAACCTGATCGAGAACGAATACGTTACCATTGTGAGTAACGGTGAGCATATCCTGCTCGAACTCGCCTGCCTTGAATGTGATGGTGGCATCCTCGCGAGCATCAAAGCTATCGTTCGCATTGATTACGATGGTGAAAGAACCATTACCGCGGTGCTGAGCCTCTACGATTTGGCACCACGCCTGGTCTGATACCGGTGTCCAATAGACACCCTCGTTGTTGAGTGCAACATCCACCTGAATGGTGTGACTCACCGATGCAAGGTCGAGTGCGCGCACCTCCTCGCCATCTACGCTGAATGTAACCTCGATATCTCCAACCTCAGTCATCTGTGGAGTGCTATCCTCAGGTACATCCGTTGTACAGCCCACAAAGAGAGCTGCAACAACCATTATTATATATATAAAGTATCGTTTCATATTTTTACGCTTAGTTTTATGTTATTGACGACCTAAACGACGGGTTGCCTGACTCTCGGCGGTTGATGCCCACCATACGTCAGTTATCATATTGTTCTCACCGCCAAGCCAACCATTCACTGCCTCGGTGTTCCACTTTGCATTCTGGAACGCCTCGGTCGAAGGGTAACGCATACGGGTTGGGAGAATCTTCTTGTTCTGTGCAGCTTCGCCATTGGTCTTCAATACAGGATAACCTGTACGACGATAGTCTGCCCAGCCTTCAATACCTACCCATACGGTTGCAACATACTTCTGACGCATAATGGTCTCGAGCGACTTGCTGTAGTCGAACTCGTTGTCGAGGTAAGAGATGAAGTTCTCCATAACGCGGAGGTTGCTATCGTAGTCGGTAGCCTTCTCCCAACCAACCTGCCACTGCATAATCGACTGACGGTTAGCATCGAGGTACATCTCCTTGTAGCCCTTCTGTCCCATAGGGATCCAGTTGCGAGCACCAGCCTCTGCGAAGATGAAGAGAATCTCGTCGTAGTTCAAAATTGCGTACTGAGGATCCATCTTCATATCACCTACGTGTGTGCCGGTGTAGCCACCCTTGGTGTAGCGTCCGATGGTCGAGTTTCCTGCCGACGAAATGTGGTCGTCGAAGTACTCACGCATCTCCTCGCGGCTTATCTGTGTAGGAGCGCCAAACGACTTGGTGAAGATACGGAAGTAGCGTGGGTCCCAAGGCTTGTCAGGATTCTCCTCATCTGCACTTGCTTAGTTCACGAGCATCCAGTCGCGCAAGGTGTTACAAGCTGCCTGACCGTTACAGTTACCACTTGTAGTAGCGTAGAACGAAGTGTAGAGTGCCGAATCCTTCGAGCTGAACTGCAAGCGTGCGCTGTCGTCCAAGTTACGCATCACTGGGTAGGTACCTGCGCCCGAGAGATAACTCTCGTAGATCTCGTTAATCTTAGAGATGACGTTGATGTCACCATACTCCTCGCCAAGCGAGATGATACCCTCAGACTCCTCCTGTGCCTTGAGCGATACACGCATCAAAAGACGCAAGTAGAGCGAGTTGCCGAAACGCTGCCACTTGTCCACGTTACCATCATACATAAAGTCGCAAATCGAGTTGAAGTCAACTGCCGAGATTGCGCCCGCATCCTTCATCTCCTTTGCCTTGTTGAAGCACTGGTTTGCCTCCTCCAACGAACGAAGAAGGTCGATGTAGATATCCTTCTGCTTGTCGTACGGAGTAGTGTACTCGAATGTATCGCCCTGCAAGGCAATCTGTCCTGCCTGCGAATAAGGGGTATCACCATAGGTGTCGGTCAACATATGACCAAGCCACGAACGCAATACCAATGCAACACCAATCATTGCCGGGTTGCCACCCTCATCCTTGTACTCCTTACGAGCCTGGTCGAGCATATACTGCGCATTACCGAACTGCTTGTAGAGATTCCACATATAGCTAACGTTGGTCTCCGACATAACATAGTTGTATGCCAACTGTGCCGAGTTCTCGTAGTTGGTGCTGATGGTCCACTGCATAATCTGTCCCATCCAGTAGTACTCGTTGTAGGCGACCTCCTTCAATGCACCATAGATTATTGGCTGTACGAACGACTCCGAGTTGGTATCGTAGATTGCGTACGGATTCTCGTTCATATCGTCGAAGTGAGTACATCCCACCGATACGAACGCTGCAGCCAATACGATTGTAATATATTTCATCAAATTCTTCATAATCATATCCTCCTAAGCATTAGAATGTTATAGAGATGCTACCACCATAAGTTGCTGTACCCGGCATCTGCAAGAGGTCGAAACCTGGCGAGAGTGCCGCGCCGCGCATAGATACTGCCTCAGGGTCGAAGCCTGGGAACTTGCTCCAGCAGTAGAGGTTGTTACCGAACAATGCGATAGACAAGCCCTGAATAGCCTTAGTC
>JAZQWU010000208.1:0-13021 GCA_045632505.1 Alistipes sp. | reverse complement strand
TAGCCGTCATATTATCGTCGGGTTGGTCAATCGAGAGAATCTTCGCGCCACGCTTCACGTATGGACTAAAGTGCTGGAGTACACGCGCTTGAACGCTCTCGGTTAATTTACCCTTTTCGTAGTCGTAGGTGTAGAGACCTCCGCAAGGGTGACGACCAACATTTGGCTTGCCGTCGGGATCAAGCAACAAATTCCACGACGAGTACGATGAGCAACCATTGTTCAATGCGCCAAAAATCACATCTGACCACCACTTCTCGTTCTGCACCGCCTTCTTGGTGAGGTTCGGACCGCGCTCAGTGAGGTGCATCTTGGTGTCAGGGTGCAATGCTCGAACCTTCTGAATCATCTCAGGTGTGCCACTATATGGGTGCCAAGCAACTGCGTCGATATTGCGCTTTACATCCTTCTCTGCCAACATCTTGTTTACGCGTTCGAAGTCGTTGTAGTTGTGATCGTGAATCCATATCTTGGTATCGAGCCCTGCTTTCTTGAACGCCTCGGGCATAAGTCTGCCAGCAAGCTCAATCTCCTGCTTGGTCGAAACAAGCGTTGCAGGACAACCACCTCCCTGATCGGTCAAAGGCTCGTTCTGCACAGTTACAGCATCGATTTTGATGCCTCGCTCGGCATAGGCTTTGACATACGCAGCCCAGTAGTTTGCGAATGCGGGCATATACTT
The DNA here is from genome assembly GCA_045632505.1 of Alistipes sp. Classification (GTDB taxonomy): domain Bacteria; phylum Bacteroidota; class Bacteroidia; order Bacteroidales; family Rikenellaceae; genus Alistipes. The sequence goes on along the minus strand of JAZQWU010000208.1, from coordinate 12,339 downwards.
GTCGAGAAGTGCGCCACCGCACATTTCGCCACTCGACTTCATCCAGCCTGGTACACTCCACACTGACGAAAAGATATAGACCTCGGGGCAGTAGTCGTAGACTTGCTTAATGACAGGAATCATATAGGCCTCGTCGCGAGCCACCGAGAAGTGATTCATCTCCACATCGCCCTTGCTATCGTTGTAGTTATAGAGTTCGGTTGCATAGTCGCTTGAACCGCAGTTAAGGCGTATCATCGACATATTCAAGCCACGCTTCGAGAATGCTCTGCGAAGGAACTTGTGGCGAGTCTCGATATCCATCTGCGCGAGCAACCAACACGAAGCGTCGGTCATCGAAACGCCAATGCCGTCGTAGTTGTGCGAAGGTTTTGCCGCATCGATGTCAATAGGCTTAAATCTCGAGTATTTGTGGTGTGTGAATGGCGTATTGAGTACCTTGTGGATAGCTCTATCCTTGGTAGACTGCAATATCGTGAATTCGATTTCGCCCTCGCGAGGCACATACGAGCCACTTCTGCCGACACCTTGTGCTACGCTGCTGTTTGTGGCAGCAATGAGGAGTGCTAATGCAATAACTATCTTCTTCATATCTCTACCCTATTTTTCAATCAAAACGGTTGTTACCGACCAAGTATCCATCGGCAAGCTCAACAACATATACTGGTCTTTATACTTGAGTTGCAAGGTCTGACGCTGTTTTGGTTTGTCGGCTGCAGCAACGCATAGAACATAGTCGCCATTCGGATTTTGGAAGGCGATGGCAATCATATTGCTGTCTGGCTGGTCAATCGATAAAATCTTAGCGCCACGCTCAACATAAGGCGAATAGTGCTTGAAAAGGCGCACCTGCGAACTCTCGGTAAAAGTTTTATTCTCAACATCTATAGTGTAGAGACCGGCACAAGGGTGACGGCCAACATTTGGCTGACCATCAGGATCAAGTACCAAATTCCACGAACAGAACGACGAGCAACCGTTGTTCAAGGCTCCGAAGATGTAGTCTGCCCACCACTTCTCATCCTGAGCTGCGCCCATTGCGAATGAAGGACCACGCTCTGTGAGGTGCATCTTCACGCCTGGATTAGCCTTGCGTACCTCCTGCATCATCTCAGGGACACCGCTATATGGGTGCCAAGCAACTGCGTCGGCATTGCGCTTCACGTTCTTGTCTGCAAGCACCTCGTTTACACGCTCCCAACCTACATAGTCGTGATCCCAAACCCAAATCTTCGTGTCAAGACCTGCAGCCTTGAATGCCTGTGGCATAAGCTTACCTGCAAGTTCTATCTCTTGCTTTGGCGAAACGAGTGTAGCAGGGCATCCGCCACGCTGGTCGGTGCTTGGCTCGTTCTGTACGGTTACGGCGTCAATCTTGATACCACGCTCCTTGTAAGCCTTGAGGTATGCAGCCCAATAGTTTGCAAATGCCGGCATATACTCGTCGAGGAGTTTACCGCCACACATCTGACCATTCGACTTCATCCAGCCCGGTGCGCTCCAAACCGATGAGAAGATATAGATATCGGGGCAATAGTCGTAGAGTTGCTTAATGATAGGAATCATATAGGCCTCGTCGCGAGCAACCGAGAAGTGCTGCATCTTAACATCGTCCTTGGTATCGTTATAGTTGTATAATTCTGTAGCATAGTCGCTTGCTCCGCAGTTAAGGCGTGCAATAGAGAAATTCAATCCACGCTTCGAGAATACTCGACGAAGGAACTTGTGGCGAGTCTCGACATCTACTTGCGAAAGCAACCAGCACGCTGCATCGGTCATCGAAACGCCTGTACCGAGGTAGTCGTGCGATGGCTTTGCCGAATCGAGGTCAATTGGTTTGAAGTGTGAGTAGTAGTGATGTGTAAAAGGGGTGTTTCGCACCTCGTGGATAGCCTTGTGCTTGGTGCTCTGCAAAACCTTGAACTTAATCTCCCCCTCGCGTGGTACCCACGACTCCGCCGAAGCCGAAGCAAGTGCGGCAAGTGCAACGATTAAAACAATCAATCTCTTCATATTAGGCTGTGTATTAGTTTGTTAGTATCTATTTCCAAAAATTGACGAGCCGATACGAACCATTGTCGAGCCACACTCGATAGCCAGATCGTAATCGTCGGACATTCCCATTGAGAGAGTATCGAACTCCTCTCCAAAGCGAGATTTAAGGCAATTAAAATGATCTGCAAGTTGTTCAAAATCGGCACGAATAATCTGTTCGTAGTCGGTATTTGTTGCCATACCCATAACGCCACGGATGCGAATATTCTTCATAGCAGAGAATGCCTCGCTCTGCAGATAATCAACGAGTTCCTCATATTTCCAACCCGTTTTGCTCTCCTCCTGAGCAACGTGAATCTCGAGCAGAATATCCACTACCTTGCCTATGCGCTCCGCTTCACGATTGATGCACTCGATCAAACGTACGCTATCCACCGATTGAATAAGCGAAATAAATGGCACAATCTGGCGCACTTTGTTGGTCTGTAAATGACCTATCATCTGCCACTCGATATCCTTTGGCAGTGCCTCGTACTTAACGAGTAGTTCCTGCACTCGGCTCTCACCGAATACGCGCTGACCAGCCTCGTATGCCTCGTTCAGAGCCTCTGCGGGATGAAACTTCGATACCGCCACAAGTTTTACGCCTTGTGGTATCGACGATTGCAACTCCTTTATTTTTGCACCAATAGCCATTATTATCTAAAAATTACTTTACTCGCAATACCTTGCCAACTTGCAATACTGCATCTGCTCTAATGCCATTCAAACGACAGATTGCCGATACGGTCGTGTAGTTTCGCTTGGCGATAAGTCCGAGGTAGTCGCCTGGTCGCACCTTGTAGTAGCGACGCTCGGCTGATATCTCGGCCTCCTTTTTGTCTGCATCAGCAAGAACCTTCTCACCATTCCAATCCTGCTCATACTTCGAGTAGATACTGAAATATGAGCGTTTCAGAAGCAGATGATCGCGACGCAAATCGCCCGTACGGAAATCTATCAGACGTTCAGGATCGAAAGACTGACCCATATAGCGGCACTCGAAGTGGAGGTGTGGTCCTGTGCTGCGACCCGAGTTTCCTGCGAGTGCAATCGGCTGACCTGCCACTACTCTATCGCCCGCCTCTACTAATCGCTTCGAGAGGTGTCCGTGGTAGGTTTCGATGCCGTTGTCGTGGCGCACAATGACGAGTGTTCCATATCCCGTTTCGGTTGCTTTCGAGAAGCGCACCTTGCCATCAAATGCCGAGCAGATTGTATCGCCTACCTTCACTGCGATGTCAATACCATTGTGATTTACACGTCGGCGCACGCCGTAGCGCGAAGTGATACGACCCTTAATCGGATAGCGATATGCACGCAAAGAGTCTACCAAAGTGATTGGAACTGCGTTCGGAATTGACGACAACGCCACCGAATCGCGATAAGGCGAAATCTTCTCGGTACTCCAATAACGAGTGAATGCCGTAGAATCAGGCTCAATCTCAGCAGTACGGATATATCGCCACGAATTGTCGTTGAATAGCACAATCGCGAGGTGCTTGTCTGCCGTAGGCAACGTATCGACCACAATTGCCGACTGCAACTTCTCAATTGGCTTAATCGCAAGCGAATCCAACGGATTGGCTACCGCAGTAGCAATACCAGCGCAAATTGCAAATATTGTAAGTAGTTGTTTCATTGTTTTCTTTGGGGCTATTAGCTTTTAGCCATTAGCCATTGGCTTTTTATATATTTGTCATTGCGAGGCTTGGTACAAGCCGTGGCAATCTCCTACATACCATCGAGTCATGAGATTCCCACGCTCATTGCATTCGCTCGGAATGACGATTTGTTTTAGTTTTTCGTTTTCAGTTCTCCGTTTTCCGTTTTGAGAAGTTGCTCTGCAACTTCGAGAGCCTTGTAAAACTCCTCGCCCCACTTGCGGATGATAGGCTCACGCAAGCCCTTGTAGACTGGTATGCCGAGTTTGCAACCATTCTCGCACGCAGGTTTGCAGATGTACCAGCGGTGGTAGTTCAAACCCTCGCCACCATTGCGGAACTTCAACACGCGAATTGGGTAGAGGTGGCACGAAATAGGCTTCTGGAAGCCACACTTGCCCTCGCGGTATGCCTTGTCGATAGCGCACAATGCCACACCATTCTCGTCGTAGCAGGTGAATGCGCACTCGCCGCCGTTGATAAGCGGTGTAGTGTAGTCGCCATCGCTATCAACCACCATAAAACCTTGCTCCTCGACTGCTTTGATGCCCTCGGGTGTCATATATGGTTTGTAATTTTCGTACTCCTCCTCGAGGATATCGACCTCTTCAATTTCGAGCGGTGCGCCCGCATCGCCTTCGATGCAACACATACCCTTGCACTGCGACAAATCGCACGCAAACTTCTCCCTCAAAAGGTCGGCACTAACTATTTTTCCTTCAATCTCAATCATATTTTTCTAGGCTTTTAGCCATTAGCTTTATCTGTTTTTCTTACTCTTTTTCTAATTAGATAGACAACTCCCGCAGTCGCATACAATATAATAGTCCAAACAGCAATGCTTGCTATGGCTAAAATAGGGATAGTTATTAGTGCGAAACCTAATCCCATAAGACTGTTGTCGGTAGTATATCCCCAACGGCAACGATTGTTGTATATCTTACACCAAATTGTATTTGGTTTGTATTCATAGCCAAATTGGTAATTATAGTAATAGTATGTTTCTCCATTTCCAAAATCTCGTTTCTTGCTCCACTTGTCGTTTTCCTTACATAGTTGCTCTAACTGATTTACACACTCCTTAGATAATCTATGTTCAAAGGTACAGTTATGAGCAAGCCAACGCTGTTGACCATTATATTCGCTCGTAGTTATGGCTATATCAGGCAAATCGACCTCTATAAGAGTCTCCACATAGCCGGGATTCTTACTCGATAATATATAAGGGTCGTGTTTTAACTCATAGAACCCGACACACCATAGCGCAACAAAAGGTACTGCTATTATCATCAGTGATATCAGATATATTTTATGAATTTTCTTCATAGTGTTTTTAGTTATTGTTTTTATATCTCGTCATTGCGAGAGCCGCAAGGCTCGTGGCAATCTTCATTATTCTAATCTATGTTCCAATATGCATTAGGTTCGCCTTCAAATATATCATCTATTTCATCATCGCTATAGTCTGCTATATCTTGAGCATATGTACCTCTGTAATCTCCATAATGAGAATGGTGTTGACTATTGTATGAGATGTTATTTATCTCATCTCTTATCATATTGTAGTATATCTCTATATCTATAATATTATCTACCCCAAACACTCTTCCCCAATCACTATCCACATAAATCTTTTTACACCCTTGCGGAACAATTATTGTCACATTGCGAGAAAGTTTATTTATCACTCTATCAATATATCCATTGCCAAGATATGTTAGACTTGGAGGGGTAATAGAATTACATTTTATTCTAGTAATATTTGGGCAATTTACAAATGCGCTGACATCTACATTTGAGACATTACATCCTACATCAATAGTTTCAAGATTTCGACAATTTTCAAATGCGTATGCTGAAATTTTCTCTACACTATTGGGGATAATAATACTTGTAAGGCCTACACAATTTTTGAAGGAGAATACATTGAGTGCAATAACTCCATTTGGAATAAATAATTCTGTAATCTCTTTTGTGGTTTCTCCTATCGATGAGCCAAAATCTTTGACTATAAGATGTTTGCTGCCTGGAATAATATGGACGCCATTTGATCCATAATAAGTACTTTCATCTGCAATATAGATATAGACACTTGCTGATTCATAACATCCCTTAAATGCATCGTATGCGATGTTCTTTAAAAGAGTTTTATCGCTGATGGCAATACTCTCTAATGATGTACAAGCAAAAAATGCCATATGGCCGATGTAGGTTACACTATCGGGTAGCTTTATATCCTTTAGGCAATGACAGCCCGAGAATGCATATTTTCCAATATACTGAATACCATTCGGAATATTAGCAGTTTTGAGATTCTCACAGCCACAAAAAGCATAGTCTGAAATTTTAGTCACACTATTCGGTATGGATATACTTGCCAGTTTGTTAAAAGATCTAAAACCTCCTATTCTATCAATTGGCCTCTCGAAAACTACTTTCCACTCATTCTCTTCAAAAATGTGTGATGAGATTTTCGAAGAAAATGAGTTTGTCATAAAAGAAAGCATCTTATTATCCACAGTCGTATAGCGCAAAACACAAGGCTCTGCGTTATTCGAGAAGTCTGCTGTTACGAGTCGTGCCATAGCGTTGTTTATTTTTTGTTTTTATGGCATTCAATGGCATTCGGACTTTCGCCCTTAATGGCAAGCGCAATCTAAGATTGCTGAATGGCGTTTAATGACAAAATTAAATAATAAAATACCTTTAATTGTCAATTGTCAACTATCAATTGTCAATTTGATTTGCTGTCCTCTATCACCAAATCATACAACTCTCCTAGCGAGATACCTGCGGTGCGAGCCTGCTTTGGAACGATGCTGCCGCTTGACATTCCTGGGATTGAGTTTACCTCGATAAGGTAAGCCTTGCCCTCCTCCGTAACGATGAAGTCGATGCGGACAATGCCACGGCAACGGCACGCCTTATACGCCTCTACGGCATCGTGAGCGAGCATCGCACGCCACTCATCCGAGATTGGCGCAGGGGTAATCTCGTCGCTCATACCTGCGGTGTATTTCGCCTCGTAGTCGAAAAATGCGTTCTTCGACACAATCTCCGTAATCGGCAAAACGAGTTCCTCATCCTTCGTGATAAGCACGCCACAGCCGAACTCGCGACCTGTGATGCACTCCTCAATCAGTACCTCGTCGCTCTCGGTGAATGCCAATCGCACAGCTTCCTCAATCTGCTCCGCCTCGGTTACGCGCGTTACGCCAAAGCTCGAGCCACTGGCATTAGGCTTTACGAACAACGGCAAGCCCAACTTTGCGACGATGGTCTCTGCAGAAAAAGCCTCGCCACGATGCAAGAATACCTCTTTTGCTACATTAATTCCGCGCTCTGCAACGGCACGCTTGGTCGAAACCTTGTCGAATGTGATGGTCGAGCTGACCTGCGAGCACGACGAGTATGGGATACCCATCATATCGAGGTAACCCTGCAATTTGCCATCCTCACCTGGTGTGCCGTGGATGATAATCAGCGCGTAGTCGAATTCGTGACGAACACCCTCGACGGTGAGCGAAAAGTTGTTCTTATCCATCTCGTAACGCTTGCCATTCTCGGTGTAAGCCCAACTGCGCTGGTGGAGGTCAATGACCTTTATGTCATACTTCTCGCGGTCGAGAGCCTCGCTTATCTGGTGCGCACTATTGAGTGCAATTTCACGCTCTGAGGAGTCTCCTCCTGCCAAAAGCGCAATTCTAAGTTTTGTCATATCTATTTGTATAATCTATTCTGTATTATATATTTAGCCACTGCGCGGCAAACCTTATCGGTAAAATTCTTACCATCTACAATCTCCTTGCGTATGTCGGTTGCGGCATAATCGAACAATGGCGCATCTTTCAAGAATGTAATCTTGTCGGCAAACTTCTCAACCGAATAGCCCTCGCGCGGATAGACGAAAAGCGGATAGTTGCGTAGAATCTCCTCGTACTCACGCCAGCGGTCGAAATTCTCGATATTGTCCGCTCCGAGCAGAATCGAAAACTGCATCTCCGCACCAAACTGCTCGCGCAAGTAGCGCAGGGTGTTGATGGTGTACGACGGCTTCTCCAACACGAACTCCACCGCCGAAACCTTTATCTTCTCGGGGTAACGCGACGATGCGCACGCCAACTCGCACATCTCATAGCGCGAAAATTCAGGCGCAAGTTCTGTTGCACTTTTAAGCGGATTTTGTGGTGACACGATAAAAATCAACTCGTCGCAAAATCCCTGCTCCACCACCCACTCGGCGAGGGCAATATGCCCCTTGTGAATGGGATTGAATGAGCCGAAATAGAGCAAAACCTTCTTCATCGCTTACTCTGAAAGGAAGTTGTCGATAATAGCACGAGTTTCTGTTACTGCGGTTTCGAGGATGTCGTTCACTACCTTGTGGTCAAACTCAGGTGCTTTCGAAATCTCGAACTCCGCCTTTGCTACACGCTTGGCGATAACCTCTGGGGCATCTGTACCACGACCCTCGAGTCGCTTCTGCAGCTCCTCAATCGACGGTGGCATAATGAAAATCGAGCAAGCCGCCTCGCCGAAAATCTTTTTGAGGTTGATACCGCCCATTACATCTACATCGAAAATGATAACATTACCCTTCGACCAAATGCGCTCCATCTCGCTTTTGAGAGTTCCGTAGCAAGTACCTGCATAGACCTCTTCCCACTCTACAAAGCTATCGCTGGCAACCTTTGCTGCAAACTCCTCCTGCGTGAGGAAGTAGTAGTCTACCCCATTCTGCTCTACGCCACGCGGCGCACGCGATGTTGCCGAAATCGAGAACTCGAACTGCGGATAGTGCTTCAAAAGTTCGCGTACAATGGTTGTCTTGCCCGAGCCACTCGGTGCTGAAAATATGATAAGTTTACCCTCCATAGTCTTACAAAATATTGAGAACTTGTTCCTTGATTTTTTCGAGTTCGTCTTTCATTTTAACTACCAACTTCTGGATGTCGTGCTGGTTAGCCTTCGAGCCTGTCGTATTAATCTCGCGTCCCATCTCTTGCGCGATAAAACCGAGCTTGCGACCTGCCTGCTCCTCGTTGTATGCTACCTCGCGGAAGTACTTACAATGGTTTTCGAGTCGTACCTTCTCCTCAGTGATATCGAGCTTCTCGATGTAGAAAATCATCTCCTGCTCCAAGCGGTTATTATCAACCTCCACGCCCAACTTCTCGATGCCCTCGCGAATGCGCTGACGTACCGCCTCCACGCGCTGAGCCTCGAATGGGATAATCTCGTTGCGTAGCTGCTCAATCAAATCCACGCGACGCAAAAGGTCGGCGATAAGGATTGCGCCCTCCTGTTTGCGGAACGCATCGAGCTTATCGATTGCACCCTCCACAGCTTGCATAATTGCAGCCTTCTCGTCCTCCGAAGCATCTGCAACGTCTGTCTGAATGACGTTAGGCATCTTCATAACGATAGGGATGATTGCCTCGTACTCTGCCGACACGCCAGCGTATGCTAACGCCTCATTCATCTGCTTGATGTAGGCAGCAAAGAGAGGCTTGTCAATGCGCGAAGGGGCGGTCACCTCATTAGATGCAACTGACACCATCAAATCGACCTTGCCACGCACCACGCGCTTTGAAACAAGTGAGCGAATATCATTTTCGAGCTCTCGGTAAGCGGCAGGAGTCTTCAAACCGAGATCGAGCTGTTTTGAGTTCAGCGAACGAATCTCGGCGGTGAAAGTTTTGCCATTTACCACTACTTCGGACTTGCCGAAGCCAGTCATAGATTTCTGCATATACTTATGTTTATATATAATTTGCGCAAAGATAAGAAAATAAACGGAAAACGGAAAGCGGAAAACGGAAAACTTTAGTTTTTCGGTTTTTGCTTGGAGTGGAAAACAGAAAACTTTTTCGTAAAAAGTTAGGAGATGGGAAGTAAGAGTTGAGCGAATAAAAAATAATTCTCAATTTTCAATTCTCAATTAAGTAGCATTACCCTTTTTTATTCGTCATCAGACGAAAATAAAAAAGGGTAAGCTACTTATATCGCACCGCTACAACCGCATACCCTTGCTCAATTCCTTGCCTGGGGGAGTTCTGCAGGAGCTGGTCGTATAAGACTTACCCGAGGTGCAAAAGTAGAACTTTTTTTGTATCTTTGCAAAAAATTTAACAATAAAAGATGAAAAAAGTTTTCAAATATATCTTTGGTGGGAGCATCCTTGTGGCGAGTATGGTGATTGCGCTGCACGTCGCATTCTATGGTAAATCCCTTAATAATGAGAGTGTTGTATATGTTTATCAAACTACAAAGTACTCGGAAATTGAGGAGCAACTTCGCCCTGCACTACGTTCGAAGTTGCATCAAAAAGCCTTTGATTTCTATGCCTCGCGACTAGATCTCGACAAGCGATTTAAGACAGGATTTTACAAATTTGGCAAAAAAGAGAGCGTAATTCGCATCGTGCGACGACTCGTTTTGGGTGAACAAACGCCAATAAAACTGCGCATCGGCGAGGCTCGCACCCTTCCGCAGTTGGCTGGAAAAATCGCATCGCAGATTGCGACAGATTCAACTACCCTACTTCGTGCGATGCGCGATAAGCAGATTCGCAAAGATTTGGGTTTTGTAAAGGATAGCACGATTGCGATGTTCATTCCGAACACCTACGAAATCTATTGGGATATCGCGCCCGAGAAACTTTTGCATCGCATTTCTCGCGAATACTCTCGTTTTTGGAATGAGGAGCGCACCGCTAAGTTGAAGCGTTGTAAGTTGTCGAAATATGAGGTGATGACGCTCGCTTCGATTGTTTATGAGGAGGTGAAAATTCCGTCGGAGATGCGAATGATTGCAGGCGTCTATATCAATCGTCTACGTCGCGGTATCGCTCTCGGTGCGTGTCCGACCGTGAAGTATGCTATGGGTAATTTTGGGCTGAAACGCATTTTGAACAAGCATTTGAAATACCGCTCGCCGTTCAATACATATATAAATCGCGGACTCCCTCCTGCGCCAATCTGCATCCCGTCGGTAGTGGCTATTGATGCTGTGTTGGATTACGCGGAGCACGACTATCTCTACTTCTGCGCTCGTCCCGAATTGGATGGTTGTCACAACTTTGCACGAACATTGAAGGAGCATAACGCCAATGCTAGCAAATATGCTGCGGCGTTGAATAAGTTGAAAATTAAATAATTTTGCTATATTTGCATTGTTAAACATAAAAAACAGAGATATGAAGAGTTCCGTTTTCTTGAATGATATGCTCACAAAAGGCGCTATTTTGGGCGCGGTAATGTTGTTCTCGAACATCGCCGAAAACTCGATGCTATACTATGGTAATAGCGCAAAATGGATAATGCTTTTGGGTATTGAATACTTGGTGATGATGGCGTTATATTGTTACCTTATCTACCGCTTCACCAAGAACTATGCAAATCTCGTAATATCAGAGCGTAAAGAGATCCCGTTTTTTACTTATGGTAACGGATTATCATATGCGACAAGCATTTCGATGTTAGCGGGTGTAATTGTCGCGCTTGGCGGTTATATGTTCCGTCACTATATAATTGGTTATGAGAACTATATCACCAATTATGTAAAGTTGCTTCAAGATTGGTTTTCGACTACTGAGGTGCCAGCTTCGATGGTAGGCACTTATGAGCAGATGTTTAAGGTGATTCAGACACAAGAGGAGCCTTCGTTGATATCCTCAATCTTTTCGGGTGTGTGGTCATATCTTATGGCTGGAACATTCGTAGGATTGGTAGTCGCAGCATTCACAAAGCGCGCACCTCAGATTTTTGACAAAAAAGAGAATGAAGATGAGCAATAATAAAATAGATGTATCGATTGTAGTACCGCTCTACAACGAGGAGGAATCGCTCCCCGAGTTGATGGAGTGGATTAATCGTGTGTGCAGCAAAAATGCACTAACATACGAGGTTATAATGGTTGATGACGGATCTTCGGATGCGTCGTGGAGCGTTGTCGAGTTGCTCAAAAAGGAGTACGGCGACAAATTGAAGGCGTTGCGCTTTGCTCGCAATTACGGCAAATCGGCGGCTCTCTATTGTGGTTTCGATGCTGCGGAGGGTGAGGTTGTCTTTACGATGGATGCCGACTTGCAAGATTCGCCAGACGAGATTCCAGAGATGCGCCGTATGGTCTTGGAAGAGGGCTACGACCTCGTTTCGGGCTGGAAGAAGCGTCGCTACGACCCACTCTCAAAGCGTCTGCCAAGCAAACTCTTCAACGCTACAGCTCGCTCTGTATCAGGCATTAAGCTGCACGACTTCAACTGCGGCTTGAAGTGTTATCGCAAGAAGGTTGTGAAGAGCATTGAGGTTTATGGCGAGATGCATCGCTACATTCCAATTCTTGCAAAATATGCGGGTTTCAAGCGCATTGGTGAGAAGGAAGTTCAGCATCAGGCGCGTAAATATGGTGTGTCTAAATTCGGTATAGAGCGAATGGTTAAGGGTTATCTCGACCTTATCTCAGTCACCTTTATGTCGCGATTTGGTCGTTCACCTATGTACTTCTTCGGTTCGCTCGGAACACTAATGTTCCTTTTCGGTGGATTTACAACGATTTGGGTTATTGCAAGCAAGCTCTATAAGCAATATTTCAATCTCCCTTTGCGTGCAGTTGCCGACCAGCCATTGTTCTACCTTGC
>JAZQWU010000207.1:0-10464 GCA_045632505.1 Alistipes sp. | reverse complement strand
TCAACCTCCTTCAAGTACTCCAACAACTGACGGCGCTTACCGATCATCTTCAACATCGCACGCTGAGTGCCGAAGTCGTGACGGTTGTTCTTGAGGTGCTCTGTAAGGTGGCTGATACGGTACGAGAACAACGCGATCTGGCTCTCTGGTGAACCTGTGTCGGTGTTAGACTTGCCGTACTGACCGAAAAGCTCTTGCTTTTTCTCTGCTGATAAATAAGCCATAATTGTAAAAAATTAAATTAAGTTATTTAAAAGTTTAATACTTCGTGCGCATTCGCCTTACTACGAATAACGCCAAAGCGGGGGCAAAGATACAAATAAATTGATAATTGACAATTGAAAATTGATATTTTTTTACTTTTCCATTAACTTTTAGTTAATAGAATCGTTTTGAGAGGGTTAGAAGAGGGGTGAAACTACTCTTCGTAGGGTGGCATAGCACCCACATTGCGACAGACAAATGCTGCCACTTCGACCGCCTTGCGATGCACCTCACACAGTGGTTTACCCTGCAAAAGAGCGATACACAATGCCGCCGTAAAGGAGTCGCCTGCACCTACCGTATCAACTACCTTGACCTTTGGTGTATCCAACTGCGAAACCTCGTTTTCGGTGACGATAATACTACCATTCTCGCCACAAGTCACTATCACCATACGAAGGCCATATCGCTCGATTAATTTGAGTGCCCCAACCTCGAAATTATCGGTTGCGAGTTTTAACATCGTGGCAACGGTGGCAAACTCTTCGTCGTTAATTTTCAATATGTTGCAGTAACGGAGCGAGGTTTCGATAAGCTCTTTTGAGTAGTAGTGCTGGCGCAAGTTGATGTCGTATATTATCAACGCTTCGCGCTCGGCTGGTATCGCCTCAATCAGGGAGTAGATTGCCTTGCGAGAGGTTTCGGTGCGCTGTGCCAACGTGCCAAAACATATCGCATCGCAACGGCTCGCCAACGAGAGAACTTCGTCGCTAAGTTGCAGTTTATCCCACGCCACACCCTCGCAAATTTCGTAGCAAGGAATGCCTCGCTCGTCGAGTGTTACGCGCACAGTTCCTGTTGGAGCATCGACTCGAGCGATGTGGTGATTCACACCTTTGGCGGTGAGTATCTCCACTACTTCATCCCCCAAAGCATCACATCCTATGGCACTTACGGCAACGCCATTGCCGCCTAAGCAAGTTGCGTGATATGCAAAATTTGCAGGTGCACCACCGAGCTGTTTGCCTTCTGGCAATAGGTCGAATAGCACCTCGCCGATACCGATTATAACACCATTGTTGTTCATTTGCGTTGTGTTTTATTTTATGCAAAGATAGCGAAAAAATGGCGAACGGAAAAGTTTTTTCGGTTGAGGGAACTCCGTAGGTGGTCAAGGCGCAACAAGATTAAGGGCTATTAAAGGCTATTAAAGGTTGTTAAGGGTGCGCTGAAAGCTAAACACTAATAACCGCTAACGTCGCTAACGACTCTAATGTCTCTAATACCCCTACGAGATTTTTTCACAACGCACTCGGGTGGTTGCCGGAGGTTCGAGTCCTCCTCCCGCAACAAAAAAAACGAGAGACAATCTTTCGATTATCTCTCGTTAAGTTGAACAAACAATCAACTTATCTGACCTTTTTGTAATAGACTTTACATCAGTAGTTGAGTTTGCAGATTGGATTCAAAAAAATATTCCGTCATAGTGGACTCGAACGGTCGCAGCAGTTGAGAGGTGACCGAAGTAGGGCTGTTGCAATCGTAGATTGTTGGCTTTGGCAAATGATGGCTGAAAATCTATTTTCAAGAACATTCATTTGACAAAGACAATGATTTGCGACAACAAACAACAGCCATACGCAGATTAGTCATCCGAAACGCCTCCGACTGACCGAGCCTCCGACCGCATACAAAAAAGATAGAGAACAGACCGATGTCTATTCTCTATCTTTAGTTGCGGGAGGAGGACTCGAACCTCCGACCTCCGGGTTATGAGCCCGGCAAGCTAACCAGCTGCTCCACCCCGCGATGTATCTTTACTTAAAAATAAGTTTCTCGCGTTTTGCAGGTGCAAAGGTATGGCAAAAAAATGAAACTTCCAAATCTAATTTGAAAATATTTCAAAAAATGCGCCAGAGTCCACAAAAATAGCCCTCCAAAATGCAGTTTTTGGCGTTGCCTTTGCTCATATTATAGGGCGAAGTATGTTGTTTTTAATAAAAAATCGCTATATTTGTAGATGTAAAAATTTAAGACTATGAAAAAAGTTATTGTAATAGGTAGTTCAAATACCGATATGGTGGTGCGCTCGGAGCATCTTCCTCGTCCAGGAGAGACCGTCTTGGGCGGAGCATTTATGATGGCTGGCGGCGGTAAGGGCGCAAACCAGGCTGTTGCCGTAGCGAAGATGGGACACCCCGTAATTTTTGCAGCCGCTTTGGGTAAGGATATCTTTGGTGATGAGGCAGTTGCTCGCTATAAGGAGTACGGCATCGACACCACCTACATCGTTCGCAAGGATACCCCTTCGGGCGTGGCTCTTATCTTGGTGGACTCTGCTGCGCAGAACTCCATCTCGGTGGCACTCGGCGCAAATAACGAACTCTCGCTCGAGGATGTTATGCCAGCACTCAACACCATCGAGGAGGGCGACATTGTGCTTCTTCAGCTCGAGATTCCTATTCCAACAGTTGAGGCGGTTATCGCCGTAGCGGCAGATAAGGGTGCACGTGTAATTTTGAACCCTGCGCCAGCAGCAAAGGTTAGCGCAGAGGCTCTCTCGAAGCTCTACCTTATTACTCCGAATCAGACTGAGGCAGAGATTCTTACAGGCATTGCCGTAAACGACGAGGCGTCGGCAGTGAAAGCTGCTGAGGCGTTGTGCGCACTCGGCGTGAACAAGGTCGTTATTACACTCGGTAGCGACGGTGCGATGCTCTATGAGGATGGCAAGGCGGAGATTGTTCCTGCATACAAGGTGAATGCTGTAGATACTACTGCTGCGGGCGACGTGTATAATGGTGCAATGTGCGCAGCCTTGGCTGAGGGTGCATCGCTCGTTGAGGCGTTGCGATTCGCTACTAAGGCGTCGGCAATCTCGGTGTCGCGCGAGGGTGCGCAACCTTCAATCCCATCGCGTGAGGAGGTCGATAATTTTGCTAAATAATAATATATATAAGTAATAACCTAAAATTTAAGCATTATGTTCGTTATTGAAACTTATTCGTTGGCAATGGTATTTTGCCTTATTACAATGTTCTGCTGGGGCTCGTGGGGTAACACCCAGAAACTCGCAGGCAAGACTTGGCGTTACGAGCTTTTCTACTGGGACTATGTTATCGGTATGGTCCTCTTCGCGCTCGTGCTCGGTTTAACTATGGGTAGCACTGGCGAGCAGGGCCGTAGCTTTATCGCCGACCTCGGTCAGGCAGACTGCGCAAGCATCGGTTGGGTAGTTCTTGCGGGCGTTATCTTCAACCTCTCGAACATTCTCCTCTCGGCTTCTACTTCGTTGGCAGGTATGTCGGTTGCATTCCCTCTCGGTTGTGGTTTGGCTCTCGTTTTGGGCGTTGTAAACACCTTCGTTATCGCTCAGGCAGAGGCTAATAACCCACTTCTTCTCGCTCTTGGCGTGTTGCTTATCGTTGTTGCTATTATCTGCAACGGAATGGCTGCAGGTCGCGTTGCTAAGGGAGGCGAGCAGAACACAAGTCGTAAGAAGGGCGTAGTTCTCGCAGTTGTAGCAGGTATTTTGATGTCTACATTCTTCGGCTTCGTGCTCAAGGGTATGGCAGGTGACTTCGTTGCTCCAGAGGCTGGAAAGCTTACTCCTTACTCGGCAATCTTTATCTTCTCGTTGGGTGTGCTTCTCTCGAACTTCGTTTTCAACACCCTCGTTATGAAGAAGCCTTTCGTTGGCACTCCAGTATCGTATGCTGAGTATTTCAAGGGTTCACTCAAGACTCACCTTGTAGGTATCCTTGGTGGCTCAATCTGGTGCCTTGGTACTGCATTCTCGTACATCGCAGCAGGTAAGGCTGGTGGTGCTATCGCATACGCTCTCGGTCAGGGCGCGCCAATGATTGCAGCCCTTTGGGGTGTATTCATCTGGAAAGAGTTCAAGGGTGCTGACAAGAAGACCAATTGGTTGGTTGCACTTATGTTCCTCCTCTTTATTGTAGGTTTGGGAATTATTGCCTTCGCTGGCAACTAAAGAATCTGTCTAACAAGGCTCTTTCGGCATCTGCCTTGTCCGTAAAATGCTCATTTACGCTAAGTAAACTCCGCTTTTACGAACTGCGAGCAGCTTCAAAATAGCTCTTGTTATACAAATTCTTACAATGATAGCGGGTAGCCTTTCGAGGTTACCTGCTTTTTTCTTTCTTTCTTGGCGCAAAATTCCCTCGCCCAAAATGGCTTTTTATAGAGGTTATTAAGGGTTGTTAAGGGCAATTAAAGGGTATTAATGTTTTCTTCTCTAATCTCCCTAATCTCTCTAAAATCCCTAACGCCGCTAACGTCTCTAACGCCTCTAAAACCACAAAAAAATAGCACCACTTTGCAGAGGTGCTATTCTACTTTATTCTCTTCGAACTATTTGTACTCGATTACGTCGTAGTTGTCAATCTTCAAATCAACGATTGACTGTCCGTTAGCGAGAATCAACGAGGTGAGTGGGTTGCCCTGGAGGTAGAGGGTCTTCAACGCGCGATTGTTGCTGCAATCCATTGTGGTGAGCAAGCAGTTATTTGCGATGAGCGACTTCAACGCTGTGAGTGGAGCAACATTTAGCTCAGTGATAGATGTATTCTCGCACGAGAGGTCAGTAACCTTTGTGCAAGCCGAAACCTCAATCTTCGAGAAGTTGTTACCACCACAGCTAACGCGCTCCAATCCCGAGAACTTATTGAGGTCGAAAGTACCCTCAAGGCGGTTGCTGCTACAATCAATCAAGCGAAGATTCGGACAGTTGTCGATGTTTAACTCCGAAATGAGGTTGTTCTGACAAGTCACCGATGCAAGCACGGTGTTAGCCGACAAATCGAGCTTTGTGATGTTGTTGGCGTAGCACTCGAGCATATTCAACTTCGGAAGACCGCTCAAGTCGAGCGATGCGATGTTGTTGTCGTAGCAACCGAGTGTGTAGAGGTTTGGAAGACCACTCAAGTCGAGCGAGATAAGGTTGTTGTCGCCTACGGCTGCAACCTGCAACTTAGGGCAGTTCGAGAAGTTTACCTCGCGGAGGTCGTTCAACAGTACATCGAAGTAGACCAACTCAGGCATACCGCTAACATCGAGCGATGTGAGGTTATTATTGTATGCCTGCAAGAACATAATGTTGTTCGAGCCGTTGAAATGGAGCTTGGTGAGGTTGTTCGAGTAGCAATATACCCACTTCAACGAAGGGCAGTTCGAAACGTCGAGCGAGGTCATCTCGTTGTAGAAGCAGTCTACAAGCTCAAGCTTCTCCATACCGCTCACATCGAGGGTGCGGATAAGGTTGTTCTCGCACTCGAGGTACTGGAGATTCTTGAACATCTTGATACCTCTCAACGATGTGATGTGGTCGCGATTCTCGGCATCCGACTCGGTGTAGGCAACGCTAATCTCGGTAACGCGAGCAGCCTCCGACTCCGAAATCTTGCCATCGCCGTTAGTGTCGTACGCCTCGAGCATAAGAGATTCGAATACGGGGCACTCGAAATCGAGCTCACCGCCCGAACTTGTACCACCTACAGCCACCTGCTCAATCTTAATAGTAGCAGTCTTGGTCGCGTTGCCCGATACTGCAGTGATTACGATATCGCCCTTGCGATTGCTGTTGGTGTTGTTCGCCTCGGCGAAGATAACTACGCCATCAGCATTGCGCTCAACCTCCACCCACGAAGCGGCATTTACGAAATCCCAGCTCTCGGCATTGGTTGTTACGGTAACGTTCTCCCAGCTACCCTCAGCTGGGATATTAACCTTCGAAGGGGTTACGGTGAGGGTGATAGCATCACCCTCGCCACCTCCGACATTAGGCTCGCACGATGGCGCGAGTGCTACTACGCACACCGCCAACGCTGCAAGCAAAAATTTATTTATCAGATTCTTCATTTTTAATAAGCCTTAACACATCTTACATTATAACCATTACCCCAGCCTGCGCCATTACCTACGTAGAAGGTAGGGCTGCTGTAGAAGAAGTGGTATGCAGTCTCTGCAACCTCCAACTCCGAGCTCCACAATTGTACGAAACCGTACTCGTTCTGAACGCTTACAAGCGAGCCACTATCAGATGGGTGAGCGCTGCGGAAACCCGCCATTGGATACCAAGCCGATGCACCTGTAGGGGTAGTGTTTACGAAGCCCTTGTAAGGGGTAACAACTGAATTATCAGAGCTGAGAGCCACCCACATAGCCTTGCGAGGCACCTGATAGCCTACTGGGCACGGATCGTAGTTGCTCTTCTGGAATGGACGCCAGAGGCTCTTGTCAGGGTCGTAGCAAATCGCATTCTTCTCCTCCTTCGAGAGGCCCTTTACGTTGAGCCAGTTAGCTACGTTTCCAGTACCGCTATAGAGGAATGTCATAGGGTTTGCAGTAGCATAAGCGATAGTACCAATCTCGGTGCTTGTAGAGATTGACTCCCACTTAGCCTGAGTGTAAGCAGTGTTGCAGATGGTCAATGTGCCGCTATTGCCGAATGGCTTAACAACATCCTTCCAACCACCGTTCTCCTGATCGCGTGTGCGCTCCTCCTGCTTATCGCCGATGAATGGGTCCTTACGTCCCCACTGGTAGTAAAGACCGAAGGTCTCGTAGTCGCCAAGTGCGGTTGCGTCGGTTGCACCGAGGTTACGGTCCATACAGTAGTAGCCGTCGGTCAAACCGCCACTCTGTGGGATGCCGTTGTTCTGGTAGTCAAACACCTCTGGTTTGTCGGTAACCCAGATATGCCAAGACCAAATGATATTGCCCTCTGCGTCGAATGCAGCCAACAATGCGTTACCCTCCTCACCCGAAGCGGTGAAGGTTACGGTGCCATCGTTGTACTTGATGTTCGAAACCAACGAGCTGGCAGTTGTCCACAACCAGTCAACCTTTGCGATATTGTTTACTGGAGTGTTATCAACGAGGCGAGTCTTGAACGAGTAGTCGCCCGCTGCGTGAATCATATAGCAGTTTGCGTAACCGAGCTTGCTCAAGTTGTTACCATCGCCCTGAGTGCTCTCCCAAGCAACTACGCCCTCGATAGCAACAACGGCGTTGCGTGAAACCTCTACGCCAGCAATCTCCTGTGTGAAGGTCTGACCATTGAGGTCGAGCATATTGAGAGTGAAGCCCTCCGAGTAGTTCTCAGCTGGCACTACGAAGCGGAATGTTGCGCCGCTCTCGATGTTTACGCCTGTGGTGGTGCAGTCAACCACAACCTCCTTCGAAGCGTCTGAATTGAGCGACAAACGAGGAGTGCTGGTCGACATATCCACAACGCCCGAACCAGCCAAACGGCGGTTGTTCTTACCTGCGAGGCTAATCTGACGCAATGCGTGAGGTCCCTCAACCTTAACCTCGATAGCACCAGCCAAGTAGGTGAGATCCAAAGTGTTGGTAGTAGACTTTGCTACTGCTGGGTTGATAGTCGAGATTGCTGCGTTGTGACGCTGTGTTGTAGGGATTGCGATACGCATAGTCTGACCGCTCAAACCATTTGCCGAAGCCGACGAAGTTGAAGCGTAGTAGGTGTCAGCAATCGAGATAGGACCGAACTCGCCAGTTGTAGTGCCCTGACCACCAACCAACGATGCAGGTACGCCATTTACGTAGAGTACAGATGCGCTGTTCCAAGTGTAAGCTGCGCCATCAACGTCAGCCTCAACCGAAGCTGTAACGTAGGTTGGAGCCTCCGAGCTTGGTACATACTCAACATCTACCACCTGAACGGCACCACGGATAACCTCGGTAGCCGAGATTGAGTAGCCGCTCATAACCTCCTCGCCTGATCCATATACTGTGAGAGAGAATCCCGAGTAGGTCTTTGCAGGGAGTGTTACGTCAACCTCTGCAGGGAGAGTAATTGCTCTGCCCAAGTCGATGGTGATTGTGCGAGTAGCATTTGCACCGATAGTCAATGCTGGCGCACCAACAAAGTTCATATCAACGGTAGCATCGCCCGCAATCTCCGAGTCGAGTGCGCTCAACACTACGCGCGAGATTGAACCGCTACCCTCGATAGCGAGGCGCAATGTACCGAGCAAGTTCTTGAATACAAGACTTGTGTTGCCATTCGATGCAACCATCGGCTGAATCTGCGAGATTGATGGGCTCTGAGTTGCTGGCAACTCGAACGACAAAGTTGTGCCGTTGATGCTTCCCTTGCCAAAGTCGTAGGCAGCGTAGTAGTGCTCTGCAGCCTTTACGTTGTTGATTGCTACGGTCGAAGCGTTGCCCTCCTCGATGACGTAGGTCGAGTTGTTGATGATAACCTCATCACCAACCTCCCACTCGCGACCATTCTCCAATGTCGCCGAGATAGTCACCGATGTTGCACCCTCATTTCCAGGAACATCAGGCTCACAACCAGTAGCGAGTAAAACCATCGCAACCAATGCGAAAATGTTAAATAAGTGTTTCATAAGTTTATGCGTTATTAGTTATTTGCTCCAAAAAATGTGGGGTAAATATTACTTGTACTCTACGGTAATTGACTCAATGTTCGAGTGAGAGCTACCGGCTGCAGTGTAGATGATACGTGACTTGCACTCACCGCTCCAAGTTGCAGTAGAGGTGCTTGCAAATGTAGTTGTAGTATATCGGTCGTACTCCTTAGCCTTGAGGTCAATCAAATAACCTACAGGCGCAGTGAGGATAACCTTAGTGATGGTCTTGCCATTCTGAGCCTCGATGCGAAGCTCGCCCGATGTAGTTCTACCGATGTAGATGGCGTCACGACCATCAGTATTGTCAGTTCTCCACGAGCCTGTCGAAGAGATGATAACATCGCCGCTGTGGAGTGTTCCTACACTATTGCCGCTTTTTGCACCATCTACAGGACACTGGATAGTAATTGTCTGCGCCTCTGCGCCGCCCTGTGCAGCCTCGGTGGTAACGGTTGCTACGCCAGCCTCCGATGCAGTGTTGAGAGTCGCATCCGCTGGGTTTGCAACAACGCTAACGGTGTACTCGGTAGCAAACTCGAGGTCGGTGAATGTTGCAGGCGATGCGGTTACGGTCTGAGTTGCAGTACCGCAAGTTACGGTATAATCCTTTGCGCCATCCACAGCATCCCACGCTACGGTTACGCTATTTGCCGATGCAGTTGCCGAAACTACTGGAGTAGCCAATGGAGTAACCACTGGCTGCTCTGGTTGCTCAGGCTCACCCTGTGCCTCACCATCTATATAGAAAATATAGTAGTGGTAAGATGTGCTGCGGCTATTAGCGTAGTTCATCTTGTAGTTGTCGTAGTTATTCAAGAAACGAGTGCTGCTGCCGTTATAGCAAGATGACATCTTTGCACCATTGCTGATAAGCTCAACTGTCCACGATGCACCAGCCTCCAAAGTCGATGAGTAGTTCAAGAATGACGACCAGGCTGCATCATCGTAACCACCATTGAGGTAACCTACGCCCTCCGCCTTGAATGCAAATGTTCCAGCTGTTGCGCCATCCTCGACTGTGAATACTGCGGTGTTCTCAGGCAAAGCGGTCTCGGCAATCTCGATATTCGATGTGATAGTTGTATAGTCGCTCGACAACTTAATCTTAGACGAATCGTACATTGTTGTCATCATAACACGTACGGTTGAGCTCTCAACCTTCTTGTTGGTGATAATCACCTTATCACCAGCATTGAGCTCTGCAATATCGGTGAGCAACTTGTAAGCCTTTGGCTTCTCCTGAATAGCCAAATCCTTAACTGTGAACTGTGCTACGTTTGCACGCTCGAAGTTGAGGGCCTTGCCGGTAAGGTCAACCTCTTTTACATAGTTGTTCTTGTCGGTCACAACAGTTACCTTGAATGACGAGCCGCTCAAGTCGGTTGGAACGGTGGTAAACCATACGGTATCCTCACCTGTAGCAACTCGGTTGCCCATATTGAGGGTGATATCCTCGTAGTTGTTGTACCACTTAGCGTTGTCAAGAGTTCCTGTCTCGTGAACCTTGAAATCAACTGTTCCAGCTGGCTTCATAGGTGACGAGAATACAACCTTCTCAATCTTCTCGCCCACGCCAATGCCAGTGAGGGTCATCTTTACCAATGCTACCATACGCGCAAAGGTGAAGGTTATCTTGTTAGGAATTGCATCTGTAACGACTGGATTTGCCGAAACCAAGATGTCGGCCTTCGGGTCGTAGCTTGTCAATGACGGAGTCTGCTCCTGTGGAACTGTGAGATTGATAGACGAAGTGCTATACTTATAGAAGTACGGATAGAACGCACCAAAAGTATACTTGGTTGCACCATCTGTAGTGGTGAAGTCAGCAGTAAATTGT
>JAZQWU010000206.1:0-8614 GCA_045632505.1 Alistipes sp. | reverse complement strand
ACCTTCGCCATCGTTCCACACTATATTGTTGTTCCATACGCTCGCCTTATTGCGGAAAGGGTTTGGCATACCTATTTTAATAGATGTGCTATCCACCAACTTTCCGGTACGAATGTCGTATCGCTCGATGGTCTTACCGTTCGTATGCTCGTAAATTGCAGGATTCTCCTTGCTGAAACGGATATCGTAGTTTTTAGGCGTAAGGTCGCGATTGAGTATCGCATCCTCCATTGTGAGCAACTTGCGCTCCTCGCCCCAAGCAACAATGGTTGCACAAAGTGCTATGAAAAGCAGAAATTTCTTCATCCTTAGAAAAGGTATTTTTCGGTTTTAACTCTATTTACTAACACCTCGATGTCGCTCCACGCCTCCTCGCCGAGCGTTGGACCTACCACCTCGATGACCTTACCTGCGGTGATTGCACCTATTGTTCCGCACTGGCGCAACGACAATCCCTCGCACAAACCGTGCATAAAGCCTGCAGCGTAGAAGTCGCCTGCACCCGTTGTGTCGACGCGCTTGGCAGCCGCCATAATGCCGACGTGGATAACCTCGCCCTGGTGCTTGATTAGAGCGCCCTTAGTGCCGATTTTAACCACCGCCAAGTCGCACATCTCCGAGATGTACTGCAACGCATTTACAGGCTCCTCCTCGCCCGAGAATACGCGAGCCTCGTCCTCGTTCGCAAAGACGATGTCGATATATTTTGTGACGATGCCGCGCAAGAACTCCAAGTTCTCCGCTACGACATTGAAACTCGCCAAGTCGATAGCCACCTTCAAACCGCACTCCTTGGCGGTGCGAATGGCAGTTTCGATGAGCGAATGCTCCTGCACGAGGTAGCCCTCGATGTAGAGGCAGTCGTAGCCCTCGAAAATTGCTGGAGAGATGTTTGATGCGTGCATCTCGGCTGCCGCACCGAGGTGGGTGAGCATCGTGCGTTCGCCATCGGGTGAAACCAACGAGATACACTTGCCCGATGCGCTGTCGCCACGGAAAATCTTGCCATCGATGCCGAGGTTGCGGAGTGCCTGCTCGAAGCGGTCACCAGTGTTGTCGTGACCGACCTTGCCGATGAATCCCACGTGGGTGCCGAGTCGCGCCATAGCGCGTATGGTGTTGCTTGCCGAGCCACCAATCGAAAGCGAGTGGGGTAGTCCTGCCACCTCTTTTGAGATGTCGGATTGCAGCGCGCTGTCGACCAATGACATCGAGCCTCGCGCAATATTGTGAGCGTGCAGAATATCCTCGTTGCGAAGATTCACCAACACATCTGTGAGTGCATTACCAATGCCTATAACTCTCTTCATTATTCGGGGTTTTCAAATTAACCTTCAAAGATAGTAAATAATTTCGGAATGAAGAGCAGATAGGAGAAAAATAAAAAAGTGGAGAGCATATGCCCTCCACTATCTTTGCACAAGTGGCAACCGAAATTAGTTTGCTGGCGGCTCCTCAGTTGCTATTGGAGCGAAGCGACAAGTCCCCCTTTGCAAAGGGGGATTTAGGGGGAATGTCAAGATGTTGGCTCCAGCAACAAAAAAAGTGGAGAGCATCTGCCCTCCACTATCTTTGCACAAGTGACAACCTAAATTATTTTGCAGGCTGAGCCTCAGTTGCTGGTGCCTCCTCAGTTGCGGTAACCTCCTCTACAGCTGCTGGAGTTACCTCGAGCAACTCTACCTCGAACTCCAAAGCCTCGTTAGGGCCAATCAACTGACCTGCGCCACGACGGCCATATGCCAAGTCTGCAGGGATGTACAACTTAATCTTGCCACCAGGACCAACGAGCTTCATACCCTCAGTCCAACCCTTGATTACGCGGTTGAGTGGGAACTCGATTGGCTCATCCTCCTCCAAGAGGTTACCCTTCTCGTCGAAGAGGCTTGGCTGCTGTGCGCGGATTGCCTCCTGCTGCTCCTTCGAGCGATCTGCGAAGCGCGATGCGTCGAATACAGTACCATCCTGCAACTTACCAACGTAGTGTACCTTAACTACATCCTCGTCGTTCTTTGCAGCCTTCTCCATATCACCAGCCTTAACAACCTTGTAAGCCAAACCGCTCTCAGTTACCTTTACGCCAGCGCCCTTAGACTTCTTCTCAATCCACTTTGCCGAACGCTCAGCTGCCTCAGCAGGGCGAACGATCATAAAGTAGTGCTGCAAGAAACCCATAATCTCGTCCTCAGTGAACTCGGTGCTACCCTCGTATGCATCCTGGAAGCCCTTGAGGAGCCAGTGATACTGAATAGGGAAGTTGCTCTTGCGAACATTGCAACCGATGTCGTTACCGAATGCGTACGAAATCTCCTCAGTCTCCTCAGCAGTCTCGAATACCTGGAAAACTACAGTTGTATCAGCCTGGAAAGCCTGCTGGTGTGCAGCACGACGCTCGCCGAGAGTCTGCGAGAAGAATGTGCGGAGGATATCAACCGACTCCTCGTGAGTCTGCTTAGCCTTGTTGGTCAAGCCACCCTTCATACCCTTCTTTACAACCTCCAACTCGAATGGAATATCACCGAGCTGAGACTTGATACCAGTACCGATGTTAGCACCAAGGCAGTACGACAACGAGTCCATCTGGCCCTTGTTACCCTCAACAATCTTAACCTCTTTGCTACCGCAAGAGATCATCATTGCAGCTGCAACCACAGCAGCAATCATCATAAAAGTCTTTTTCATAGTTTTTATCTGTTTGTTTTAATGTTTTGTTTCACAAAATCTCGCAAAGATAACTAAATTTTATTATTCGCAAGTAATTTGCTATCTTTTATTATATTTTATCTCAACAATTTCGACATCGTAGTTGAGCATTGTATTCGCCTCGATTCCGAGTTCCTTGTTACCCTCGACATCGTATGCGCTCTTCGATGGCAGCCAAGCGTTGAAGTGTGCGCCACTACCAGCCAACTTAACAACCTCCTGCAGACCCTTCAATAACTTGCGATACGAGTCGCGGAGTGTGTCGGCCTCGACAATTACTCGTCCCTGCTCGTCGGTGAGTTTGTAGATTATCTTCACCGTATCGCGTGAGGTCATTGAACCGGTATGACTCTGGTCGCCAAGTCGTAAAATCTTGTAGGTCACGCCGCTACGGGTACGCACATACTTGCGGTCGCGCTTGCTCAAATCGGTGAGATAACGCTCCTGATAAGCCTGTGCCTTCTCGTGTACGAAGTATGTCTTCTCGCCGAGATAGTAGTCGCGAGCCTCCTCCATCGTCATCTTCGGATTGCCGTTGTAGGTGTCGCGAATAGCCGCACACACCGCCTCGACATTGAGTGTCGAATCCATCTCCATCAATGCGTGAGCGACATTCAAACCTACGATATAGGAGAGAGTGTCGGCATTTCCGTCAAACTTGGTACTGCTCTTTTTGCCACACGACCAAAACATCGAGAGGGCGAGCAACACCGCGATAGTGATTGATATAAATCTCTTCATATAGAATTTCTCTCTTTTAGAAACCTTATTTTCTGCCACAAAATTGTGTATCAAGGTGCAAAATTATAAAAATTATTTAAAAAATTTATACAACGAAATGACAAACCGACTATATTTGTACTAAAATTGTGTAATTAAGAGCAGTATGAGGGTAGTAATCGACAGAGCCATTCCATTCATCCAAGGGGTTTTAGAACCTTTTGCAGAGGTGGAATATATTGATGGCAACGCCTTTACGCGTGAGGTGGTGGCTTCGGCTGATGCCCTCATAATTCGTACCCGCACTCAATGTGACAAGGCGTTGCTCGAGGGGTCGAAAGTGCAGTTTATTGCTACGGCAACCATCGGTTTCGACCACATCGACCTCGACTATTGTCGCTCGCACAATATCGCCGTTTCGACCTCGGCTGGATGCAATGCTCGTGGCGTTTTGCAGTGGGTAAGCGCAGCATTGGCACACCTCGCTCAGCGCGAAGGCTTCGTGCCGAAGGAGCGCACATTGGGCATTGTCGGCGTAGGTAATGTAGGAAGGTTGGTGAAGGAGTATGCCGAGCATTGGGGCTTTCGCACAATCTGCTCCGACCCACCTCGCCAGGAGCGCGAGAATCTTGGGTTCGTATCGCTCGAGAAGGTGCTTCGCGAGGCAGATATCGTAACCCTCCATACACCGCTTGACGATACGACTAAGCATCTGATTAACAGCGATAATATCAATCTCTTGCATTCGGGCGCAACGCTTATAAATGCCTCGCGCGGAGAGTGCGTAGCAACAGATGCAACTCGTCGCAACGACCTGACCTACATCACCGATGTGTGGGAGAACGAGCCGAATATTGACGAGGAGTATCTTGCAAAATCGATTGTGACAACACCCCATATTGCTGGCTACTCAGCACAGGGTAAGGCGAATGCGACGGCGATGGCGGTTGAGGCATTGGCACGCCATTTTGACCTACCACTGAAGGGGTGGCGACCAGCGGAGGTGACAACCATCGCACCGCGCCTCATTTCGTGGGAGGAGATGTGCGCCTCGATAAAGGAGTATTGCGACCTCGAGGCTGAGAGCAACGCGTTGCGCAACAACCCAAACAACTTTGAGCAGATAAGAAACAACTATCACTACCGCAACGAATACTTCTAAGAGTTGAGAGTTGAGAGTTGAGAGTTGAGAGTTTTTTAATTCTGAATTTTGCATTCTGAATTTTTTCCGTTTTCCGTTTCCCGTTTTCCGTTTATTTACTACCTTTGCGGCGTTATGCGAAAGATTCTACACATAATATCTAAACTTTTTGGGGCAGAGCGAGCACACTCTATCTCGGTGTTGTTGCTCCGAATCGTTGATAAGATTCCTACTGCGAAGTGGTTTCTGCGCAAGTTCTATGCCGTCGAAGATAAGGCGTTGGAACGCGAGGTCTTCGGTCTGCGCTTCCGCAATCCTATAGGTATGGCGGCTGGTTACGACCGCAATGGCGAGATTTTCCGTTCGTTGTCGGCTCTCGGATTTGGCTTCGTCGAGATTGGTACGGTGACACCGCGCCCTCAGCAGGGAAACCCTAAACCGCGCGTATTCGCACTCCCTGATGATACAGCCATCCTCAATCGTATCGGTTTGGCATCGAAGGGCTTGGAGGCAGTGCTGAAGAATATCCGCCACGAACACGAAGGCATAATTCTCGGTTGTAACATCGGCAAAAATACCGTCACTCCACCCGAGGAGGCTGCGATGGATTACCTCCGCGTGTTCCGCAACCTCTATCAGTACATAGACTACTTCGCGGTGAATGTGAGTTACAACACCACACATAAACAATATGTACCGCGCACGCGAGAGAGTATAATGAAGATTCTCGAGCCTCTCTTCGACTTCCGCCGAGGACAGAATCAATATCGCCCGATACTATTGAAAATATCGCCCGATTTGACCAATGAGGAGATTGACTTGATGACCGACATTATGGTCGATACGCCGCTCGACGGCATCATCGCAACCAACGCCACAACCCACCCTCAAGGACTCAATACTCCACAAGAGGTTTTGCGCAAAAATGGCATTGGTGCAGTGAGTGGTGCGCCTCTCACCGAGCGCGCTATCGAGGTGGTTCGTCGCGTCTACGAACGATGCAATGGCACCTACCCAATCATCGGCGTTGGAGGCTTGATGACGGGCGAGGATGTGAAGCGTATGATGGAGGCTGGAGCTACCCTCGTGCAAGTCTATACTGGCTTTACTTACAATGGATTAGGCTTTGCAGGCGACCTCTGCAAAAGTCTTATCGAACCCGAGTCGACAGAGGTTGTCGACACCCCCGAAACGGACAATCAATAGGCTATGAAAGCTACCATTATAACCATCGGTGACGAGATTCTCATTGGTCAGATTCTCGACACCAATTCGCGCTATATTTCACGCGCTTTGAACGCTCACGGCATTGTCGTTGCCGAGCGTACTTCTATAGGCGACAACCGCACCCAAATAGTCGAAACTCTTGACCGCGCACTCGCACAGAGCGAGGTGGTAATCATCACTGGCGGACTCGGTCCAACCAAGGACGACATCACGAAGCATACCCTCTGCGACTACTTCCACTCCACACTGCGCTATGACGAGGTGGAGGCGGAGCATATTCGCACGATGTTGGAGGCTCGCAATATCGCCTTTAACGAGCTGAATCGTGGTCAGGCGATGGTACCAGAATGTTGCATCGTACTGCACAATGCGCACGGCACTGCACCTGGTATGTGGTTCGAGCAAAATGACCGCGTGGTAATCTCGTTGCCAGGTGTTCCGTTCGAGATGCAACACCTTATTGATGAGATGGTTATCCCGCATTTGAAGGCGCGCTTCGAACTGCGCGAAATTGTTCATCGCACGATGATTACCTTTGGCATTGCTGAGTCAATTTTGGCGGAGCGAATCGCCGCCTGGGAGGAGTCTTTGCCAAACTATATTCACCTTGCATATCTGCCCGCTCCGAATGTGGTGCGACTCCGACTTTCGGCATACGAAGTTGAGGGTAAGGAGGTGCGCGAGGAGATTGATGCGCTCTTCGAGAAGTTGCGCGAAATTATCCCTAACAACATCGCTGGTTTCGAGGAGGCTTCGGTCGAGGAGTTGGTGCATAACATCTTGATTCAGAGAGGACAAACTCTTGCCGTAGCGGAGAGTTGTACGGGCGGTGCCATCGCATCGAAATTCACTGCGCAAGCAGGCGCTTCGGCATATTTCCTCTGCGGAGTGGTGTCGTATAGCAACGAGTCGAAAAATAAGGTTTTGGGTGTTGAAATGTCCGATATTGCGCAATATGGTGCCGTATCCGAGCAGGTTGCTATCGCAATGGCGAAGGGTGTAATGGGCGTTTCAGGGGCGAATTTTGCCATTTCAACCACCGGTATCGCTGGCCCAACGGGCGGCTCGGCTGAAAAACCTGTCGGCACGGTTTGGATTGGTATAGCCACTCCAGAGCGCTGTTTTGCGGTGCGAAAGAACTGTGGCACAGACCGTTCGCAGATTATCTCACGCGCTACAGCATACGCCATCGCGATGCTCTACGACGAGTTAAAATAACACAAACGACATATAGAATAGAACTTTTAGGGGCAATATTTATATTGTCCCCTATTTGTTTTATCCCCATTTTTTCGTACCTTTGCGTGGTTTTAACCACCACAAACAGAAAATTCATAACAAAACATTTAAGCAATATGACAAAAAATCTACTTTCAGGTTTGTTGGTATGCCTTCTTGCAACCTCACTTCTCACCGGTTGCAAAGAGGAGAAGACCACAACTAAGCGCTCTCGCGAGTACAATGCGATGATTCTCGAAAGCACATCGCGTAAACTCAGTTCGACCTACTCGGCTACCATTCGTGGTAAGCAGGATGTCGACATCCGTACAAAGGTTCAGGGCTACATCACCGACATCAAGGTGAAGGAGGGTTCGGTAGTTCGTCAGGGACAGACTCTCTTCGTTATCGACCAGGTGCCATACCAGGCAGCGTTGGCAACTGCTCAGGCGAACGTAGACGTAGCAAAGGCGCAGGTTAATGCAGCGGAGCTTTCGGCTACAAGTAAGGAGAAGTTGTTCGAGCAGAACATCATCTCGGACTTCGACCTCCGTATGGCTCGCACCACCTTGGCAAGTGCTAAGGCACAGCTCGCTCAGGCTCGTGCAAATGAGTTGACCGCAAACAATAACCTTTCGTACACCCTCGTGAAGAGTCCAGTAGATGGCGTTGTCGGAACACTTCCATTCCGCGTGGGTACTCTCGTGAGCCCATCGGATTCGACTCCAATGACCTCGGTGTCGGACAACTCGGAGATGTACGTATACTTCTCGATGAGCGAGAGTCAGGTATTGTCGCTCAAGCGCCAGTATGGTGCGCTCGAGAATGCGTTGCAGGAGTTGCCAATGGTTGAACTTCAGTTGAGCGATGGTACAATCTATTCGGAGAAGGGCCGCATCGAGGCTATCTCGGGTATTATCGACGCAACAACCGGTTCGGTTACACTTCGTGCTAAGTTCCCTAACCGCAGCCGCTTGCTCCTCTCGGGAGGTTCGGGTACTGTGATTCTTCCTCACCGTCAGGAGGGTTGTGTGGTTATCCCACAGCACGCTACATTCGAGGTACAGGATAAGGTTTATGCCTACAAGGTTGAGAATGGCATAGCCAAGGCTAAGATTATCGGCGTATTCGAGATTAGCAACGGTAAGGAGTATATCGTTGAGTCGGGACTCATCGAAGGCGATACCATCGTTGTTGAGGGTATCGGTATTTTGCGTGACGACACTCCTATCAAGATCAAGGAGATTGTAACCGCTAAGAGAAAGTAAGCAGTAACCCAATAAGAAGAGACAAGAGATGAATATTAAAACATTTATCGACCGCCCGATTCTCTCCTCGGTGATATCGATTGTGATTATCATCGGTGGACTTATCGGTTTGGCTGTACTTCCGATTGAGCGATATCCAAACATCGCTCCGCCGACCATCAATGTGTCGGTTTCCTACCCAGGTGCAAGTGCCGAGACTGTACAGAAGAGTGCGCTTGTTCCTCTCGAGGAGGCTATCAATGGTGTGGAGAATATGACCTATATGTCCTCCGCAGCAAACAATAATGGTGGTGGTTCTGTCACCATCTTCTTCAAGCAAGGCACTAACCCTGATATG
>JAZQWU010000205.1:0-5385 GCA_045632505.1 Alistipes sp. | reverse complement strand
TGCAGATTATCGACAATGGTCGAGGAATGTCGCCCGTTGATGCTCGTATGGCTTTCGAGTGCCACGCAACAAGCAAGATTTCGTCGTTGGATGATATATATGCTTTGCACACCTTCGGTTTCCGAGGTGAGGCGTTGTCCTCTATTTCGGCAGTTTCGCAGGTGGAACTTATAACTCGCCAAGCCGACTGCGAGGTGGGTACGCAGACCATAATCAATGGTGGCGAGTTCGTATCGCAAATACCCGTGGCTGCGGAGGTGGGCTCGCAATTCTTGGTGCGCAACCTATTTTATAACACTCCTGCTCGACGCAAGTTTATCAATAGCAAGGAGTCGTCGCTCTCGTCGGACATAAAGCGTGAGTTCCGTCGTGTGGCACTCTGCCACCCCGAGGTTGCTTGTACGCTCTTGAACAATAGCGCACCGATATACTCTTTGCCGGTATCGTCGCTTGTGGAGCGCATAGTGGGTATTATGGGCAACGCTACAAGGCGCAACCTGTTGGAGATTGATGTCGAAACGACCATCGCTAAGGTTAAGGGCTATGTTGGTCGCCCCGAGACGGCTCGCAACAATTCGAGTGAGCAGTATATGTTCGTAAATGGACGATTTTTCCGCTCGCCATACCTCAATAAGGCGGTGTCGAAGGCGTACGAAAAGTTGATTCCAGAGAAGGGCTATCCAACCTTCTTCCTCTATATTACGGTCGATACCGAGCGTGTGGATGTGAATGTCCACGCACAAAAGACCGAGGTCAAGTTTGCCGACAACGACGCTATTTGGCAGATTATCAACGCTGCCGTACGCGAGACATTGGCGAAGAATGGCGCGATGCCGATGATTGACTTCGAGACCGAGGATTTAGTTGATATTCCAGTTGCAACGATGGGTGTGCAATATGTAGAGCCTCGCGCAACAACCAAGGATAACTATAACCCATTTGCCGAGGGCTACGCCTCGGATGGCGATGGCGCAAAGGCTCCGAGCAACGAGTGGTCGTCGATACCGATGATTTCGCCAGAGTTCGATATGGTTGGCGCGATGGAGTTCGATAGCATCCCTTCGGGTGGTTCGCCTTCGGAGTTCGAGTATTTCGAGTCGGGCGAGGGCGAGGTGCAGTCGCTGGCTTTCGATGTTGAGAGTCACGAAACGCCTACAAACATCACCCTCTGCTGTGGCCGTTATGCTGTGGTAACCTTCACGTCGAAGGTTCTGATGGTGGACTTGGCGCGCGCGAAGGAGCGATTGCTCTACAACCACTATGCGGCATCTCTGCAGAGTGGTCACGCAGTGTCGCAGCAACTCTTGTTCCCTGAACTGCTCACCCTTACGGAGGAGGAGTACGATTTATTGGAGGAGTATGCGGTGGAGTTCGCTTCGCTTGGATTCGATATCAAGGCGCAGGGTGCAAATGCGATTGAGGTCTTTGGAATCCCAGCAGATGTACACACCGAGCAACTCGACAGAGCAATATACGATTTGTTGCAGAGTCTGAAACTCCCGCAGTCGATAGCAGAGTTGCGTCGCAACGCCTTGGCGCAGACCTTGGCGCATAGCGAGGCTGTGGGTGCGCGTAACTTCTCGCAGGAGGATGCCGAGCGTCTCACTACGCAGATTCTCGCCTCGGCAGAGAGCTACACCCCAGCGGGTAAGCGCATCATCTCGGCAATGTCGTTGTCCGATATTAAAAACTTGTTTGAATAGCAATGATGATTAGAAATCCATATTTCCAGACACCCCCAGTGGTGAAGAATCTCGTGATTGCCAACTGCGTATTGTACCTGGCAATCCGACTCATCCCTGCGGTAAATCACTTCTGTGCGGAGTATCTCCAACTCTGGTGGACTAACATTCCATTTAGCCCAGAATTCCATAGCTACCAGTTCGTGACATATATGTTCCTCCACGCAGGCTTCTATCACCTCTTCGGCAATATGTTTGCCTTGTGGATGTTTGGTCGCACGCTTGAGTACGAACTCGGCTCAAAGCGATTCCTGACTTATTATATGGTGTGTGGAATTGGTGCTGCGTTGATTCAGATTGGCATAGCGTCACTCTTGGGCGAGAATTTAACTTTGCTCGGAGCTTCGGGTGCGGTGTTTGGTCTGTTGTTGGCGTTTGGTGTGTTGCACCCGAACAATATGATTTACATCATTCCACTTCCGTTTCCGATTAAGGCGAAGTGGTTTGTGGTGGGCTATGCCGTATTGGAGATTCTGCTCGGTTGGTCGGGCGCAAATACGGGCGTTGCACACTTTGCCCACGTGGGAGGTATGTTGTGGGGCTTGGGCCTGCTATATTGGTGGCGCAAGCAGGGTAAGATATTCTTCTAAACGATTATGGCAGACTATTACTCGAATAGTTTCGGCAGTCGCAAGAAGCGCAGAAGGAAGACGTTGAGCAGTAAGGCGCTCACGCTCTTCTTGTGCGATGCTGTGGCTACGGCATTGATGCTTCTGCTCGTCATCTCGACCTTCACAACAATCATCTGCCAATATATCACGCCCGAGAAGAGCGGTTTTCTATCGGTCTTGGCAATCGGAGCACCTATAATCTATCTGCTCGACATCGTAGTGATGTTCTACTGGATTGTGCGTTGGCGCTGGTATCGCGCGCTGGCGATGATTGTGGTGGTTTTGATGGGACTCTGCTATGTGCCGCGCTACTATAAGTTCGACATCGAGCGCCACTACGACGTCTCGTTCAAGGAGCGTCGCTACACCAAGATTATGACCTACAATGTTTGCGAGGGACGCGCTGAGGGACTCTCAGACTATATCACAAAGCATAATCCCGATATCCTCTGCGTGCAGGAGATGTATACGGGGAGTGACAACTGGCGCGCATTGGCAGAAAAGTACAAGAGTACTGATGTCTCCGTTCCGTATAATGGTGGCAACCACATCCTCACAAAGTATCGCATTCTCCGCAGTGGCGAGGTGCCAAATCTTGAGCGTCGCAATGGCGTGTGGGCGGATATAAAAATCAAGGAGGATACGGTGCGCGTGGTGAGCCTTCACCTGCAGTCAACCTCTATCCGCTCGAACGATATCCACTTCCTCGAACAGCACGGCTACATCACCGACACAGCGCGCGACGGCAAGTTGCGTAGCATCGTAGGAAGACTCGAGGAGAATAACGCCAAGCGTGCAGCACAGGCGTTGGCGGTGAGGGATTTTGTGAAGAAAACTCCATATAAGAGTATCGTCTGTGGCGACTTCAACGATGTGCCGTTGTCATATACCTATAATATAATAGCGAAACCTTTCACCGACACCTTCTCGGAGAAGGCGAGCGGTTTTGCCTACACGTACGATACAAAATATGCCTTGTTGCGCATTGACAATATCTTGGTATCGCCAGTGTTTGAGGTGGTGTCCTATGAGGTGGATAACGAGGTGAAATTCTCGGACCACTATCCTGTAATTTCGAGAATAAAATTCTAAAACATAGACAGATATGATTGTAGACGCAATTAAAAATGCAGAGTTGTACTATTCGCTCTCGCCACGCATCAAGCAGGCGTTCGATTGGCTTGCTCAGGCCGATGTTGAGGCGTTGACAACTGGTCGTCACGACATTGACGGCAACAACCTCTTTGTGAATGTTATGGATGTGGAGTTGAAGCCACGCCAGGAGGCAGCCCTCGAGGTGCATAACCGCTATATCGACATCCAGGTGATGCGCGGTTGTGACGAGGAGTATGGTTGGTCGGAGCGTCAGGATTGCCACTCGCCACGCGAGGAGTTTAATACAGAGCGCGATGTGCAGTTCTTCTTGGATGTGCCACAGACCCACTTCACACTCAACGAGCGTCAGTTCGCCATCTTCTTCCCCGAGGATGCTCACGCCCCAATGCTTGGCTCGGGCAAGGTGCGCAAGTTGATTTTCAAACTCTTGATTGACTAACCTAACAAACTAAATAACAATGAAGAGAATCATCACTATTATTGCGATGCTCTTGGCTGTGGCTGTAGTTTCGGCAGAGAGCGTTAAGACCGTAATTATCCCTCGCCCAATGGAGGCGGAGATGGTAAAGGGTTCATACACCTTAACTGCAAAGAGCATAGTTTGTGCAACTGATATCACCTTGGTGCGCCCTGCGGAGTTGTTTGCAGAGTATGTTGCAAAGGACTTGGGTGCAACCCTCAAGGTAGAGCAGAAGGAGAAGGGTGCAATCGTATTGTCGCTCGACAACTCGCTCGCAAAGGAGGAGTACACCTTGAAGATTTCGTCGAAGGGTATCGCTATTGTTGGTGGTACTCCACAGGCGGTGTTCTATGGCTTGCAGAGCCTTCGTCAGCTTATCTCGGCAGGCGAGGTGACCAAGAAGGGTGTTAAGCTCGAGGGTGTGGCTATCAAGGATAAGCCATTGCTCGGTCATCGTGGTGCAATGCTCGATGTTTGCCGCTACTTCTTTACTGTCGCTGAAGTTAAGCGATTCATCGATATTATGGCTATCCACAAGCTCAACCGTTTCCACTGGCACTTGACCGACGACCAGGGCTGGCGTATCGAGATTAAGAAGTATCCAAACCTTATCAAGGTTGGTTCTTGGCGTAAGGAGACTATCATGGGCCACAATCGCCAATCGAAGGTTTATGATGCAACCCCTCATGGTGGTTACTACACACAGGAGGAGATTAAGGATATCGTGAAGTATGCAGCAGAGCGTTACATCGAGGTTATTCCAGAGATTGATATGCCAGGACATATGGTTGCCGCTTTGGCTTCATATCCACATATCGGTTGTCGTGGCGAGAAGTTGGAGGTTCGTACCCGTTGGAGCATCAGCAAAGATGTTCTTTGCATCGGCAAGGAGAGTACCTTCGAGTTTATCGAGGGTGTTTTGTCGGAGGTTGTAGAGCTCTTCCCATCGCAGTATATCCACTATGGAGGCGATGAGGCTCCACGCGTTCGTTGGAAGGAGTGCCCACACTGCCAGAAGCGTATTCAGGAGGAGGGCTTGAAGGACGAGAACGAGTTGCAGAGTTACTTTATGCACCGTGTTGAGAAGTTCCTCGCAAAGTATAACCGCAAGGTTGTCGGTTGGGACGAGATCATCTACGGCGGTATCAACAAGAGTGCTACCATTATGTTGTGGAACGACAAGAACCGCGCACAGGCTATCTCGCTCGGCAACGATGTAATCCTCACTCCGAAGTACTACTGCTATATGGACTACTATCAGACCAATCGTCCATTTTCGAACAAGGAGGGCTTGATGATTCACCAGAATCGTATCCTCACTCTTCGCAAGGCTTATAGCCTCAATCCATTCGAGGGTTTGCAGCCATCGGAGTATGGCCGTATCAAGGGCGTTCAGGCGAACTTGTGGACAGAGTATATTCCAAATTTCCAGGAGGTGCAGACCAACTTATTGCCT
>JAZQWU010000204.1:0-10381 GCA_045632505.1 Alistipes sp. | reverse complement strand
TGCCATCACCCATCTGGTAACCCTGCTCCTCGAGAGTCTGCTCCTTGAAGAACTTCTGAACACGACCCTTAGCGATGTTCTCAATCATCTGCATATTGAGGTTTGCACGCTTAGCCTCACCTACAGTCTTGATGATCTCGCGAGCCTGCTCTGCCTGCTCAGCAGTGATCCAGCCCTTAGACTGGTTCGACTCGATGTGATCCTCGCTGTCAACGTGAGCTGGGTTGATACCAGCCTTTGTGAGAGCAGCGTTGATCTCCTTCTGAACGAGCTCGTCCTTAGTCTTCTCGATTGCAGTCTTGAACTCAGCGTCGAGAACGCTCTGCTCAACGTTTGCAGCCGATACAGCAACTGGGTTCATCGAAGCAACCTGCATTGCAACACCCTTAGCAAGCTCAGCCTCTACCTCCTTGTTGAAACCAACGATAGCAGCAAGCTTACCAGTGATTACGTGCATATAAGCCGAAATGAATGGAGCCTCTACAGTCTCGTAACCAGCGATAACGTGCTTCTCACCAGTCTGACCAGTCAACTCAGTGATAGCAGCCTCTACAGTACGACCGTCTGCGAGAGTGCAAGCCATAAGAGCCTCCTTGTCAGCAGGGAAGTTAGCGATAGCTGTCTCAGCGATTGCCTGAGCAAGTGCCTGGAAGTCAGCGTTCTTTGCTACGAAGTCAGTCTCGCAACCAAGACCTACAACGATAGCCTTACCCTCGCCAATCTTTGCAATAACAGAACCCTCAGAAGTCTCGCGGTCAGCACGCTTAGCTGCTACGAGCTTACCCTTCTCCTTGATGATCTCCTTTGCACGGTCGAAATCGCCCTCAGCGTCAACAAGCGCCTTCTTGCAATCCATCATACCAGCACCGGTCATCTTACGCAACTTCATTACATCAGCTGCCTTAATCTCTATTGCCATAGTTTTTGTGGTTTTCGTTTGTTAATAAATTACTCCTCAACAGCAGCAACAACCTCTGCTACTACTGCCTCCTCAGCCTCAACCGAAGCCTTTACGCTCTTCTTGATACGAGTCTTAGCAGGCTTCTTTGCTGGAGCCTCAGTGTTAGCCTCAGCCTCAACAGCCTCCTTCTCCTTCTCGAGCTTGCGCTCCTCAGCACCCTCAGCGATAGCAGCACATACTGTATCGAGGATTACAGCGATTGACTTTGTAGCATCGTCATTTGCAGGGATCACGAAATCGATGTCGGTTGGATCACAACAAGTATCGACCATTGCAAATACCGGAATGTTCAAACGCTTAGCCTCCTTAACAGCATTCTGCTCCTTCTGAACGTCTACTACGAACAACGCAGCAGGAAGGCGAGTAAGGTCAGCGATAGAGCCGAGGTTCTTCTCGAGCTTAGCACGCTGACGAGTGATCTGCAACTTCTCACGCTTCGAGAAGTTGTCATAAAGACCGTCTGCAATCTGCTTGTCGATGGTAGCCATCTTCTTAACAGCGCGACGTATAGTTGGGAAGTTTGTAAGCATACCGCCAGCCCAACGCTCAGTTACGTATGGCATACCAACGGTTGCTACCTTCTCGGCAACAATCTCCTTAGCTTGTTTCTTGGTTGCAACGAACAACACACGACGACCGCTCTTTGCGATGTTCTTGAGTGCTGCAGCTGCCTCATCCAACTTCACTACAGTCTTGTGAAGGTCGATGATATGGATGCCGTTCTTCTCCATAAAGATGTATGGAGCCATTTTAGGATTCCACTTGCGCTTCAAGTGACCGAAATGAACGCCAGCCTCCAACAATGTATTAAAATCTGTTCTAGACATTTTAGTTTCTTTTTTTTGTAATTTTAATTCTCTTTACTTCAACTCTTATGGTAGCGACCTTGTCGATCCTAAGAGTTTTCCGCGACAGGGCAAGCAACAGGTAGCACTTCCGCCTTGACCATTAGCCATTAGCTCATAGCCGTTGGCTCTATATATAATATATATAAGTATAAGTGGTCTTGTTTGCTTTTCGAACCCGTGTCGTGCTTTGCCGAAAATGTTAGTCCGCTTGCGAAATAAAAATTAACGCTTGCTGAACTGGAACTTACGACGTGCACCAGGCTGTCCTGGCTTCTTACGCTCAACCTCGCGGGCGTCACGAGTAAGGAATCCGTTCTTCTTCAAGATTGGACGATACTCAGCGTTGATCTCGCACAATGCGCGAGCAATACCCATACGAGCAGCCTCAGCCTGCCCCTTGATACCACCACCTACGAGGTTTACAACTACGTCATAAGCCTCTGCAGTCTCAGTTACGAGCAATGGCTGCTTAACCTCATACTGCAAGATGTTCAATGGGAAATAGACATCGAGAGCCTTGTGGTTGATTGTAATGTTTCCAGTTCCTGGCTTCACGAATACGCGAGCTACAGCTGCCTTACGGCGACCAACTGTGTTTACAACTTCCATAATTCTTACTTAATCTCGTTTAACTTAATTTGCTTAGGGTTCTGTGCAGCGTGAGGATGCTCAGCGCCAGCATAAACCTTCAAGTTTTTGATAATTGCATCGCCAAGACGGTTCTTTGGCAACATACCACGAACTGCCTCCTCGATTACAAATGCAGGCTTCTTTGCCAAATACAAGGCAGGAGTAGCGAAGCGCTGTCCACCTGGATAACCAGTGTGACGTACATAGACCTTGTCGGTCAACTTCTTACCAGTGAGCTTCACCTTCTCAGCATTGATAACGATAACGTTGTCACCGCAATCAACGTGTGGGGTGTAGCCTGGCTTGTTCTTTCCGCAGAGGATCTTAGCGATCTGCGAAGCCAAACGGCCCAATACCTCGTTAGTAGCGTCGATGACAACCCACTCCTTGTTGACAGTCGCTGCGTTCAACGAGATAGTTTTGTAACTTAATGAATCCATCTAATACTTGTTATAAAAAGTTTGTAATCCAACCTCGCACTTTGCGAGTGCGCAAAGGTACGAACTATTTTTGAATTACACAACTTTTTTAATAATAAAAAATTTAAATATCTACTTTAGGCCGATTCCTCATTGCGATTATCAACAGACTCGTGGCAATCTATTGGTTTTCCGATATGTAGAAGGCTGCCAAGTTCTTTGCACTCAATCGAAATGGCGGTTTGGATTGGCACCTATAAGTAGGTATTTTCCACAGAAAGCAATACGACCAAGCATTCGCATCGAGTTTTTCTGCGTTTTTTGAGCGTAGCGTTTTGCTCATATGGAAAGATTATACTACCTTTGTTGTAGCGTATAAATTTATTACAATATGATTAAGACACTTTTAGCTTCGGCATTGTTAGTATCGAACATCGGCTTGGGTTGGTTTAAGGACCAATTCAAGACTTATGACAAGATGCAAAAAGAGCTTCACGAGTTGGCAGAGCCAGGTTTTGTGGAGTACAAGAGTAGCGAACTCATCATCAAGCACCTCGAAGAGAATGGTTTCAAGGTTGAGCGTGGTGTAGCCAACCTACCAACAGCCTTTGTAGCAACTTTCGGTGAGGGTGAGCCAGTATTGGCTGTGCTTGCCGAGTACGATGCTCTGCCTGGACTCTCGCAAGACACAACCGCTTGCTTCAATCCTCGTGTGCCAGGTGGCTACGGACACGGCTGCGGTCACAACCTCATCGGCACAACCGCTGTTTCTGCCGCAGTAGGAGTATCGAAATGGCTCGCACAAGGACACAAGGGAACAATCAAACTCTATGGTTGTCCTGCCGAAGAGGGCGGTGGCGGAAAGACCTATATGGTACGTGAAGGTTTGTTCGATGGTGTTGATTGCGCCATCTCGTACCACCCTACACTGAAGAACCAGATACTTCGTGACACTTGGTCGTCAAAAATCGGCATAATCTTCGACTTCGAGGGTCTGTCTTCACACGCAGGAGGAGCTCCACACCTCGGCCGTTCGGCTCTCGATGGCGTTGAAGTTTTCAACATAATGATGAATATAAATCGTGAGCACTTCCACCAAAGTAGCCGAGTGCACTATGTTATTACCAATGGCGGAGAGGCTCCAAATATCGTACCTGACAAGGCACAAGTATACTACTACCTTCGCCACCAAGACCCAAAAGTTGTGAAAGACATCCTACAGCGCACAATAGCCGCTGCCAAAGGAGCAGCAATGGGTACTGGCACAACCGTTAAATACAGTTTTGTGGCGGGTTCGTACTCGATGTTATGCAACACTCCACTTGGTCGTATGGCACAGCGCAACCTTGAGAAGGTGGGTGGTCTAAAACTTACTGCCGAGGAGAAGGCCTACATCGAGGAGTTGTATCGCAACGCCAACCTTCCGGCTCCCGACTTCTCGAAGTTCGAGGAGATCACACCATTCCAAGAGGTTATTACCAGCCAGGGCGGAAGTTCCGACGACACAGGAGATGTTTCGCAGGTTGTACCTCTCTGCCGAGTTGAGACCTGTTTGGGCGCGATTCACACTTGGCACTTCTCGTCTATTTCGGGAACTTCGATTGCTACCAAGGCAATGCTCAACGCTGCAAAGACCATATTTCTCACCTTTATCGACATCTACAAAAACCCAAAGGAGTTGAAGAAGATTCGTGAAGATTGGGAGGCTGCACAGGGCAAAGATTACAAATATGAGTGCCTAATCGGCAACGAGTCTCCTGCATTAGAGTACTACAGAGAGACTGCCAAAAAGGCAAAGAAATAAGACAACAATAATCGCCAAGCAAATGCTTGGCGATTATTGTTTTTGCTGCAGATAATTAAAGGAATTTATCCATCTTATCAGGCTCGGCGCAAGAGAGTACGATTGTCTTACCGTTCCATAATTTAATAAGGTATAGATTCTCGAACGAAGTAGCAAAGAGTTTGAACGAACCTAATTTCTTTGAGTAGTAGTGACCGAAGTAGCCGAATAAACCTCCTACTCCACAGGTGCGAATTACACCACGCATATCGCCCTTGGTCAAAGGTTCAATGCTCTTGATATCCTCGCGGTTGAGAACGATGCTCTTATAGCGACGCAAGATAACAATCGCCTCCGCGCCAATCTCCAATCGTTGCGGAGCGAGTCCCTCACACGCAAGTATGGTCGGCAAGAAGATGACATTCACCAGAATCAACGAGCCGAGCAATGCCATATCATTGCCGTCGGTGGTAAAAATCTGGAAGAGAAACCAACCTGACAAGCCAATCCACAAGGCAAAGCAGGCAAATGTCATCACCCACAAAGTCTTATCCCAAACGAATGGGACAGTATAAAACTCCTTTCGACTACGATTCACTGCCATAACTACTCTTTTTTTTAGGTTAGAACAACACCTTTGCACCGATGGTGAACGAAGTACCCATCTCGCGGTAGAACGCCCAACGATAAGTTGGCATCACCTCGCCAAGAAGGTTATTACCCTCGACAAAGAGTGTGCAAGTCCTACTCACGTGCCAATCGGCATAGAGACTCAAGTCCAACCACGCTGGTGCATCGAAAGTGCCTCGCTGTACAGTCGGTTCGATGGTCGAATCAAACAAGCTGAGGTCCTGCTCGTATGTCCACTTGGTTGCGCCATACAACTCGGCAGACAATCCCAAAGTGAATTTCTTGTGTATATATCGCGCACTAATCATCGCCTCGACTGGTGGGAGGGCATCCTTCACTGTTGCGTAACTTGTATAGAGCGAGCCCTTCACCTGTGCGGTGAGCAACAACTGCGAAATTGGCTTATAATCAACCGCACCACACAACGACCAAATATTGCGCTTAGCACTCTCCACACCAAAGAATATCTGGTTGATGTTGTACCAATACAAGGCGTTGTTCATAAAGGTCATATTTGCATAGAAGCGATATGCGAACTTACTGCTTGCGGTATGTCCCGACACTCCGAAGCGGACATTGTAAATCTCGGTATTTGGCACTACGCTACCAGCGCTCAACGAACCAGCTGCACCGCCCAATATTGCAACATATGGGTTGCGACGCGACAACGAATAGAGGCTATTGTTCTGCAACTCACCATCCACCTCTACATAAGGAACAAAGCTACCCTTGTCGTTGATGTTGAGCGAGAGGGTCAAATATGGGAATGCGTGCCAGCGATTGCTCTTGATTTGGTCTGCTGGATTCTTGTCGTAGAGCACCTTCACTCCCGCCTTCAAGTCGACCAAACCACCCGAACGATAGCGATACATAAGCGATGCACCGAGGATAGAGTTCTTGTACGACTTGATTGATTGCATTCCGTAGTAGCCCTCATAGTCGAGATCCAACGACAATGCGTTACGCTTATTAATCTCGCGCGCAATAGCACCTCCAGCCGTAACATTCATCTGCTGATAGCGTTCACCCTCGAGGAACTTCTGCGACTTGTCGTTGAAGAAGTTTGCCGAAGCGTAGACCTTGAAGTTGAGATGGCTATAGTCGGCAAACGAGTCGCCAAACGACACCGCCAACTTGATATCGTCGTAGTTTATCTTGCGACGCTTGTACTCCAACTCAGGCGTTCCGTCCTCCGCGTAGAGGTTATGCAACGGGTAGCGATGATAGATATCCATCGCATAGCTCACATCGCCCGCCAAGGTGTAGCGACCGAAGTACTTACCACCCATAACGCCGAACTTATTGTTCATCTGCAAAGAGCGATTATCCTTGAACTTCTCACCATTGCCGGTCACATAGTCGTTATAACGCTTCTTCAAATACTCGCCGTAGTGGTTGATGTAGCCAGTGATGTAACCCACATCTGCACGATGAGATGTAGCGTAGAGATCACCCACAGTATTCAACGGATAGCCAGCACCAATCTTGAGGTAGAATGGGTACTGACGATTATACTCCCAGTAGGTAACCTTCGCTGGACTGAAGCGGTGTGTACCGAGTGCCGAAGCGAACGAACGCGGAGTAATCGTATAGTCGATTTCTGGGCGCAAGGTTATGGTATCCACCATATTTGGAGTGACATCCATCTTGCGCGCCTTGCCAATCTCGGGAGCAAAATCCTTGGTCACTTCGACCTGCTTAACCACTTGTGCCGATGCCAAGAATGGCACCGCGCAGAGCATCGTAATAAGTGTTGCTATATATCGTCTCATAACTTTCATCGAGTATTTCTTAGTTCAACTTGTCGAGTTTTGCCTGTGCCTCATCCACAATGCCATCGTCGGCAGGGGTATAACCATCCACTACGCTACGATATGTAGCACGCGCTTGGAAGAGGTCGTTTCTCTGCACATAGATATCGCCCAGCACGATAAACGCCTTACCCAACCAATATGAGTGAGGGGTTTTGCTATCGGCCAAAGCGTAGATTCGCTTCTCGCACTCATCGTGATTGCTCTCAGCAAAGAGTGCCTCGATAATACGGAATGCCGACTCGGCACCCTCCACATTCGACACATCCATAGCGAGCATCTCGTAGATATTTCGTGCCTCGGTCACCTCGTTACGCGACGAATGAACCTTCGCCTTCGCAAAGCGTACACGACGCAACATCGTAGCATCGACATCCTGCAGGGTATCCAAATCGTTTGCCATAGCGAGCAAAGCATCGTCATCCTTGCGCAAAAGCACCGACTCGGCATATCCGTTAGCAGCCTCAGTACGCGAAGCGGCATTATCCACAACATCGTACATTCGACGGAAGGCATCAGTTGCTACGTCGTACAT
This sequence comes from Alistipes sp., assembly GCA_045632505.1. Lineage (GTDB taxonomy): Bacteria > Bacteroidota > Bacteroidia > Bacteroidales > Rikenellaceae > Alistipes. The sequence continues at coordinate 2,764 of JAZQWU010000204.1, read as the reverse complement.
TCTATTCTCGAATGTCACACGCGCCAACTTCTCAACCACAGGCACAGTGTACTGATTCTGCGGTTGCTCCGCCAAGAGTTTCAAACTCTCAACTGCGCTATCAAGGCTATCGCACTTGAGGTAGCAGTCACTCAAGCAGAACAACGCATCGTTGGTGTAGTAGCCCTTCGGATAGTTCTGCAAGTAGTTACGCAGATGCGAGATTGCCTCGGTGGTACGATTTGCGAGGTAGATATTCTGAGCAGCGCGGAACGACAACGAGTCGCGTGTCATCACGCTGAGGTCACACACCGCGCCAGTACGCTCGGCATATGCGAAGTAGTCGTTGATATTACCCTTTGCCACATAGATTTCGCGGACACTCTGAATTGCATCTTTAGCAGCGGCAGACTGCGGCGCCGCCGAGATAATCTTATCGTAGTAGTGCAACGACTTATCGACATTGCCGAGGTTGAAGTGCACCAAACCCAAATCGAGCAACGCAGGGGTGTAGTATGGCGACTGCGCGAAGTTCTCCACAAAGTTCTCCAACACCGATGCTCCATCCGAATAGCGACCGAGCGAGACATAGGTGCGGCCCAACTCATATGCTGCATCGTCATTATAGTCGCCACAATCCTCGCTCTGCATCTGGCGCAATGCACCAATCTTCGCAGTGGTCTTGCCAGACAAACCCAACGACAACGCGCGCTGATACTTTGCGTAGTTCTGCTCAGGCGTACCGAGAGCGACTGCACCCTCGTAACTCTTTACGGCATCGGCATATTTGCGTTGCGAATATTGAGTATCGCCCAAGCGGTTGAAGGCATCTGCACGATAGCGGTCTGCCGTCTTGTAGAGCCAAACGAAACCCTCGAATGCCTTCTGGCTCTTCGCCATATTGTCCTGAGTAAAGTGTGCATAGCCGAGATTATAGAGTGCCATCTTATACTCTCGCTCCGTCTTTGGAGCGCGCTTGAGATAGTAGTCGTAGTAGTTAATAGCCTTCGCGTAGTCGCCCGACTTATACTCAATCTCGCCCAACCAAAAGAGGCACAACGCATTATACTTAGGGCTGACACCAATCTTCTGCGCCTCGTCCAATGCCGACTTTGCCTTCTCGTAGTCACCCACCATAAAGTACTCCAAGCCATTGAAGTAGGCAATCTTCTGCAAAGCAGCACGCTGCGTTCCGTCAGGATTTGGGAAGGCTTTAATCGCCTTGTAAGCCATTTCGTAGTCGTGCGAGTTGTAGTACGCTGCGATGAGCAACTCACGCGCCTCGTCAGCACGCTCCGAATTTGGATACTTATTGACGTAGCGAGTCAAGACATTTATCGACTCGTTGAAGGTTCCACCACCCGTCTCGAAGAGCAACTTACCATAGTTGAAGAGTGCATCCTCCGAAATCTCGTTGTCGTACTTCTCGTCGGCTGCCATCGCAAATGCGTGGATTGCCTGGCGCTTATTGTCACGACGGATGTAGCAATCTGCCAAGTGGTACATAGCATTCTGAGCCAACTCGTCGCTACCCTCAGCAACCTTCTTCAACGCCTCCATAGCAGTTGCGTAGTCGGTAGAACGATATGCCGAGTAGCCGAGAATGTAGTTCTCCTCGCGGCCCATCTTACCACCCGAACGCTGATACATCGACATATAGAGGAACGACTTGTTGTAGCCCTGCAAGCGATACCAAGCCTCTGCCACAACGCGCATAAGTTCGGTACGCTCAACATCCACCGACTGCTTCATCAACTCGTCGCCGTGCTTTACGACATACTGGTAGTTGCCACGTGCGAACTCAATCTGGAAGAGGTAGTAAGGGATAATCTTGGCGTAGTTCTCACTCTTCTTGAGCGAGTCGAAGCCCTTGTATGCCTCCTTATACTCGCCACGAGCGTAGTGGATATACGACCTGTAATATACGGCGTGGTCGGCATAGTTTCCCTCAGGCGAGAGCGTCGAGAAAAGTTCGTACGCCTTGTCGTAGTTGCCCGAAGTGAACTCGATGTAACCCATTCGCATATTGTAACGTTCCTTGTTCTCGGTGGTGAGAGCCTTGTACGATACTCTATCGAGGTAGGTGCGTGCGTTGCTATACTCCTCGCGCTCGCAATAGTACATCGCCAGCAAGAAGCGAACATCGTTGATATGCACCGACTCAGGATAACGACGCAAGAAGGCAAGCATCATCTTCTCCGCCTCGTTGTCGTGCAACTCCACCGCGCATCGCACCAAGCCGAAGTCGATATGGCGCATCAATACCTCGTCATCGATTGGCACACGCTCACGCAACAACGCCAACGAGTGGCGCGCCTCGGTGAATTTGCCGTGCTCGATAAGCGACATCACACGATCTGTTTCGCGCTTCAGACTTGGCGTATTCTCCGCCATCAAAACGCCTATATTCACAACTGCCGCAAGCAGTATCAGTAACGATTTTCTCAACATAGCAACACTATATTTCTTAATTTAGGCAAAAGTACGAAATAAAATTAAAAATTAAAAATTTTTAGAGTTAAAAGTTGAGCGTTTGGAGTGGAGAGATAAAAAATAATCGGAATTATTTGATAATTCCGAAAATAATTCTCAATCCTCAATTAAACTCTAATGTCCCTAACGACCCTACCCAACAAAAAAGGGCGGAGAAATCGAAATCTCTCCACCCTAAAATTGCAGTTCTAATCTCTTAGTTCTGTGCAGGAGTCTCAGTTGCAGCAGGAAGCTCAGCCTGTGGCATCTCTACAGTCTGCTCAGTTGCAGGAACCGAAAGCATCTCGAGATC